>JAABQU010000127.1 GCA_011391285.1 Thiobacillus sp.
CATGCTGTCGTGAACCGTGACGATGGACATTTCAGGCCCCCACGTCATCCAGCCGTAGCAGCTATCCCATCCGGATTGACCGGCCATGCGACCCAGCAGGCGGCCCTGCATTTCCATGGTCAGGGTAATAGCCGCGCACAGGTGAACCATTTCTCCAGCCTCGGCTTCGGTCATCACCCCGTCAAACTCCTCCAGAAAACCTTTTCTGGAAAAGAGACCGGCAGCCACAGTGCCAGGCAATTTCACCAACTCAGATGCTCTTGACATGACGCCCCCACAAAATACTCAGATCTGGCAACCACTATAGGAAGCAATAAGCCTCTTTTCTATGGAAATCATCGTCCTGGGCTGCTGCCGAGCACTCGTTCGGAGCCAGTCCTTAAAGCAGCCATTCGAGGGTTGCCCGTCGCTGTGTGTGGGTGACCCGGCATGGCCCGACCAGCAGACGCTCTCGGCATCCACCCTGACCGGCTGTTCAGGGTGGATGCAAAAGAAAGCGATCTGGCGTCGTCTACGGGTTCAAGACTGAATCACCCCATGTAGATTCAGCAGATGCGCGGCAGTGGATCGTCTTCCAGTTCGTCCAGCACGCGGCGGCCGCCCAGCTCGGTTTCCAGAATCACCCGGCTGTCGCCTGCTTCGATGCGGCCGATGATGCAGGCGTCGCGGCCTTCGGGCAGGGCTTGCCAGCTGGCGAGTACTGTTTCGGCGGCAGCAGCGTCTGCCACGGCGACGATGCGTCCTTCGCACGCCAGAAAATACGGGTCATACCCCAGCATTTCACACACCGATACCACTTCCGGACGCAGCGGCACCGCGCGCTGATCCAGCGCCACGTTGTGGCCGCAGGCGCGCGCGATCTCGTGGGCGACGGTGGCGAGGCCGCCGCGCGTGGGGTCGCGCATGAAGCGCAGGCCGGGCAGGTCGCGCACCGCCTGCGCCAGCGGCAGCACCGAAGCGGAATCGGAACGCAGTTCGCCGGACAGGCCGAACTGTTCGCGCGCCAGCATCACCGCGATGCCGTGATCGCCCACCGGGCCGGACACCAGCACCACGTCGCCCGGCGCGATGGATTTGATGTCGAGCGGCGCCAGGGCACGCTTGACGCCGATGCCGGCGACCGACAGATACAGGCCGCCGCCTTCGCCGCGACGCACGACTTTGGTGTCGCCGGCCACTACGGCGACGCCGCATTCGCGCGCGGCGGTGGCAAAGCTGGCGATGAGCCGGTCCAGCACGTCGACTTCGAGTCCTTCCTCGATCAGCGCCGACAGGGTGAGGTAGCGCGGATCGGCGCCAGCCACGGCGAGGTCGTTGACCACGCCATGCACCGCCAGCGAGCCGAGGTTGCCGCCGGGAAACTCCAGCGGCTGCACGGTGAAGCCGTCGGTGGTGACCATGAGTTCGCCATCGAGCGGCGGCAGCGTCACCGCGTCGGCGTCGGTGTCGAGCAGCGGGTTGGCGAGATGTCGGGCAAAGATGTCGGTGATGAGTTCGCGCATCAGGCGGCCGCCGTTGCCGTGTGCGAGGAGGATGCGGGTGTCGTCCATGGGTTTTCTTATGCGTGAAGGAATTCGATGATCTGGCCGAAGCTTAATCCGGCGTCGTTGACGGGAACGCGTTGCGGCAGATGGACCTTGAAGCCGGCAACTTGTAATTGACTGAGCGCGGCTTCGGTCAGCACGCGGTTCTGGAACACGCCGCCGGTGAGGCCGACCGACTGGATGCCGGTTTGCGCACGTAGATGTGTGGCCTGTTCGACCAGCGCCTGCGCCAGGCTGAGATGGAAGCTGGATGCACGTTCGGCTAGTGGCCGTGCTTCGTCACCAAGCATGGGTAGTAGTGGTGACCAGTCGGTGCGCCACAGGCCGAGCACGTCACGTTGGAGCGGCAGTGAAACGACTTCGCCATCGGCATGGGTGGCCATGGCTTCCAGCCGCATCGGGCCTTCGCCTTCGAAACTAGCGTGAGTACAAATTCCGCATAAAGACGCGGCAGCATCGAACAGACGGCCGACCGAGGAACTGGTAGGGCTGTTCAGCCTGGCCGACCATGCCTGATGCAGGGGCTCGGGCACAAACGGCGCAGCCTGACCCGTTTCCCACAGCAGCGCTGCCGCAGCGCGCCACGGTTCGCGCCCGGCCTTGTTGCCACCGGGCAGCCGGAACGGCCTGAACGAACCGGCGTGCTGCCAGCAGCCGGGCGCACCCGTAAAGGCTTCGCCACCCCATAGCGTGCCGTCCTCGCCGAGGCCGACGCCGTCCCAGGTGAACACGATCCATGCTTCGATATCCGGAAATTCCCACGCCAGCGCCGAGGCGTGGGCGTGGTGATGCCAGACCTCTGTCAGCGGCAAGCCGCTGTCGCGCGCGAAGCGGCGATAGCCGTAACCGGGATGGCGGTCGACGATGAGCCGGGTTGCCTGCACCTGGTACAGGCGCTGCAGGTCGGCCGCCACCTGCGCCAGGGTGTCGAGGCTGCGTGGCGAGTCGAGTTCGCCGATGTGCGGCGATACGACGGCGCGCGTGCCCCAGGCGAGGCAGAGCGTGTTCTTCATGTGGCTGCCGAGTGCCAGCACGGGTTCGGGCAGCGACACGGGGAGTTCAAGCTCCAGCGGCGCGAGGCCGCGTCCCAGCCGCAACGGCCGTGGCGAACCAGCGATGGCGCGATATACCGGATCGTCGGCCGGGCGCACGATGGGGCGGTTGTGGTGCAGGAAGGTGTCGGCGAGATGGGCAAGCCGGGTTTGCGCTTCCGCGTTGTCGGTCAGCACCGGCTCGCCGGAGAGGTTGCCCGAGGTCGCCACCAGCGGCCCGCCGAAGTCGTTCAGCAGCAGATCGTGCAGTGGCGAGTAGGGCAGCAGGCAGCCGATTTCCGCGAGGCCGGGGGCGATGAGTTCAGACAGGTTCGAATCGGCGCGCTTGGCTAGCAGCACGATGGGCCGTTCGGGAGAGGTAAGAAAGCGGTCCAGCTCGGGTGTGGTGTGGACCACATGTTGCAGCGTTTCAAGATGGCGGAACATCACCGCCAGCGGCTTGGTCGGACGCGGCTTGCGGGCGCGCAGCGTGGCAACCGCTTCGTCGTTCGTGGCGTCGCATAGCAGGTGGTAGCCGCCGACACCTTTGACCGCGACGATTTTCCCCGCGCGCAATGCGGCGACGGCGGCGGCCAGCGTGGCTTCGTCGCCATCGAGCTTTTCATCTCCCGAAACGAACTGCAGGTGTGGCCCGCACACCGGGCAGGCAATCGGCTCGGCGTGAAAGCGGCGGTTGAGCGGATTCTCGTATTCGCGCTGGCATTCCGGGCACAGCGCGAAGTCGCGCATCGCCGTGTTGGGGCGGTCGTAGGGCAGGGCAGTAATCAGCGTGTAGCGCGGGCCGCACTGGGTGCAGTTGATGAAGGGATAGCGGTGGCGGCGGTTGGCCGGGTCGTGCAGTTCGGCCAGGCAGTCGGCGCAGATGAAGCCGTCGGGCGGCAGATGAATGTCGGCATGGGTCGAAGCGGTGCTGCCGAGGATGGCAAACGCTGCGGTGTGTTCGGGTTTGCAGTTGGCTATGGCAAGCGGGCCGGGGGCGGACAGCGGCGGCGCCTCGTTCAGCAGCGCGTCGCTGAAAAGCTGGAGTTGTGTGGGTCTGCCTTCGGCGTGGATTTCCACCGCGCCATCGACATTGCGCACCCAGCCGTTGATCTGGTGTTGATGCGCGAGGCGATAGACGAAGGGCCGGAATCCAACGCCCTGCACCCGGCCGTTGATCGTGATGCGCTGCGCGACGCGCTCAGGCATCGACGGCTACGCGCACGCCGCCCGCCCACCAGATGCGGCAGGCGCCTTCGTCCGACACCATGCAGGGGCCGACCGGGTTGCGCGGGGTGCA
>JAABQU010000128.1 GCA_011391285.1 Thiobacillus sp.
AAACCGAATACCAGCATCCGCTGATGGCTGCCTACTGGAAGCAGCTCGACACCCGCTTTCCGCAGGTGGAGGCGGTGTTCGACGATCTCATGGCGGAAGCGCTGGCGGTGCTCACGCGCGAAGGCATCGACGCCTACCTCGAAGCGGGCCGCGTCATCGGCAAGCTGGGGCGCGGCGTCGAGCCGATGCTGGCGTTCATGGAGGAGTGGCCGTCCACCGCCAAGGCGGTCGGCGAGGCGTCGTTGCCGGCGGTGATGGCGCTGATCCAGCGCATGCAGAAGTCGCCCAACGGCAGCGCCATCACGCCATTTGTGGAGACGCTGGCGCCGGTGGCGCGCCGGCTGCACTCGCAGGACCAGTTGCAGCGCTACCTCGACGTGACCCTGAATTTCATGGAGCGCACCACCGGCTCCATCCACGGCCACCACACCACCTTTCCCAGCCCGGGCCTGCCGGAGTTCTTCGCCCAGGCGCCCAACCTGCTCAGCCAGTTGACGCTCGCCGGCCTGAAGAACTGGGTCGAATACGGCATCCGCAACTACCGCACGCATCCCGAGCGGCAGAAGGATTACTTCAGCCTGCAGTCGGCCGACGCACGCGCCGTGCTGCAGCGCGAACGTCATGGAACATTATTGGTGGACGTCGAGCACAAGCTCGATCTGTACCTGCGCGGCCTGTGGCAGGACGGCGATCACCTGGTGCCGTACTCCACCGCGTTCGACGAACTGCGCAAGCCGATTCCCTACTACGACAAGCTCGGCATCCGCCTGCCGGACGTGTACGACGACGCCGGTGCGATACCAGGCATCGACCGCTACCGCGCCGTGCTTGCCCACATCATCGGCCACCGCCGCTGGTCCGAGGCGCAGATCGCCGACAACTGGAGCCCGTTCCAGCGCATGGCGGTGGAGTTCTTCGAGGACTGCCGCATCGAGACGCTGCTGATCCGCGAATACCCCGGCCTGCGCACATTGTTCCTCGCACTGCATCCCAAACCGGTTGAAGGCGCCTGCGATCCGCAGACCACCTCCTGCCTGCGCCACCGCATGGCGATGCTGTCGCGCGCGTTGCTCGATCCCGCTCACGGCTACGTTGATGCCGACCTCAACACCTTCGTCGGCCGCTTCCACGCCGTCATGCAGCAGGGCGAATCCTCTACCCGGGAAATCGCCGCGCTGGCGCTCTCCTACGTCGCCAAGACCCGCCTTCAGAGCGACCAGTTCGCCAAGGTCCATTTCGACGACACCGTGGTCGATTACCGCGACGACAACCGCCAGCTGTGGAAATTCATCGAGGCGGGCGACGAGGAAGAGAGCTTCGACGAGAAGCGCAAGGTCGAGCCGGGCGAGGAAATCCAGGGCCTGCCGCCGCGCCACTACCCCGAGTGGGACTACAACAGCCAGACCTACCGCCCCGACTGGGCCAGCGTGTACGCCGCGCTGCATCCCAGCGGCAACGCCGCCGACATCGACCGCCTGCTCGCCAAGCACGCCGCGCTCGCCAAGCGGCTGAAGAAAATGCTCGACCTCTTGAAGCCGCAGGACAAGGTGCGCATCCGCTACCAGGAAGCGGGCAGCGAACTCGACCTCGATGTCGCCATCCGCTCGCTGATCGACTTCAAGGGCGGCGCGACCCCCGACCCGCGCATCAACATGAGCCACCGCACCGACGGCCGCGACATCGCCGTCATGCTGCTGCTCGACCTGTCGGAATCATTGAACGAAAAGGCGGGCGGATCCGACCAGACCATCCTCGAACTCAGCCAGGAAGCGGTTTCGCTGTTGGCCTGGTCGATCGAGAAGCTGGGCGACCCGTTCGCCATTGCCGGCTTCCACTCCAACACCCGCCACGACGTGCGCTACCTGCACATCAAGGGCTACGGCGAACACTTCAACGACGACGTGAAAGCGCGGCTGGCCGCGATGGAAGCGGGCTACTCCACCCGCATGGGCGCCGCGATGCGCCATGCCGCGCACTACCTTGGCGCGCGTCCGGCCGACAAGAAGCTCATGCTGATACTCACCGATGGCCGTCCGTCCGACGTCGACACCCACGACGAGCGCCTGCTCGTCGAAGACGCCCGCCAGGCCGTCAAGGAACTCGACCAGCAGGGCATCTTCTCCTACTGCATCAGCCTCGACCCCAAGGCCGACGAATACGTCGGCGACATCTTCGGTCGCCAGTTCACCGTCATCGACCACATCGAGCGGCTGCCCGAAAAGCTACCTGCGCTTTTCATGGCACTCACCAAGTGAGTGCCATGAAGGGTAGCTTTCGGCGCAGGCTGACGTGAGCGGAGCGAACGTTTAGCTGCGAAGCAGCGGCCGTAGCCAAAAGACATTTGAGTTGTTCATGGCGTTGACGAAATAATCCGGGCGAGGCGCGGGGTTTTATGTGGCTGAAGCGTCGGCTTCGCGGAAGGTGCTTTTGCCGTCACGCTTCGCAGCGTAAAGTGCGGCGTCGGCTTTCCTGAGCAGATCGTTCAGCGTTTCACTGCCCGCGCAGCACATCGCGATTCCGACCGACGCCCCGATGCGCGCGGTGCCCCCTTCGGCAAGCGGTATGGGCTGGCGCAGACTCTGCACCAGCCGGCGTGCGACCTCGCGCGCAGTCTCCGCATCCTCGACCTGCCCCAGCACGATGACGAACTCGTCTCCCCCGAACCGGGCGATCACATCCGCCTCGCGGAGCAGCTGCTTCATCCGCTGCGCAGACGTCACCAGAACCTGATCGCCCGCTGCATGCCCTTGCGTGTCGTTCACCGCCTTGAAGTCATCCAGGTCGACGACCAGGACAGCCATCTGCTTGCCCGAGCGTTTCGCGGCGGCGATCAGATGCTTTTCGTTTTCGTTCAGAAAGCGCCGATTGGCCAGGCCCGTCAGCGCGTCGTGAAGACTGAGTTGCCGGATCGTCTGCTCGGCATGGAAGCCCGCCCGGATCAGGCGAACGGTCTTCCGGTACAGCCCGAGCAGTGCCAGTCCCATCCACAGTCCAGCCATGCCCACCAGCGTCGCGGACAATTGCTGGTCTTCAATGCGTGCCGCTTCGCGCTTTTCCAACTGGTTCAACTCTTCCCGTCCGGTCTCGATCAGGATGCGGTGGATCTGATCGATGGCGGACCTGTCGAACACCGCAAGACCGCGTTCAGGAGGGGGAACATCGCCACCCACCGCGCCCTGCTGGAGTGCGTTGAATCCGGTTTCCAATGCCGACTGCAGTGCCGGCAGCGGTGCCAGGCGTGCAGCCCGGTCACCATCGGCACCGATCAGCACGATCAGTTGCTCGGCACTGGGACACGGCGATTGGCGACAGATCAGGCTGGGGTCGAGATGGGCGGGATCCTGCGACTCGGCATATTTGCGCACTGCGCTGTCGAGGTTGAGCAGGTAGGTGCGCAGTGCGTCGATATATGCGATGACCTGCCGCGTGTGCGCCACCGAGCGAACAGCCTCTTCCGAGCGCTGGTGCTGGTAGACGATCAGCGCGAACAGGACCGTGAGGATCAGCGCGAAGATCAGCGTGCCCAGACGGAGCATCCGCCTGAAGCCGGCAAAGACGGATCCATCGATTTCGGTTTGCATCTGGGGCGTGGCAAATGGGTTGCCGGCGCGGGCCATCAAGGCCTTCTTGCGCCGGCGAATGAATCAAGGGGGCCGAGTGCGCCATTATCGATCACATGGCCCCCGCTCAAGCGCTGCAGATCACAAAACGACGCGCGCGGTGCCGGGATGGGATGACAACGCGCCTCCCATCCCGGGATGAAGCGCATCATTTCAAACCCCGTGCTTCCGGAACCATTCATTCATCCGCTTCCAGCCGTCCTCTGCCTCGGTCTTGCGGTAACTGGGCC
>JAABQU010000129.1 GCA_011391285.1 Thiobacillus sp.
TTACTCGGAAATGCTGCTGCATCACGTGCAGACCGGCGCAGACTTCACCGTCGGCAGCATCGAGGTGCCGGCTGCTGAGGCGTGCGGATTCGGCGTCATGTCGGTCGACGAGGATATGCGGATCACCCGCTTCACCGAAAAACCGGCGAACCCCGACTGCATTCCCGGCAAACCCGGCATCGCGCTGGTGTCGATGGGGATTTATATTTTCTCCAAGGACTTCCTCTACAGGACGCTGATCGACGACGCGACGAACGAGGCGTCCAGCCACGATTTTGGCAAGGACATCATCCCCAACAGCATCGGCACCTCCCGGGCAATCGCCTTCCCTTTCCGCAACAAGGACGGCCTGCCGGACTACTGGCGTGACGTTGGCACGCTGTATTCCTACTGGCAGACCAACATGGAGCTGTGCTCGGTCGAGCCCGAGCTCAATCTGTACAACCGCGACTGGCCGATCTGGACCTACCAGCCGCAATATCCGCCGGCAAAATTCATCCTCGATGACGAGAACCGGCGTGGCGAGGCAATTGATTCGCTGATCGCGGGCGGCTGCATCCTGTCGGGCGCGCGGGTCAAGCGCTCGGTGCTGTTTTTTGCCACCACCGTGGAAAACTACAGCCTGATCAAGGACAGCGTGATCCTGCCCAAGGTCAGTATCGGCAGCCATTGCCGCATCACCCGCGCCATCATCGACAAGGGCTGCGTGATCCACGACGGCACGGTCATCGGCGAAGACCCGGTCGAGGATGCCAAGCGCTTTCATGTCACCAAGGAAGGCATCGTCCTGGTGACACCGGCGATGCTTGGCCAGAACCTGTACGTGAGGCTGCAGAACAACTATGACGGCTAAATTGAACGTGGTGTTGTGCTGGCACATGCACCAGCCGTATTACCGTGAGGGTCTCAAGGGTGCGTATCACCTGCCTTGGGTTTATCTTCACGGCATCAAGGATTACAGCGACATGGCCGCGCATCTCGAGCGGCATCCGGACATGCATGCGGTGGTGAACTTCGCACCGGTGCTGCTGGAGCAGCTGGACGACTATGCGCAGCAGCTCAACGCATTGCTTAGGCACGGCAAGCCCACCCAGGACCACATGCTGAACCTGCTGTCCGGCGTCGAGCGCGTTCCCTCGGATACCGCCAGCCGCCTGCGCATCATTCAGGATTGCCAGCGCTGCCATGCCCCGCGCATGATTCATCCGCATCCCGCGTTCCATCGCCTGGTGCGAACGGCCGGCGCCATCGAGGTCGACAGCACTGATCTGCAGTGGCATCTGGGCTACCTGTCCGAGCAGTATTTTCTCGATTTGTTGACCTGGTATCACCTCGCCTGGCTGGGACACTCGCTGCGGCATCTGCCGCTGGTGCAGCGGCTGATGGCGCAGGAGAAGGCTTTTTCCGCGGCCGACCGCCATGAATTGCTGCACCTGATACAGCACTGCATGGCAGGGCTGATTCCGCGCTATCGCGCGCTCGCCGAGCGGGGCCAGATCGAACTGTCGATGACGCCTTACGGCCATCCCATCGTGCCGCTGCTGAACGATTTCGCCAATCTGCGCGATGCGCTGCCCGACGTTCCCGTACCCGAAGCGCCCGCCTACCCGGGTGGTGCGGCGCGCGCACGCTGGCATCTGCGGCATGGCGTCGAGGTGTTCGAGCGTTACTTCGGCATCAAGCCGGCGGGCGTGTGGCTGTCGGAAGGCGGCGTGAGCGAGGATGCGCTGGCCCAGCTCGACGAAATGGGGTTTGCCTGGACGGCCTCGGGCGAGGGGGTGTGGCGCAACAGTTGCGCCAAGTCGGGTTGCGCGGATGAGGAATTGCATAGTCGGCGCGCATTGTTTTCGCCTGCGCATATCGACAGTTTCAAGGCCCGGGTGTTTTTTCGCGACGATGGCCTGTCGGACCTGATCGGCTTCAAATACAGCGACTGGCATTCCGTCGACGCGGTGGGCGATTTTGTCCACCATCTCGAGAACATTGCCAGCTTCTTCGGCAAGGACGCCAATCAGCATGTGGTCTCGGTCATCCTCGACGGCGAAAATGCCTGGGAGTACTACCCCGACAATGGCCATCATTTTCTGGATGCGCTCTATGCCGCACTGTCCGGCCATCCCACGCTCAGGATCAGCACCTTTGCCGAGCAGGCCGAGCACGCGCCCGCCCGGCCGATGAAGCGGCTGGCGGCCGGCAGCTGGGTCTATGGCAGTTTCTCCACCTGGATCGGGTCGGCCGACAAGAACCGCGGCTGGGATTATCTGGTCGCGGCCAAGCTGTCCTACGATAGCGTGGCGGCTTCCGGCAGGTTGAACGCCGACCAGCTTGCGCTGGCCACCCGCCAGCTCGCCGTGTGCGAAGGCTCGGACTGGTTCTGGTGGTTCGGCGACTACAATCCATCAGGCAGCGTCAGCGACTTCGAGCAGCTGTACCGCACCCAGTTGCGCGAGCTGTATCGCCTGCTCGGTGTTGCGCCGCCGGCCTTGCTAGACGTGCCGTTATCGAGCGGCGGCGGCTGGGTGGAAAACGCCGGCACCATGCGCCGGAACGCCTGATGCGTGGCGTGAAAACCTTTATCCGCGAAGGACGCGAAGAGCCGCGAAGAAAAGCAGATGTTTGGGCATGTTTGTGCCTGCGCAGTAACCGGTGCGATAGCGCACACCCTTGCCGGGATTTGCTTCGCATCGCTTCGCGTCCTTGGCGGACCGCCTTTGGATTTTCAGGATGAACTTCGACACGCATCGCGCAGGTCTGCTGCTACACCCGACTTCGCTGCCATCCGGCACGCTGGCCGATGCCGGGCGCTGGCTGGATTTTATGCAGGCGGCGGGATTCGGTGTCTGGCAGATGCTGCCGCTGGGGATTCCGCTCACCGGCCTGTCACCCTATCAGTGCGCATCGGCATTCGCGGTGAATCCGGCACTGTTTCCCGACATCGAGGTCGACCCTCGTGGTTATGCCGACTGGCAGGCGCGGCAGGCGCACTGGCTCGACGATTTCGCGCGCTTCATGGTGATCAAGGCGGAATGCGGGGGCGCCCCCTGGACTGCCTGGCCGCGCGCCCTGCGTGACCGCGATCCCGGCGTGCTGATCCGCTTCGACGTCGTCCATGCCGATGCCCTGGAAGCGGTGAAGCGCGCACAGTATCGCGCAGTGGTGCACTGGCACGCAGTGCGTGCGCAGGCCGCGGCACGCGGCATCCAGCTGTTCGGCGACATGCCGATCTTTGTCGCCCACGACAGTGCCGACGTGTGGGCGCAGCGCGACCTGTTCCGGCTCGACGCCGAGGGACATCCGACGGTGGTGGCCGGGGTGCCGCCGGATTATTTTTCCGAAACCGGGCAGCGCTGGGGCAATCCGCACTACAACTGGGCGGCGATGCAGGCCGACGGCTTCGCCTGGTGGCGGGCACGGCTCACCGCGCACTTCGAGTGGTTCGATCTGGTTCGCATCGACCATTTCCGCGGGCTGGCCGCGGCCTGGGAGGTTCCCGCCGCCGAACCCACCGCCATTCATGGCACGTGGGTGGAGGCGCCCGGCGCGGCGCTGTTGCAGGCGATCGCCGACGAAATGGGCGATTTGCCCCTGGTGGCCGAAGACCTCGGTATCATTACACCCGACGTCACCGCGCTGCGCCACCAGTTTGGCCTGCCCGGCATGGCGGTGCTGCAGTTCGCCTTCGACCATCACGCCGATAACCCGCACAAGCCCGAAAACGTAATGCCCGACACGGTGTATTACACCGGCACGCACGACAACGACACCACGCTGGGCTGGTGGAGCGCGCTGCCTGACGAGG
>JAABQU010000130.1 GCA_011391285.1 Thiobacillus sp.
AATTGGAATGCGCCCAGCTTAGGGATCAGGTATGAAGCCGGTGTGACGTCAAGATTGCGAAGAGATGACCCGCGCACTTGCACCGGGCAGGATGGGGCGAACCACGTCCTGTGCAGGAAGCGCGCCCGGGGTCACTCGAATCGATAGCCAAACTGGTCATGAAACTGGTCGGCGATTTCATCCCGTCCGGGACGATGGTTCTGGCCGCCGCGCTGGGCGATCTTGATCGCGCCCATGAGGCTGCCCAGTCGTCCGGCGGTTTCCCAGTCGAGCCCATGGGTGATGCCATACAGCATGCCGCTGCGATAAGCGTCGCCGCACCCGGTGGGGTCGAGGATGGCTTGGGGCCGCGCCGCCGGAATGGCGATTTCCTTGCCCGCCGCGTGGATCACCGAGCCTTCGGCGCCGCGCGTCACGATCAGCGCCTGGACGTGACGTGCGAGCGTGACCAGGTCTTCCCCGGTGCGGGTCTGCAGCAGTTCGGCTTCGTAGTCGTTGAGGATCACATAGCTCGACTTGTGCACGCACTCCAGCAGTTCCTCGCCGCTGAACAGCGGCATCCCCTGGCCGGGATCGAACACGCACGGCACCGCGGCTTCGTGGAAGCCGCGCACATGGCGCAGCATGCCGTCGCGGCCATCCGGCGCGACGATGCCCAGCCTGACGTCCGCTACCTGACGGACGTCGTTCTCGTGCGAAAAATTCATCGCACCGGGGTGGAAGGCGGTGATCTGGTTGTCGGCGAGGTCGGTGGTGATGAAGGCCTGCGCGGTATAGGTGCCGGCCATGTGGCGGATGTAGTCGCGCGAAATGGCAAGCGCGTCGAGCCGTTCGGCGTAGGCGCCGAAGTCGTCGCCGACGGTCGCCATGATCAGCGGCTCGCCACCCAGCAGTTTCAGGTTGTAGGCGATGTTGCCCGCGCAGCCGCCGAACTCGCGGCGCATTTCCGGCACCAGGAAGGACACGTTCAGCATGTGGATCTTGTCCGGCAGGATGTGGTGCTTGAAGTGGTCCTGGAACACCATGATGGAGTCGAAGGCGAGGGAACCGCAGATGAGGGTACGCATGTTGGATGTGGGTTGAAAACGACAGCGGGAATTATACGCAGGCCGGCGGGAGCGGCTTTCACCGAAGATTCATGCATCTGACCGGGAACGGTCATGCAGCACGACCATGCTGCACGCATGAATCCAGTTTCAACGCTCAATCTGAAACGTGCCGCATGCCTGTGGTCGGTGCCGGCAGTCCTGTTTGCCGGCGATGCGCTGGCGTGGGGCCTGTATACCCACGTGTATTTCGCGCAACTGCTGGTGTGGGCGGTGCCGCTCCTCGATCCCGCCCTGCGGCGTGCGGTGCGGCGATTCCCGCAGCGCCTGATGGCGGGTGCCTGCCTGCCCGATCTGGCGCTGGTGGGCGCCACCGCGCGAACCCGTGCATTCGACACCAGCCACCGCTGGGAAACCGCGCATGCATTGCTTGACGCGGCGCACGACGACGAATCGCGCGCCTGCGCAGTCGGCGCGATGAGCCATCTGTGGGTCGACATCATCGCGCACAACCACTTCGTTCCCGCGCACGAGCACCTGTGGTGGAACGTGCCGATGCTGACGCACGCCATCTCGGAGTGGGCGATGGACCGGCATGTGGCGCGCCACCTGTTCCTCCCGCAAGGGGCAGGCCGTGGTTGTCCCCGTAAGGGGGCGGCCGTGGCTGTAAAGCCGATAGACCGGCAACAGCCACGCACTAAAGCTTCTGAAGCCCTGAAGGACTCCGATCCGCTACGCGCTCAAGCGCGTGCGGAGTCGTATGCAACAACACCCACGCTCCGCCCGCCCGCCCACCTGCTGCAGGCCGACGACTGGCTGGTCGACTATGTGGCGCGCAACTTCGACTGCACCCCGGCTGCGAGCCGCTGTGCGATCAGGCAACTGGCCGGCGCTGAACGCCTGCTGCGCCGCAGCCGTCTGCCTGGTGTGCTGCATGGCATGGGACGCCTGCTCGACCGCAATCTTGTCGCGCGGTTTGACTACTACATCCAGGAAGTCACGCTGCGGCTGCCGCAGATGAATCGTGTGCTGGCAGGCGAAGTGCCGGCCTGGCTGGCCGATTGCCCACCCGTGGCCGTGGCGCGCGAGCGCATCGCCATGCACGCACCGGACCGGGTGGCGTGCCGGATGCCTCTGCCGGCCGATTTGTTTGAAGTCGAGATGCCGTTTGTGTTGCGCCGCGCTGCTTGATCCAGGTACAGAATATTGAACGCGGCTATTGACGTTATCTGATCCTGCCCACGTTATGGGTTCGGTAGAATATAGCCCGACGTGTGAGCTATATTGTTAGTAAGTTTTCGACTTGGCACGTTGATAGTCAAAACCCTTCACTATTCGCCTTCAGGAGATTCAAGCATGAAACCGATCAGCAAGTATTTTTCCGCAGTTTTCCTGGCCGCTGCAATGCTTTCCGTCACGGGTTGTTCGTCCCCGCCGCCGGACACCACTCAGTACTTGTCAGACGTCGATGTCACCAACAAGGCGAAGGTGGCCATATACAGTGATCCCATGACGAAGGACAGCCAGATCATTGTCAGCACTACGAAGGGTGTGGTGCAACTGACTGGTTCTGTGAGTTCTCAAGCCGCCAAGGAGAAAGCGGGTGATTTGGCACGCGGGGTCAGCGGCGCGTTCGGCGTCAAGAACGACTTGCAGATCATCAACCCGAGTCCGTCGCAGATCATCATCATCAAGGAAGAGCCGCAGCCCAAGTGAGCGAAGGCTGATCGAGGACCGTCGCCGGATGTGATGTCCGGCGACGACGGCTGTGATTTTTCCTGCGCGGTTCAGCAGTTGATTTAGGACGCCCGCTCAAAGCGCAAGCGTCAGCGCGGCGATCGATCCACCCAGCACAGCTCCCACCAGCACATCGCTGATGTAGTGCAGTCCCAGCACCAGGCGCGACAGCGCGACCAGCGCGGTAAACGGCCACACCAGCCAGCCCAGCGCCGGGTAGTAAGCCGTGGCGACAAGGCTGAATACGACCGCATGCAGCGTGTGGCCCGATGGAAAGCTGAAGCGATCGAGCGGCGCGGTCAGGCAGCAGATGGTTGGGCAGACCTGATAGGGGCGCGGGCGTTCGGTCGCGCCTTTCAGCCATTTGTAAAGCAGCGTGCCCAGCAGGCCGGCAACGATCATGTGCAGCACGGCTGGAAGCGCGTTGCGGCCGTACCAGCCAATCAGCGCCCCCATCAGCGCATACCAGAACACGCCGTTGCCGAGGCGGCTGGCAAGTCGCATCAGCTTGACTTCCCAGTCGGGCAGGCGCACGCCGTTCAGACGCTCCAGCCACGCATGTTCATGTGCGGCCAGTCGGTCGAGGCCATGATGGGCAATCAGACTTAGACGCGCACTGCGCATGGTGGGCTCCTTGAGACGTCGACGTCAGCCGGTGTTGGTGGCGGCGGACCATTCCATCGGGGTGTTCGCCGCAGGATCGGGCTGCGCAAGCCGCAGCAGCACCCGCTCGAAACTGTCGATAATGGCGTCCCAGGACAATTGGGCGGCGCGTGCGGCTGCAGCGCGGCCGAGCCGACGTTGCAGCGCGATTTCAGGGGCCAGCGAAACGGCTTCGGCGATGAAGGCGGCTTCGTCCTCGGGCGTAGCCTTGAGGCCGTTTTCCCCATGGCGGATGATTTCCTCGGCGGCGGCGCAGTCGTAGGCCACCACCGCCAGGCCGGATGCCATCGCCTCGATGGTCACGTTGCCCCAGGTCTCGGTCAGGCTGGGGAACAGGAACACGTCGCCGGAC
>JAABQU010000131.1 GCA_011391285.1 Thiobacillus sp.
AAGCCGTGGCCGAGAAACTCGGCTACGTCGGCGTGATGGCGGTCGAATTCTTCATTGCCGAGGGCCGGCTGCTGATCAACGAAATCGCCCCGCGCCCGCACAACTCCGGCCACTACACGCTCGACGCCTGCGTCACCGACCAGTTCGAACAGCAGGTGCGCGTGCTGTGCGGCCTGCCGCTCGGCGACACCCGCCTGCTGTCACCGGTGGCGATGGTCAACATCCTCGGCGACCGCTGGCACGACGGCGGACCGCACTGGGACACCTTGCTCGCGCACCCGGCCATCAAGCTGCACCTGTACGGCAAGGAAACCGCGCGGCCGGGCCGCAAGATGGGCCACTTCAACGTGCTCGATGCCGACCTGATCACCGCACTGGCGCTGGCGGAGCGGATGCGTGACGCCCTCTAGCCTGCGGGCATCCCTCGCCGCACTGCTTGCGGCAGCCTCGTTTTCCGCCGCGGCCGATTCCCCCGCACCCCCATCCCGGCTCGAGCTCCATGCCGGCGCACACACCTTCAAGGTCGAAGTCGCCCGCACCCCGCAGCAGCGCCAGGTGGGCCTGATGGGACGCACCCGCCTCGACGACAATGCCGGCATGCTGTTCGTCTTCGAGCACGCAGCCCCGCAGTGCTTCTGGATGAAGAACACCCTGATTCCCTTGTCGATCGCCTTCCTGGCCGACGACGGCCGCATCGTCAACATCGCCGACATGCAGCCGCAAGCGCTGGACCTCCACTGCTCGCAGGTGCCCGTCCGCCATGCGCTTGAAGTGAAACAGGGGGGGTTCCGCAGCAAAGGCATCAAGCCCGGCATGCGGATCACGGGCGGGCCGTTTGCCCCACCGCGCTGAAGGGCATAAATCGGGCGACGCGCAACACTGCGCGCTTGCCACACCCGCATGAATGCGCGATTCCGGATGAGAGGGCCTCGCGTCTCCGCGTGACGCGTGACAGGCTGGAATAAAACGGGTCGACATATTCCGTTGACGGAATATTCCATTGCGTCTATATTGGCTGTATGAATTGGGAAGTGGAATATACGGACGAGTTCGAGGCGTGGTGGGAGACTCTCAGCGAAGAAGAACAGGAGTCCATTGTTGCCTCTGTTGGCTTGCTTGAGGAACGCGGGCCGTCTCTGCCGTTCCCCCACTCCAGCGGGATCACCACATCAAAGCATGGGCACATGCGGGAGCTTCGCACCCAGCACGCGGGTAAGCCACTGCGTACGCTATATGCATTTGATCCGTGAAGGTCTGCCATTTTGCTTATCGGTGGCGACAAAACGGGCGATGACGACTGGTACGACAGGAATGTTCCCATCGCGGACAGGCTGTACGACGAGCATTTGGACACTCTGAAGAAGGAAGGGTTGATCGATGACTAAGAAATTTTCTGAACTAAGGGCGCGCATGTCGCCCGAATCCCGGGCACGCGCAGAAGCCAAGACTCAAGCGATGCTGGAGGAAATGCCGCTAAATGAATTACGCCAGGCGCGCGGCCTCTCTCAGAAGGCGCTCGCAGACATCCTTCATGTGCAGCAACCCTCCATCGCCAAGATGGAGAAGCGCGCGGATATGTACCTGTCCACTTTGAGGAGCCACATCGAGGCAATGGGAGGGCGCCTTGAGGTTGTTGCGCAATTCCCGGATGGCGCGGTAAAGATCAGCAACTTTTCCGAAATAGGCGAGCGTCCCGCCTGACCCGGGAACATCCGGGAAAATACCGGCCTCGCGAAGGACTGATCCTCAGAGGACTTGGCACGGATATCGGCCCGAAGTCGCGCCCCCTACAATCGGGCCACGCATGAAACCCACCGACCTCCAGCTCCTTCTCAGCTACGCCGCGCCCTACCGCTCAGCGCTCGCCCTCTGCGCCTTGCTGATGCTGGCCGAAAGCGGGATGGCGCTGGCGGTGCCGTGGCTGGGCGGTCGGCTGGCCGGAAGCCTGCTCGCGGACGCCGCCTCGACGGCTGTCACCGGCCCGATCCTGCTTGCGCTGCTGGCCCTGTTCGCGCTGCAGGCGCTGCTCAAGTTCGGCAACAGCGTCCTGTTGAGCCGCAGCGCCGAGCACATCCTGGCCGATCTGCGCATCCGCCTTTACGACCACCTGCAGGCGCTGCCGCTGAGTTTTTATCACCAGCGGCGCCAGGGCGAGATCCTGGCCCTGCTCACCGAAGACGTCGCCCGCCTGTCCGGCTTCATCAGCGGCACCCTGCTCAGCGTCATTCCGCTGCTGCTCACCGTCGCCGGAGCGGTCCTGTTGATGCTCCGCATCGACGCGCGGCTGGCGCTCTTCGTCACCCTGCTCGTGCCGCTGTTTTATATCCTGCTGAAGATCCTCGGCCGCCGCCTGCGCCCGCTCGCCGGGCAGCTGCAGGACGCGCACGCCGAAGCCATCGCCACCGCCGACGAAAATCTCGGCATGCTGCCGGCGATCAAGACCTTCACCCGAGAAGTGCAGGAATCCGAGCGCTACCGCCAGAAAATTCACCGCATCCTGCATCTCAGCGCCGAGCAGCGGCGCATCTACGCCGCACTGGGCCCGACCCTGCAGTTTCTGGCTGCCGCCGGCATGGTGTTCGTGCTGTGGGTGATGAGCGAGCAGATGGCCGCCCGCTCGCCGGCCGACATGGTCAGCTTCCTGCTCTACGCCGCGCTGCTGACCCGCCCCGTCAGCGCGCTGGCCGACGTCTACGGCCAGACCCAGCAGGCGCGCGGCGCCCTGCAGCGCCTTAAATCCGTCCTCACCGAATCGCCCGAACCCATCGCGCAGGCAGGCCACAGCCTCACCGGCGTTCGCGGCGAAATCGAATTCCGCGACGTCGTCTTCGCCTACCCCGGCCGCAAGCCTGTGCTGGACCATTTCAACCTGCACATCCGGGCCGGCGAAACCGTCGCCATCACCGGCGAAAACGGCGCCGGCAAAAGTACGCTCGCCCACCTGCTGATGCGCCTGCACGAACCCGACGCCGGACATATCCTGATCGACGGCACCGACATCGCGGACGTCAGCCTCACCAGCCTGCGCGGCCAGATCGGCGTCGTGCCACAGCACGTCCTGTTGTTCAACGGCAGCGCGCGCGACAACATCGGCTACGGCCGCCACGACGCCGACACGGCCGCCATCGAACACGCCGCCCGGCTGGCCCAGGCGCACGAATTCATCGAGAAGCTGCCGGACGGCTACGACACCCTCATCGGCGACCAGGGCGTGCGCCTCTCCGGCGGTCAGCGACAACGCATCGCGCTCGCCCGTGCCCTGCTCAAGGATCCGCCCATCCTCATCCTCGACGAAGCCACCGCCATGTTCGATCCCGAAGGCGAAAAGCGCTTCATCGAGGAATGCCGCGCCACGCTGGGCAGCCGCACCGTCCTGTTGATCACCCACCGCCCGGCCAGCCTGGCGCTGGCGGACCGGATTGTCGAGTGGCAGAAGGGGTGACGGCTTTCGGCCCGTGGCGGGCGAGTGTGGTTGTTGACGATTCATCCAGCCCACTGGCCGAATATACAAATCTTTGTATAATGCCCCCATGAAGCCGATAGAATTCCTGGGCGACTCACTGGAGAGAGTCCGAGAGTTCCCGTCAGGGCCGAAGCGCGAAGCCGGGCATCAACTGGACAGAATTCAGCGCGGGCTGGAGCCGGATGACTGGAAACCCATGAGCACTATTGGATCGGGCGTAAAGGAACTGCGCATTCGTGACGACGCAGGAACCTACCGGGTGATCTATCTGGCCAAACTGGAACAGGCAGTTTATGTACTGCATGGATTCCAGAAAAA
>JAABQU010000132.1 GCA_011391285.1 Thiobacillus sp.
CGCAGCGTGTTAAGCGTGTCCCACGCATTGGCGCCGAGCAGGCGGATGACGATTTCGCGGTCGGAGAACGAGGTGTAGTTGTAGGGGATTTCGCGCAGGCGTGCGGTCATGCTGGGGAGTGTCCGGCAGCGCACAGGCGAGGCCGGATCGATCTGCTTCAAAGCCGGTATTTTACGGGATATGGGCGCAAGTCGTGAGCCGCTACAATCGTGCAAAACCATCCGGCGCTCAGGGAAACAAGCATGGCCTCTACTTACGACGTGACTCCGCTGTGCCGCTACGGGATTGCGCAAGGGGGTTTGATTGGCTCGCCGATTGAGGGCAGGCTGTGAACCGTATCCAGTATCACGAAAATTCGCTGCTGGTCGCGCTGACGCTGATGGCGCTCACTGCATCCGGCATCGCGCCTTACGACCGCCTGACCTGGTGGATGGAAACGCTGCCGGTGATGCTGGGCTTGCCGCTGCTGTTTGCAAGCCGGCGAAGTTTCCCGCTCACGCCGCTGGTCTATCGCCTGCTGTTCGTTCACGGCCTGATTCTGCTGCTGGGCGGGCATTACACCTATGCGCGGGTGCCGGTTGGCTTCTGGGTGCAGGACACGTTCGAGTTGGCGCGCAACCACTACGACCGTCTGGGGCATCTGGCGCAAGGTTTCGTCCCGGCAATGCTGACGCGGGAAATTCTGCTGCGGCAGACGCCGCTCAAGCCCGGTGGCTGGCTGTTTTTTCTGACTACCTGCGTCGTGCTGGCGTTTTCCGCCTGCTACGAATTCACCGAATGGGGTGCGGCACTGGTAATGGGTGGCGATGCCGATGCTTTCCTCGCCACCCAGGGCGATGTGTGGGACACCCAGTGGGATATGTTCCTGGCGCTCATCGGCGCGCTTGCCGCACAAGCGCTGCTGACGAGACGCCATGACCGGGCGCTGCGTCAGCAGGCTATTTGCCCAGCACGCGCCTGCCCAGATTGATGATGACCAGCACCAGCGCCCCTGCCGCAATGCCCGCCAGCGCATCGATCAAGAAGGGCGTGAGGACGGCGAGCGCGCCGCCAACAACGGGCAGCGTGGCGGCGGTGTGGGTGGCCACTTCGACCGGATGGTGCGCGGCGGGTACGCCGTGCACCAGAATCCCGCCGCCGACCAGGAACATGGCAGCGGTGCCCAATACGGTCAGCAACTTCATCAACTTGGGCGCGGCGGCCAGCAGAACGCGGCCGATTGCGCGCGCCGCCGCGCTGGCGCGCTGGCTTAGATAAAGCCCGGCGTCGTCGAGTTTGACGATGCCGGCGACCAGCCCGTAGACGCCGACAGTCATGATGATGGCGATGCCGGCCAGCACGGCAACCTGCTTGCCGAACGATGCCGCAGCGACGGTGCCGAGGGTGATGACGATGATTTCGGCGGAGAGGATGAAATCGGTGCGGATGGCGCCCTTGATCTTGTCCTTTTCCAGCGCGACCAGATCAACCGTCGGGTCTGCCAACGCCTGGGTCAACTCGGCGTGGTGGGCGCTGTCTTCGGCGGCGCTATGCAAGTGTTTGTGCGCCAGCTTCTCGAAGCCTTCATAGCAGAGAAACGTGCCGCCCAGCATCAGCAGGGGCGTGACCAGCCATGGCGCAAACGTGCTGATGGCGAGTGCTGCCGGCACCAGAATCGCCTTGTTGATGAACGACCCCTTGGCGACCGCCCACACCACCGGCAGTTCGCGATCGGCCTTGACGCCGGCAACCTGCTGGGCGTTGAGCGCGAGGTCGTCGCCCAGCACGCCGGCGGTTTTCTTGGCGGCGACCTGGGTCATCACCGACACATCGTCGAGGATGGTGGCGATGTCGTCGAGCAGCGCGAGCAAGCTGGCTCCAGCCATGGTTCAGTCCCCGAGTTGGATGAGGCCGGATTTTTCGGCGGCGGCGAAATCCAGCATGCGCTGGATCGACAGCAGGGCTTTGGCGCGGATGCTTTCTTCGATATGAATTTCGTTGTTTCCCTTTTCCAGCACGGCTGCCAGATTGCGCAGACCGTTCATCGCCATCCACGGGCAGTGCGCGCACGACTGGCAGGTGGCGCCTTCGCCGGCAGTCGGCGCTTCGATCAGCGTTTTCCCTGGGGCGGCGGCGTGCATCTTGTGAAAGATGCCGTTGTCGGTGGCAACGATGAATTCGGGATTCGGCAGGTTTTTCACCGCGGCGATCAGCTGCGTGGTCGAGCCCACCACGTCGGCCTGCGCGATCACTGCTGCGGGCGATTCGGGGTGCACCAGCACGGCGGCAGCGGGATGCTCGGCGCGCAGCTTTTTCAGCGCGTCGGCCTTGAACGCTTCGTGCACCACGCAGGAACCCTGCCACAGCAGCATGTCGGCGCCGGTCACGCGCTGCACGTAATCGCCCAGGTGGCGATCCGGTGCCCATAACAGCTTGTGACCCTGGCTGTGCAGATATTTGACGATCTTGACTGCGATTCCGGAGGTGACGACCCAATCGGCACGCGCCTTCACCGCCGCGCTGGTGTTGGCGTAGACGACCGACAGCCGGTCCGGGTGGGCGTCGCAAAACGCGGCGAATTCGTCGGCCGGGCAAGCCAGATCGAGCGAGCAGTCGGCTTTGAGGTCGGGCATCAGCACGCGCTTTTCCGGATTCAGGATCTTGGCGGTTTCGCCCATGAACTTGACCCCGGCGACGATCAGCGTTTTCGCCGGATGGGCGTGGCCGAAGCGTGCCATTTCCAGCGAATCCGACACGCAGCCGCCGGTTTCCTCGGCCAGATCCTGCAGGTCGGCCGACGTGTAGTAATGCGCCACCAGCACCGCGTCCTGTTGTTTCATCAAGGCCTTGATGCGCGTTTTGAGCGCCTCGCGCTCGTCGTTGCCGAGCACTTCTTCGACCATCGGCGGCGCTTGGATGACAGGTCGGACGGGCATGGTAAACACGGCTTTCATCGGCGTACTTTCAGGGCAGCAGGTTGAGCCTGAAAGTATAGCCGGGCGTGGCAGCGCCTTTCGTCCTCATGCCAAAATCCCGGCAGATTTTCCGGGTGGATACGGTCAAGGGCATGGTGCGCAGGGGTTTGGATCGCTTATCCTCTCGACCCCATGCGACAGCTTCTCCTCGATATTCGTCCGCCTGCACGTCCTGATCTCGCCCGCTTTGTAGCGGGGCGCAATGTCGAACTCATGGCGCAGCTCAATGCCATGCTCGACGGCACGGCGACCGAACGCATGGTGTATGTGTGGGGTGCGCCGGGGAGCGGCAAGAGTTATTTGCTGGCGGCCTGGGCAGCGGCGTGCGAAGCGCGAGGGCGCAGCGTGGTGCAGGGCGGCGCGGTGGCGGGCGAGGTGGTGGTGGCAGACGCGGTGGAAAGCTGGGACGCCGCCCGGCAACAGGCTGGATTTGCCGCGTTCAACCAGGTGCGTGAACACGCCGGATTGTGGCTGGCGGCGGGCAGCGTGCCGCCGGCCGAGCTTCCGCTGATGCCGGAACTGCAAACCCGGTTTGGCTGGGGACTGGTGTTTCAGATGCAGCCGTTGAACGATGCGGAAAAGCGCACTGCCTTACAGCAGCACGCCGAAACCCTCGGATTCCAGCTTGATTCGCAGGTGGCGGACTATCTGCTGACCCGTGCCGCGCGCGACATGCAAAGCCTGCTGGCAGTGCTGGAGGCGCTGGACCGGGTCAGCCTGGAAACGCGGCGCCCGATCACCCTGCCGCTGGCGCGGCAGCTACTCAATCCGCAAGCCTGAGGTTCAGGCCTCAGGCTGTGCCTGCT
>JAABQU010000133.1 GCA_011391285.1 Thiobacillus sp.
CAACATGAAGATCGAATTCGAGCGCAATCTCGAGCGCTACCAGTTCCTCAAGTGGGGCATGCAGGCGTTCGAGACCTTCAAGGTAGTGCCGCCCGGCGTCGGCATCGTGCATCAGGTCAACATGGAATACCTGGCGCGCGGCGTGATGGAAAAGGACGGCATGGCCTATCCGGACACGCTGGTGGGCACGGACAGCCACACCACCATGATCAACGGCCTCGGCGTGGTCGCCTGGGGCGTCGGCGGCATCGAGGCGGAAGCGGCGATGCTGGGTCAGCCGGTGTATTTCCTCACGCCCGACGTCGTCGGCGTCAACCTCACCGGCAGCGTGAAGCCCGGCGTCACCGCCACCGACGTGGTGCTGACCATCACCGAGATGCTGCGCAAGGCAAAAGTCGTCGGCAAGTTCGTCGAGTTCTTCGGCGAAGGCGCTGCCGCCCTGCCCGTCACCGACCGCGCGACCATCGCCAACATGGCGCCCGAATACGGTGCCACCATGGGCTTCTTCCCGGTCGACGAAGCCACCTGCCAGTACTTCGCCGCCACCGGCCGCAAAGCCGCGCAGGTCGACCTGATCCGCACCTACTACCAGGCACAGGGGTTGTTCGGCATCCCGAAGACCGGCGAAATCGATTATTCGCAGACGCTCAGTCTCGACCTCTCCACCGTCGAACCCTCGGTCGCGGGCCCCAAGCGGCCGCAGGACCGCATTCCGCTGTCCGAGATCGAAACGACCTTCCACACGCTGATGCAGAAGCCCAAGGCAGAAGGCGGCTACGACAAGACCGCCGAAGACCTGCGCCGCACCTATGCGGTCGAAGGCGGCGACGAGCTGCGCCACGGCAGCGTCGTCATCGCGGCCATCACCTCGTGCACCAACACCTCCAACCCCGGCGTGATGATCGCCGCCGGCCTGCTGGCGAAGAAGGCGGTCGAGCTCGGCCTCTACACCCCGTCCCATGTGAAGACCAGCATGGGCCCCGGCTCGCGTGCGGTGACCGAATATCTGAAAGCTGCGGGCCTGCTGTCCTACCTGGAAAAGCTGGGTTTCAGCGTGGTCGGCTATGGCTGCACCACCTGCATCGGCAACTCCGGCCCGCTGCCGGAAGCGATCGAAAAATCCATCCTCGACAACGATCTCGTCGCCTGCTCGGTGCTGTCCGGCAACCGCAACTTCGAGGCGCGCGTACACCAGAACGTCAAGGCCAACTTCCTGATGTCGCCGCCGCTGGTGGTGGCGTTTGCGCTGGCCGGCCGCGTGCCGTTCAACGTCGAGAAGGAACCCATCGGCGCCGGCAAGAACGGCCCGGTGTACCTGAAGGACATCTGGCCGAGCAACGAGGAAGTCGCGACGCTCTTGCACCACTCCACCGATGCCGGCGTCTACAAGAGCTACGCCGACGTCGGCGCCGACAATCCGTTGTGGGACGGCGTGCCCGCCCCCACCGGCGCGGTGTACGAATGGGATGCGAAATCCACCTACATCCAGCAGCCGCCATTTTTCACCGGCGACAAGGCCGCCAACATCGCTATCCAGGGCGCCCGCGCACTGGCGATTTTCGGCGACTCGGTCACCACCGACCACATCAGCCCCGCCGGCGGCATCAAGCCGACTTCGCCGGCCGGCCTCTACCTCACCGAACACGGTGTCGAGAAGGCCGACTTCAACAGCTACGGCGCGCGCCGCGGCAACCACGAGGTGATGATGCGCGGCACCTTCGCCAACGTACGCATCAAGAACCTGATGATCCCCGGCAGCGAGGGCGGCATCACGCTGAAGGACGGCGAGGAAAAGCCGATCTACGACGCCGCCATGGAATATCAGCGCGACGGCACGCCGCTGATGATCTTCGCCGGCGAGGAATACGGCACCGGCTCGTCGCGCGACTGGGCGGCCAAGGGCACCACGCTGCTCGGCGTGAAGGCGGTCGTCGCCAAGAGCTTCGAACGCATCCACCGCGCCAACCTCGCCGGCATGGGCGTGCTGCCCTGCCAGTTCAAGGACGGCGTCGATGCGGCCACGCTGAAGCTCGACGGCAGCGAGACCTTCGACCTCGAAGGCACCGAAAACGGCATCACCCCGCAGCAGGACGTCACGCTGGTGATCCACCGCGCCGACGGCAAGGTGGAACGCGTCGCGCTCAAACTGCGCATCGACACCCCGATCGAGGTCGAGTACTACAACAAGGGCGGCATCCTGCCCTTCGTGCTGGGCCAGTTGCTAGGCTGAATCGATTGCAACGGTCAGCAGATCTTCTATGGATGAAGCGCTGATCGTTGCTACACTGAGCGAAGTGGCCGTATAACAAATTTGATCTCAGGGATGTGGCTCGAAGCCCACATCGCCGAGGCCGACAAACAATAAAAATACCTTCAACTCTTGAATTAAGCCGGTTGATACATTAGGATTTTCTTAAATAATCATTAGACGGGAGCCAACCATGATGAAACGCGCTGTTTTTCTCACCCTGTCCGCCCTCGCGGTTGTGACCCTGCAAACCGGTTGTGGCGAAAAGGCCGTGACCTACCAGGCCGACGTCAAGCCCATCATCGATGCCAACTGCGTATCGTGTCATGTGCCAGGCGGTGCGGGCTATGAAAAGTCCGGTCTGCGCATGGACAGCTATGAAGCCCTGTTGAAGGGCACCAAGTTCGGTGCCGTGGTCATCCCTGGGTCCAGCGTCAGCAGCACCCTGTATCGTCTTGTATCCGGCCAGGCCGACCCCTCGATCCGGATGCCCCACGGCTCTGCCGGCTTGCCCGATGCGGACGTCGCAACTATCGCTGCCTGGATCGACCAGGGCGCAAAAAACTAAATTCCCACCTGGAGAGCATTCAATGAGCAATCGCGGCTTTTTCCATTTCAGTGCCCTGCCGATGTCGACGCGCATGGTCTACACCATGACGCTACTGGTATTGGGTACAGGTTATCTGTTCGCCATGCTGCAGGTGTTTTTCAGCCACGCAGGGCTCGACGGCAACGACAAGAATATTTCCGCCCAGGACATTCGCATCGCCTACCACGGCAGCGAATCCGACACGCGCCTGGTGTCCGCGCTGAAGGGCCCGATGTCAGGCATGTTGCCGGAAACGGAACGGGCGACCATTTTCAAGTGGGTGGATTCGGGTGCCAAGCCTGAAGTCTATGAAAGCGACATCAAACCCATTATCGAAGAGCGCTGCATCGCCTGCCACGACGGCAGCAACCCGCACATCCCCCTCCTGACCAGCCAGGAAGAAGTGATGAAAGTGGTGGCCAGGGATACCGGGGCAACCATCCCGACACTGGTCCGCGTTTCACACATCCACCTGTTCGGCATCACCTTCATTTTCTTCATCATCAGCAGCATCTTTACGCACGCCTACATGCGTCCGCTGTGGCTGAAATGCGTGATCATCATTCTGCCCTTCCTGACCATCCTGACCGATATCTTCTCCTGGTACCTGACCAAATATATCCCTGGATTCGCCTGGTTCATCATCGGCAGCGGCGCCTTGATGGGCATTTCGTTTACGGCACAGTGGGTCATCTCGATGTGGCAAATGTGGTTCTACACCCTGCCGGCCGATATCGAGGAATGCGGCGGCGCCTTGCCGGTGCTGGGGGGCAAGAAGTAAAAGCGGAAGCGTTTCGACTTCAGAAGTACGAAACTGGCCGGGTTTACCCGGCCAGTTTGCGATACAGGGTCCGTTCGCTGATACCCAGTTGTTCGGCCAGCGACTTGCGGTCACCGCCATGGTGCGCCAGCGCCCATTGCAGATAACGCAGTTCCGCCTTCTCCAACGGCACAATGGCGTCCACGCCAGGCATGCCTTCTGAGGCTGCGCCTGCCACTTCGGACGGCAGGTGCTCCGGCAGCAGGGTATCGCCGTCGGCCATCAGCACGGCCCGCTCGATGACGTTGCGCAGTTCGCGAATATTCCCCGGAAAGTCATACGCCTGCAGCCTTACCTGCGCGGCCTCGCTGAGCGTGTAGGCACGCCCCGGTGCCAGTCGGGTGAGCAGGGTTTCGGCCAGCAGCGCGATATCCTCGCGCCGCTCGCGCAATGACGGCAGGTGAATTGGAAACACGCTCAGCCGGTAGTACAGATCGCGGCGAAAACTGCCCTGCTCGACCATGTCCTTGAGATCACGGTGGGTAGCAGCGATGAGGCGGAAGTCGGCCCGCAAGGTCTCGACCCCGCCCACCCGGCGGAACGTGCCGGTTTCCAGCAGGCGCAGCAACTTGACCTGCAGGCTCAGCGGAATGTCGCCGACCTCGTCCAGGAACAGCGTGCCGCCCGAAGCCGACTCGACCAGGCCTATCTTGCGCTGGTTGGCGCCGGTAAAGGCACCCTTCTCATAACCAAACAGTTCGCTCTCGAACAAGGTTTCGGTCAGCCCCGAGCATTCCACCACCACGAACGGCCCCTGCTCGCGCCCGCTCTGCTGGTGGATGGCCTGCGCGACCAGTTCCTTGCCGGTGCCCGACTCACCCAGGAGCAGGGCCGTGGTACCGGAAGGCGCCACCCGCCGCACCATTTCGAGCATGCGGTTGAACGCCGGCGACTTGCCGACGAGGCCGCTCTCGGCCGGAAAGCTGCTGGCCTCGCGCACCGTCAGCATGCGCTCGACGAAGTATTCGATCCTGCCCGACGCGCCGATGATGGGGGTCAGTTCCACGTCCACATGTTCTTCGCCGCGCGGCGTGTGATGTAGGTGCAGAACCCGGTTGGGCTCGCCGCTGGCGCGGCTGGCGGCCAGCGGGCAGGATTCGCCGCATTCGTCGCAGGGACGACTGTAACCGTGCGACACCGCGTAGCAGGTCTGTCCGACCACGTCGCGCCCCCCCGCATAGTGGCGGCGATAGGCCGCGTTAGCCGCCAGGATGCGGTAATCGGCGTCCATCACGATCTGGGCATCGGGATGGCTCTCGAGAAAGCTGATGAGTTCGTTGGTCGGCGACATCAATGCACACCCAGTCTGTCCTAATTGACATTGGATTATATTGATCTGTGCCATTTTTGGCAGTCTGCCCACCTTGCCCCGTCATGCGCTGGATTTTAATCACCTGATTTATATGATTTATTTTTATTCGCCACGCAACATCGATCTGGCACGGGCATTGCAGATATCAGACAGCCATGACGCGATACCCGCCCCTCACCCCGAACGCCAACTCACCTGAACCCGACCCGAGAACCTCATGCTGAATGCCTGCTACTTCGCGCTGCCCCTGATGCTGTGTCTACCCACCATCGAGGCTGCCACACTCACCGTCACCGTCGAGGGCGCACGGTCAGGCGGCGGCCCGGTCACCGTGCTGCTGTTCGATCGTGCCGACGGCTTCCCCAAAGAATCCCGCGCAGCCCGACGCCATGTCCTGCCGGACGGCCAATCCACGCTCGCACTCGACGACCTGGAGCCGGGCCAGTACGCCGTGATGGCTTACCATGACGAAGACGGCAACGGCGAACTCAACCGCTTCCTCGGCATGCTCCCGCAGGAAGGTTGGGGCCTGTCCAACAACCCGGCCGTCAGCGGCAAGCCCGCTTTCAAGGACGCCGCGGTGACGCTACCGGAATCCGGCACCTCACTCACCCTCAAGCTGAATTACTAGGCTGGGGACACCCTTCGTCATTCATCGGGAGTTCAACATGAGCACGCCGCACGTCGTCATCCTCGGATCCGGATTCGCCGCGCTCACCGCCGTGCGCGAACTGCGAAAGCGCAACACGCAGGCCCGCATCACGCTCGTCGCCCCCAAGGCCGAACTGATGTACTACCCGAGCCTCATCTGGGTGCCGGCCGGCCTGCGACGCGGCGAGGATCTCCGCATCGACGTGACGGGCTTTCTCGCCGAACATGGGGTCGCCTTCCATGCCGGCCGGGTGACCGGGCTGGCCGACGGCGGCCGCACGGTGCTGACCGACAGCGGCAGCGTGTCGAACGATGCGCTGCTGATCGCCAGCGGCGGCCGCTTCCTCAAGGCGCTGCCCGGCATCGAGCACGCGCTGACGATCTGCGAGGGCGCGCCCGCCGCCGAAGCGATCCGCGAGCGGCTGGCGACGCTGGACGGCGGCACGATCGCGTTCGGCTTCGGCACCAACCCGAAAGAGCAGAGCGCGATGCGCGGCGGGCCGATGTTCGAACTGCTGTTCGGCATCGACACCCTGCTGCGGCAACAAGGCCGGCGCGATCGCTTCCGACTGGTGTTCTTCAACGCCGCGAAGGAACCCGGTAAGCGCCTCGGCGACAAAGCCGTGGCCGGCCTGCTGCGCGAGATGCAGAAGCGCGGCATCGATACGCACCTCGGCCACAAATTGCTTGGCTTCGAAGCAGACAAGGTGAAGACCGAAAGCGGCGACGTCTCCGCCGACCTCATCCTGTTCATGCCCGGCATGAGCGGCCCAGCCTGGGCGAGTGAAGCCGGCCTGCCGCGGTCCGACGGCGGCTTCTTCCAGGCCGACGCGCATTGCCAGGTGGCCGCTGCGGACAAGGTGTACGTGGCCGGCGATTCCGGCAGCTACCCGGGCCCTGACTGGCTGCCCAAGCAGGCGCACATCGCCGACCTGCAGGCCAGGGCCGCCGCCGAGAATCTGCTTCGCGCGCTCGATGGCCAGCCGCCCGTCGCACGCTTCAAGGTCGAGTTGATCTGCATCGTCGACACCCTCGACCGCGGCATCCTGGTCTATCGCGACGAGAAGCGCGCGTTGATCCTGCCGCCCTGTCGCCTGATGCACTGGGCCAAGCGCTTTTTCGAATGGCAGTACCTGCGGCCCTACCGCAAGGGCCGGCGCGCATGAGCCCGGATCAACTGATGTCCACCAAATCTTTCTTGAGGCGATGCCATGCAAGCACAACCGCACCCTGAACTGTTCCTGTACACGCGCATCGGCGGCGATGCCGCAATTCGCAAACTCGTCGACCGCTTCTATGCCCTGATGGACGAACTGCCAGAGGCCTATGCCGCGCGCAAGATCCATCCGGCCGACCTGACCGAATCCGGCAACAAGCTGTTCGACTTTTTGTCCGGCTGGCTGGGCGGTCCTCAGCGCTACATCGAGAAGCATGGCCACCCCATGCTGCGGCGACGCCACCTTCCCTATTCGATCGGCCCCCAGGAGCGCGACGAATGGCTGCTGTGCATGCGGCTGGCGCTGGAGGAAACGGTGGCAGACGAATCCCTGCGAACCCTCCTGTACCAGCAGTTTTCCCAGTTGGGCGAACACATGCGCAACCGCGGCGGGGACACCCACGCGTGCGAGCACGAAGCCGCCTAGACGCAGGGCTGACCCAGCCTAGACTGGTAGGCCTACCAAACGAAGACATAATCCACCATGTTCCTGGCCATCGTCTTTGCTCTGCTGGGGAGCGCGGGTGCCCTTCTGGGAGCCGCGTTGCTGCTCGCATTCCCCGACACAGTCCGCAACCGATTGCTGCCCTGCCTGGTGGCCTATGCGACCGGCACCCTGCTCGGCGCCGCCTTTCTCGGCATGATTCCCAAAGCCCTCGAATTGGCGCCTTCACTAGCCGTCACCGGCACGCTGCTCGCCGGCATCGTGGGATTCTTCCTGCTGGAAAAGCTGGTGCTGTGGCGGCATTGTCACGACAGCGGCTGCGAAATCCACGCCCATCAGGGCGGCAAGCTCATTCTGGTGGGTGACGCCTTCCACAATTTCGTCGACGGTGTAGTCATCGCCGCCGCCTTCCTCATTTCCGTTCCCATGGGCATTGCCACGGCGCTGGCAGTCATCGCTCACGAGATCCCGCAGGAACTGGGCGACTTCGCCATCCTGCTGGCGAGCGGGCTGAATAAACTGAAAGCCTTCTCCTACAACCTGCTGTCGTCGCTCGCCACGCTGCCAGGCGTGCTGCTCGGCTGGTTCTGGCTGGACGAGGTCCGCGAGGCCATCCCCTTCATCCTGGCCGTATCGGCGGCCAGCTTCATCTATATCGCCGTGGCCGATCTGGTGCCGGCGCTGCACCAACGCACGGGTGCGAAAGCCACCGTGCTGCAAGTGGCCCTGATACTGGCGGGGATCGCCACCATCGCCTTCTTCCGGCTCGGTCATTAGGAGGGAGCATGACCAGCACCGATGAAAAAGGTCGCGGGAGCCTCCATCTCATCAAGACGCTGAAGGACCCGTCACCCGTTCAGGGTTGATGCGCCTCGCCACGGTGCCAGCCGAAGACAATCGGCGCTTTGTCGATGCAAGCGCGAACCGCTGGCGCAGACACAGGACCCACCCATGAGTTGCGCCGAGCTTCGACCCATTGCCCGACTGTAGGGTCTTGAGCCCGAACCGTGCACCGGATGCAAGTCAATTGTGGAGGGCGGGATGCAGCCAAGGACGTCAGGCGGCCTTTTGGGACCGAAGTGGCAGGAAAATTGGCGGAAGAGAGCAGGAGTCGAACCTACCAGGGACCGCATGGCGACCCCTCCCGGTTTTGAAGACCAGGCGCCCCACCGGGGAACGATCTCTTCCGTGATTCATGATGAAGTCCAGTCAGGCATTGCGCCTTCGCGACGCAGCACGTGATCGTCGCGGACGCGGCGAGTGTAGCCGATGCGGTCGAAGAATTCGAGGATCTGAGTCGCCACTTTGCGGCCGCCGCCGCCATCGCCAAAGACGATGTCGCGCAAGGTAGCGACACGTGCCGCCCCGTGTTCGTCGTTGAGTTTGCGGACGATGCCGGCGAGCCCGGCGACGGCGGCCGCAGTGTAGTAGTGATCGTGGGCGACGGGGTAGAGCTCGCCTGCGCGCGCGAGGCGCTTGAACAGCTGACGCACGGTTTCTTCCGGCGTGCCCGTGGCCTTGGAGACATCACGGACCCGCGGCGGGTTGTAGGGCGCGGCATCGAGCAGCGGCTTCAGCACCGCGAACAGGTCGCGGTCGGCGGCGGTCACGCTGGCACGGTGTGCCGGCAGGTGCAGCCAGGCACGCGTCTGCGCAATGCGGCCGGACGCCAGCAGTTCGTTGGCGAGCGCATCGAAAGCGGGACGCGGCAGGTGAGCGGCGGTCATGCGACGCAGGCGTTCGCGTTCGACGCCGATCATGTCGGGGGCGCGTTCATGTTCGCGACCGAGGGCGTCGAGCAGTTTGGCTTCGAGTGTCGCCCAGGCTGCAGTCGCGAAACCGAGCAGTACGTTGCCATCGCGAATCACGCGCAGCCCGGCGCGCTGCCACAGCGATTCGGCAGCGGCCTCGCTGAGGTTCCAGCTCACGGCAAAGCGATCGAGATCAATGCCGGCCGTGGCCTGCTCGGCCAACAAGCCAAGGGTGACGGCCGGATCGTCGTCGCGCATCGCGTCGAGCAGGGCCAGCCGCTGCGGCGCACGCTTGTGGCGGACGGGCGGAAAGATATCGAGCACGCGGCCACCGGCGACGGTGCGTTGCGCACTGGCATCACGCAGGATGAAACGGTCACCGCGCAGTGCCAGCGTTTCGCGTTCGAGCAGGATCTCGACGAGTGCGGTGCTGCCTGCGTCAACTTCCTGGCAGTCGAGCAGCGCAACCCGGCCGAGGATGTCCTCGGTGCCGAGGTGCACGTGCACGCTCTGCAGATGCGTCAAGGGCTTTTGCCCTGCTGGGACGCGCAATTCACCGTGAAAGCGGTTCAGCGGAATGGCGAGTACTGGATCGACCACCCACATGCCGCGCGAGATGTCCTTCTTCTCGAAATCGCCCGTCAAGGCGAGCGCGATACGCTCGCCCGCCTCGCCGCTTTCAGCGGGTCGGTCCTGCACGTGCAGACTGCGCACCCGGGCTTTCAGGTCGGGCGGCGAAACGATGACTGACTCGCCAACGCCGATTGTTCCGGAATGCGCCGTGCCGGTGACGACCGTGCCGATGCCGGTTAGGGTGAAGCAGCGGTCGATGGCGAGCCGGAACCGGCCCGCCATCGAGCGCTGATGCAATGAAGCGGCCGCGGCCTCCAGATGTGCGCGCAACGCGGCGACCCCTTCTCTCGTGCGCCCCGACAAGGGGAAGACCGGGCTGGCGGAGAGCCCTGTGGCGGCGATGAGCGCTTCGACTTCCTGTCGGGCTTCGTCGAGCCGCTGCGGCGGGACGGCGTCGATCTTGGTGAGCGCAATCGCACCACGCGTCAGACCCAGCAGGTCGAGCAATTCGAGATGTTCGCGCGTCTGCGGCATCGGCCCGTCGTCGGCGGCGATCACCAGCAGAACAAAGTCGATGCCGGTTACGCCGGCGAGCATGTTGTGAATCAGTTTTTCGTGCCCCGGCACGTCGACGAAGCCGAGCACCGAGCCATCGGAAAGCGGGGTGTAGGCGTAGCCGAGGTCGAGGGTGATGCCGCGCGACTTTTCCTCGGGCAGCCGATCGGCGTCGACGCCGGTGAGCGCCTTCACGAGCGTGGTCTTGCCGTGATCGATGTGGCCTGCAGTGCCGATCAGCATGAGAAGCCGGAAAAATTCGCCGCGAATTCGGTTTCCTCGCCTGCCGCGAGACAGCGCAGGTCGAGCAGCAAGGCGCCGTCGTCGATGCGGCCGATGACGGGCCGTGACAGGCCACGCAGCGCGGCTTCGATGCGGTGTAGCACGCCGCTCTTCTTGCCTTGGGGACGGATGGCGAAACCAGCCGACGGCAGGCGGTCGACTGGCAGCGAACCGGAGCCGATCTGCGACAGCAGCGGGACGATCTCCACGCCGACCGGCAGCGTGGCGAGCGCAGCTTGCAGGGTGGGCAGCAGACGCCCAGCCGCCGCTCGCATCTCCGCTTCGGGGCGGGTAAGTTGATGCAGCGCGGTCAGGCGTTCATTGAGTCGGTCGGGGTCGCGGTAGAGGCGCAGCACCGCTTCGAGGGCGGCCAAGGTGATCTTGCCGACGCGCAGCGCGCGTTTGAGCGGATTCTTCTTGATCTTGCCGATCAATTCCTTGCTGCCGACCAGCAGGCCGGCCTGCGGTCCGCCGAGCAGCTTGTCGCCGGAAAAAGTCACTAGGTCGGCGCCGGCGGCGACGTTCTCGCGCGGCGTCGGTTCGTGCGGCAGGCCCCAGCGTTCGAGGTCGGTGAGCGTGCCGGAGCCGAGATCGACGACGAAGGGCAGGCCATGCGCATGCGCAAGCGTGGCCAGCTCGCTTTCAGGCACCGCATGGGTGAAGCCCTGGATCGCGTAGTTGCTGGCGTGTATCTTCATCAGCATGGCCGTGCGCGGCGTGAGGGCTTCGTCGAAGTCCTTCAGGTGGGTGCGGTTGGTGGTGCCGACCTCGACCAGTCGGCTGCCTGCGCGCTTCATGATGTCGGGCACGCGGAAGGCGCCACCGATCTCGATCAGTTCGCCGCGCGAAACGATCACTTCCTTCTTCAGCGCCAGCGTGTTGAGCAGCAGGAAGACGGCGGCCGCATTGTTGTTGACGACGGTGGCGGCTTCGGCGCCGGTGAGTTCGCACAGCAGTTCGCTGACGATGTCGTCACGGTCGCCGCGGCCACCGGTGTCGATGTCATATTCTAGGGCGCAAGGGCTGCGGGCAGCCGCGGCCATGGCCGCGATGGCTTCCTCCGGCAAGGGCGCGCGGCCGAGGTTGGTGTGCAGCACCGTGCCGGTGAGGTTGAAAACCGGACGAAGTTTCGGGGCGGCCTGTGCCTTTGCGCCGGCGCCGACGGTTGCGATCAAGCTCGCGGTGTCGGGCAGCGGCGTGCCGGCACGTGCCGCATCGCGCGCGTCGGCGAGGGCGGTGCGGAAGAGTTGCGTGATGACCGCGCGGCCGTGGAGGTCGATCAGGGCGGCGACTGCCGGGTCTGAAAGCAGGCGGTCGACGGATGGCAGCTGTGAGAGTGGATTCATGATTTCACCCGACCGGGCAGAAAAGAGAATGATTGAAGTTTAACCCCGGCCACGTGAAATTTCGGTGAATCGTTTTCAGTGGGTAACGCCCGTCGACGACGCGCGGTAGCGAGAAAGCCACCACCAACCAGGACAAGGTCACCGCGCGCCCCATCGTCGACCAACTCGCCGGCCAAGATCCGCCTTGCCGCTACCTACCAGCAGGCTTGGCTAAAAACCTTTACGGAGGATTGTTTCGCTGAGCCGCTACCCGCTTCTTGCCATCCTTCTCCTCGCCTTCGGCGCGCCCTACCCGGCTTCGGCCAGTTCGGTTCAGCCGACGCCGCGCACACCCAGCGTCGCCGACGTGCGCAATACGCTGGCCACCATGCCACGCGGCGACGTCCGGCGCGGCCAGGAATTGAACCAGTCCCTGATGTGCGCGTCCGGCCACGGCGACGCCGGCGTGGCGCCGACGCAGAACTGGGTCAGCCTAGCCGGCCTGCGCACCGCCTACACCTACAAGAGTCTGCTCGACTACCAGACCGGCGGCCGTCACGAGAACCCGCGCGCCACGCTGATGCAGGTCGCGGTCAAGGGCATAAGCCGCCAGGACATGGCCGACGTATCAGCTTATTACGCCAGCCTGCCGGCGGTGGCCGCCCCCGCGCCGGAGCTCGGCAGGGCCGCCTACGCGCACGCCGACCGTCTCGCCCGCCGCGGCGACCCCAGGCGCCTGCTCACCCCCTGCGCGTCCTGTCACGGCGCGGCCGGACAAGGGGGCATCAACGAAACGCCGGCGCTCGCGGGGCAGAGTGTCGGCAGCTTCGTGCGCACGATGCAGGACTACCGTGACGGCAAGCGCGTCACCGACGCCAACCAGAGCATGCGCCAGTTTGCCGAGCGGCTGACGATGGAGGAAATCCGTAACCTGGCGGCCTACTACGCCCGTCTTGGGAACCAGTAAGCGCGAGGGCCGAGACGGCCCGTGGCGCAACGCCGCGTGCGTTCAGGAAAAATTGAACTGATGGGCGAACAGCACAGAAATTTTGTCGGGCGTCAGCGGCTTGGCGACGACATAACCCTGAATTTCATCGCAGCCGTTCTGCTTTAGAAACACGGCCTGCTCAACCGTTTCCACGCCTTCGGCGACGACCCGAAGATTCAGTGCATGCGACAGGCGAATGATGGCGATGGCGATTTCGGCATCGTCGTTGTCGGTCAGGACGTCATCCACGAAGCTCTTGTCGATTTTCAGGGCGTCGATCGGCATCCGCTTGAGCTGGCCAAGGTTGGAATGTCCGGTTCCAAAGTCGTCGATATAGATATGCAGGCCGCGCTGACGCAGGGCTTCGAGAATGTCGAACGTGCGCGCGGGGTTCTCCATTGCTGCACTCTCGGTCACTTCGAGTTGCAGATACGCGGCATCCATCCCCGTTTCTTTGAGAATGACATCAAGATCGTCAACCAGACGGGCGTCGGAAAGCTGGTACGGCGACAGGTTGATCGCGACCGGCGGCGGGTTGTATCCGGCGTCGCGCCAGGCGATCCACTGGACGCACGCAGCGCGCGCCACCCAGCGACCGATCGGAACGATGAGCCCGGTTTCCTCCGCCACCGGAATGAACTGTTCGGGCCCGATGATGCTTCCCGAGCGGGTAAGCCAGCGGATCAGCGCCTCGAGTCCAACCACTTTGCCGCTGGCAAGATCGACCTTGGGCTGGTACATCAGCGCGAGCTCTTCCCGCCCAAGCGCCTGGCGCAGGCCCGTTTCCAGCGTCAACTGCTGCTGTGCAATGGTGTTCAAATCGTCGCTGAAGTACTCGAACCCGCTGCGGCGCTGCTTGGCCTGATACATCGCCAGGTCGGCCTGACGCAACAGGGTGTTGGCGTCCAGGCCATCATCGGGATACACGCTGATGCCGATGCTGGCGCCGATGGCGTACCGTCGCTGCCCCAGCTTGAAGGGTTCGGTCAGCGCCTGGTTCAGTTTGCGGGCCACCCGGCTGGCGGCGCGCGAGGCCGGCGGGTGGTTCAGGATGACAGCAAATTCGTCTCCACCCAGACGGGCGACGAAATCCTCGGCACGCAACTGCTCGTCGAGTCGCCGGGCGACGATGCCCAGCACCTGATCCCCCACATCGTGACCTTGCGAGTCGTTGATATGCTTGAAGCGATCGAGGTCGATGAACAGCAGTGAAACCTGGGATTTCTCGCGCTGCGCACGCGCCAGCGCATGGCTGAGAAAATCCTGGAAGTAGGAGCGGTTGGGCAATCCGGTCAGCGGGTCGTGATTGGCCAGCATGTCCAGCCGCATTTCGGAATAGCGGCGCTCGGCCAGGGCGGCCGATACGAACAGGCCACCCAGCGCCATGGTGATCATGCTGATCTGAAGCCCGAATACGTCGCTTGGCGTGGTGGCGCTGGTGATCCCGCCGTAGGAAACAACCGCCACCCCCATCACGATGAGCGCCGCCAGGAAAATGGCGAGGCTGGCGCCGGTCACCGTAAACCGCAGGGCCGCCCACAGCACCGCCGGCACCATCACAAACAGCACGATTTCGGCAGGACGCAGAGGTTCGGCGTAGTGCATCATCACCAGCGTCAGCGCCAGCATGCCGAGCACCAGAACCATGCCTTCCAGCCGCGCGCCCCGGTTGGTCGGCAGCAAATCCCAGCGCGCGGCGGTCAACAGCAGCGGGGCGATCAGGAACACCCCCAGCAAATCGCCCAGCCACCACACCCACAAGCCGCGAAATATCATGGCGGCAGGCAGATCGCCATAAAAATTCAGGGTGAACACGCCCACCAGCGCGCTCACGGCGCTGCCAAGCGGAGCCGCGACCAGGGCGAACTTCGCCACGCTCGACACATGATCGAGCGTTGAACTGAAGGGCTGAAGATACCGCGGCAGGGTGCCCATGATCCATGCGCCGGTTGCCGCGCCAAGCGCCAGGCGGAATGCATCTTCCAGCGGCAGGATCAGGCTGTTGACCATCAACGAGCCCAGCAATACGCCCACCACCCCTGACGCACCGTAGCGCAAGCTCGCTGCCGCGCCGATACCCGCCGCCAGCCAGACGGCAGCGACCGTGCCGGAAATATAGGTTGAAAGTTTGAGGCTGAGCCACCCGGCCAGCGCATAGGCCAGCGCCGTCAACCCGGCTATCAGCACAAAGCGCCGGATTGCAGCAAGGTCGAACAACGACGAACGGGCCAAGTGAAATATCGCTTTACTGCGTAGGATCGAGTTCTGCGCGCACCGACTCGAGTGCTTCCTTGAGGGTTTCCTCGGCCAGATCGTTGAGTTGCTCGGCCAGCATTTCAGCCGCGTCGATGGTTTCAGCGTCATCGGGCAGGCTGTCAGTATCGAGGTTGGCGACGAATACGGCCGCCGCGCCCGTCACCTGCAACAACTGGCGGCGCTCGTTCATCAACAACTCGATTTCGTCGCGCAACAGGCGGACTTCGTCTTCCTTCATGGCGTGCACGGTCATGCTTGTATCCTCTTCCTCGTCAGCCAAACAGGGTCAACACCCCGGTGTAGCCATATAAGCGGTTATGGGAAATTTCCCCATTGGCAAAAAAACCCACCAGCGGGAATTCGCCCAGGGTGTCGCGTATCAATTCCAGTTCGCGATGGGGTGCGCCAAACATGTGCTGGCCGCGCCCCAGGCAGGAATAATACACGCCGCCCCGGATCGGCGCGTTCAGTTGCGACCCGATGGCGGCAAGCATCCGCAACAAGTCATCTTCAGCGCTTTGCTGGTCACGCCGACAGAACAGCACTTCGTCCCCCGGCTCGACGGTTTCTCCGACGGCCACCAGATTGTTCTGCGGGTCGACGCCCAGAATATTGCGCACCAGATAGTCGCCGGTGTCCGATCCCCGCACCGGCAGGCCGATGAAAATATAGCCCGCTGCCCGGCGCAGGTCGCGCGCCAGCACCTCGCCGATCTCCTCCTTCATCACGTCCAGAGCGGGACGGTGATCGAGGCTGCCGATGATGTTCTTGTTGGCGGTGGTGACGCGGTGCCGCGGCCCCAGCGGCGAAACCCCCTGCGTCAGCCGCGTCGCCAGTTTCACCCGCTCGCTGAACAGCACGCCGGACAGGCCGCCGTTCACCACGCCGTCGCTGATCTGGGCTGTCTCGCCCTGCGAACTCGACAGTCCGCCGACGACAAACCCGCTCGACACGTGGGCGGAAAGTGCTTCAATCAATTGCTGGATGCGGTTGTTCGCCGGGTCGCCGTGGACGATGGCGAAGTAGGCGTCGGTGGGCTGCGCCTCGATGTCCTGCGGCGCGCGCATGACCGGCAGCAGGCTGAAATCGGCCGGATCGAATTCCCCCAGCATCACCGCCATTGCGGGCGCGTCCAGGTATTCCACCCCGGTGGCGCATACCCCCACGCCGACGCTGCCGGTCCAGTGCGGCACCCCGGTCGCACTCTGGAAAAAAGCCAGAATCGCATCGAGCTCGCCCACGAAGGCATCCGACACATACAGAAAGCCCAGGGTCGCTCCCGCCGGAATCGCGCCCAACTGCGCCATGCAGGCCTGCGCCGCCTGGGTCCAGTCAGCGTGCACAGCATGGGCATATTTGAACGGCGCGGTCATGGCGGTGGATAAGCAGCGACTTGCCCGCTTGCGGGCTTAGTCGAATGTTTAGTCGTTTTACCAGTGGAACTTGATGTACACGATATTATGCGAAACTTGTTTTCAGGTTCCATCCCATGCCGGAAATTTCTGCGCTCCACCCGCAAGGGGTAGGCCGTGGTTGTAAAGACGCTGAAGCGTCAACAACCACGCTCTACCCTCCGATCACCCCCTATGCCAGCGGCATGCTCGACACTTCAGGCATCCATCGCATCTACTGGGAGACCTCTGGCAACCCCAAGGGCATCCCGGTGCTGTTCGTGCACGGCGGGCCAGGTTCCGGCACCTCGCCGCAGCAGCGGCGCTTCTTCGATCCGGCACGCTACCGCATCGTGTTGTTCGACCAGCGCGGCAGCGGCCGCTCGACCCCGCATGGGGAACTCGCCGACAACACCACGCCGCACCTGATCGCCGACATGGAAGCGCTCAGGCGCGAACTCGGCATCGATCGCTGGCTGGTCTTCGGCGGCTCGTGGGGCTCGACCCTGACGCTGGCCTACGCCGAGGTACATCCGGAACGCTGTCTGGGCCTGGTGCTGCGAGGCATCTTCCTCTGCCGCAATAGCGAGATCGACTGGTTTCTCTATGGCATCCGCGCATTCTTCCCCGAGGCGCAACGGCAACTGGCGGAATTCATCCCGGAAGGCGAACGCGATGATTTGCTGACTGCCTATCATCGCCGCCTGGTCGATCCCGACCCGGCGGTGCACCAGCCGGCCGCCCATGAGTGGGCGACGTTCGAAGCCTCCTGCTCGACCCTGCTGCCCAGCCCCGAACTGGTCGCGGCGTTTGGCAGCGAACACACCGCGCTGTCGCTGTCGCGCATCGAGGCGCACTATTTCGTCAACAACATCTTCCTGCCCGACAACAGCCTGCTCGCCAACGTCGATCGCATCCGGTCCATTCCGGCCATCATCGTTCAGGGCCGCTACGACGCGGTCTGCCCGATCATGTCGGCCGACGAACTGGCGCGTGCCTGGCCCAAGGCGCGCTACGTGATCGTCCCGGATGCCGGCCACTCGGCATTCGAGCCAGGCACCTGCCGCGAACTGGTCGCTGCCTGCGACCACTTCGCCGAGACCGGGGGCTTTGACCAATGAGTCTGTCGCCTTACGTGTTCGATGCCAGTGCAGAGAACTTCAACCGGCTGGTGCTGGAAAACTCGCACAAGGGCCCGGTGCTGGTGCACTTCTGGACCCCCAAGGCCGGCCCCTGCTTCATCCTGATGCCGCGCTTGGTGAAGCTCGCCGCGGAATATGGCGGCAAGTTCCTGCTGGTGATGCTGAATGCCGACGAATTGCCGGAGCTGGCGCGCCGCTTCAGCGTGAACTCGGTGCCCACGGTGAAATTCTTCTGGCGCGGCGAAGTCGCCCACACCATCCACGGCGCCGATCCGGACAGCAGCTTCCGCGAAGTGCTCGACCGTTTCATCGCCGGCGATGCCAACCGCGCCCACGCCCTGGGCGTGGCGGCGTGGCAGTCGGGCAATGTCCAGCAGGCGCGCATGCTGCTCGCCAATGCCGCGATGGCCGAACCCGACAACCTGGCGATTCCGCGTGACCTCGCCAAGCTGCTGTGGGCCGAAGGCGAAGGCGAGCAGGCGCTGAAACTGCTCGACAGCCTGCCGCCCGAGGCACGTGCCGACGCCCTGATCGCGCCCCTGCATGCCCACCTGAAGCTGGCGGAAACGGCGCGCCTGGCGCCGCCGCTGGCCGATCTGGAGACCCGCATCGCGCACAATCCGGGTGATCTCGAAGCACGCTACCAGCGTGCTGCCGTGCTGCTGGCGGCGGACGACTATTCAGGCGCGATGGAAGAACTGCTTGCCATCACCCGCAGCGATCGCGGCTTTCGCAACGACATCGGCCGCACCAGCCTGCTGGCGCTGTTCGAGCTGCTGGGCAGTGCGCATCCGCTGACACGGCAATACCGCCAAGCCCTGTCCGAATCGCTGCATTGAGCTTCGACCACCCCGCCTTTTCGCCCTACCGCGCATTGATCGACGCGCTGGACCTGGCGCGTGCCCTGCCCTCGCTCGATGCCCTCAACGCACTGGCCGTCGCGCGTGGCACCAAGCAGGCACGCGGGCAGCCGCTGCGCTTTTTTGCCCCCGACGGCCGCCTGTCCGCGCGCGATTACGAAACCCATATTCTGCACACCGGCCAGGTGCCGACGCGCGCCGACACCTGGCACGACGTGCTGAACGCGTTGGTGTGGCTGCGCTTTCCTCGCTTCAAGGCGGCGCTGAACGCCGCCCACGGCGAGGCCATTCCGCTTGAGACAGACAGCCGACGCGGACGCCGGCGCGATGCGCTGACGGTGCTGGATGAATCGGGGGTGTGGGTGATCAGCCGTGATCCGGCTTTGCCTGAACTGTTAGTCGGACATGCATGGCGCACGCTGTTCTGGGAAGCACGCGACCGTGTGGAAAGAGACATGCGATTCGTGGTGGTCGGTCATGCGCTGCTGGAAAAGTTACTCGCGCCCTACCCGTCGATGACCGGCAAATGCCTGATGCTGATATCGGACTCGCTCGACCCTGATGCCGCCGAGTCACTGGCCGTCAGCACGTTGGGTACGATCGACGCCCCACGCCAGCTTGCCCCCTTGCCGGTACAAGGCATCCCCGGATGGGATGCCGCCAACGCGCAGGCCCCTTACTACGACAACCAGGCGGTTTTCCGGCCGGCGCGCTAAGCAGCGGTGGCGGGCAACTCGCCCCCGGCCACCCACGCCTGGGCCAGTTCCAGTTCATCGAACAGGCGGATATCCGCCGACATGAACAGGCGGTTCACCCACATGCTCCAGGCCACCCACTGGTCGCCCGTCAGGATGGCGATGCGCCCGAAATCGTTCTTGTGCTCGCGCGAAAATTTCAGTTCCTCCCACGCCACGTCGACGCTGTAGGAAAGCATGTCGCGCAGGTCGAACAGCAGGTTGACCGTTCCCTGAAACTGGATGCCGTAGCACACAGCCTGTTCGAATTCGCGGTAATCCTCCAGCGTGAACTGGCCCATCACGGTGACGGCGATCTGGTTGTCCTTGACGTTCAGGTTGATCATGTAGCGCTCCTCTGGAATGTGTTCCAACTATAGCGAATCGGACTGGGTTGGGGTTGACGCACGCACCGCCCACAACCCGGCGGCCGCCACCACCGCCATCCCGATCCAGGCCAGAAGCGGCAGCCGCTCACCGAACAGCAGCACGCCGTAGAGGGCGGAAAAACCCACCGTGGTGTAGGCGAGAGAACCGACCGTAAGCGTGCGGCCGCGATGGTAGGCGCGCGTCAGCGCCAGTTGCGCCACCGTGGCAGTAACGCCGATGCCGATCAGCCACGCCCAGTCGCCCGCCTGTGGAATGTGAAATCCGGCCACGGCCATCCAGCTTGCGCCACCGACGGTCGAAATCAGGGTGAAATAGAACACCACCCGCCATTCGGATTCGCCCAGCTTGCCCAAATTCTTGACGTTGACATAGGCCACCGCCGCCAGCACGCCCGACGCCAGTCCGGCCAGCGCCGGCACCCAGTCCTGCCCCTGCACCTGCGGCCGCAGCAGCAGCACGATGCCGACAAAGCCCAGCAGCACTGCGCCGACGAGTCCACGCCCGTGGCGTTCGCGCAACCACCACGCCGACAGCACGGCAAGAAACAGCGGCGCGGTGTAGTTGAGGGTGACCGCAGTGGCGAGCGGCAACCGCGCCAGTGCGTAGAAAAACAGCACCAGCGCGGCGAAGCCCGACAGCCCGCGCCAGAAATGGGCCCTGAAATGCGGGGTGGCAAGCGGTGCCAGCAAGCGGCGCTGGCTGATTGCGATCACGCCCCAGATCGAGAGCAAGCCGAACGCTGAGCGGTAGAAAACCAGTTCGGCCGGGGAAAAGGTGGTCGAAGCATGCTTCACCAGCACGCTCATCAGCGCGAACAACGCGGCCGCCACCAGCATCCAGCTCGACTTCATGGCGGTGAGGCGAAAAAAACGGGCGGTGTGTGCCGCCCGTGACGAGTCTGAAAAAGGCTCATTTCAGATGCGGCTCGATCTCGCGCCGCCGAGCCTCATCGAGATGCGGCGCAATTTCGCGCCGCAGGAAACTATGGAAGTGCATCATGCCGTCTTCCAGCGGCGACTGGTAGGGCCCGGTCTCCGAAATGCCCTGCTGGTAAAGGGCGCGCCGCCCCTTGTGCATGCGCTCGCAGATGTCCTCGTCTTCCAGCGCGGTCTCGTGATATGCCGCCTGCTCGGCCTCGACGAAGGCGCGCTCGAACAGCGCGATGTCCTCGGGATAATAAAACTCGACCACATTGGTGCACGACTCCACTCCGGTCGGCACGATCGACGACACCACCAGCACATGCGGATACCACTCGACCATCAGGCCAGGATAGTAGGTCAGCCAGATCGAGCCGTGCGCGGGCGCTTTGCCCTGCTGGTAGGCCAGCACCTGCTCGTGCCATTTCTGGTACACCGGCGAGCCCGGCTTGGATAGGCCGCGGTTCACCCCCACCGTCTGCACCGACCACCAGTCGCCGTATTCCCATTTCAAATCATCGCAGGTGACAAAGTGGCCGAGGCCGGGGTGATACGGCGCGACGTGGTAGTCCTCCAGATACACCTCGATGAAGGTCTTCCAGTTGCAGGCGTACTGCGTCACCTGCACGCGGTCGAGCATGAAGTCGGAAAAGTCCAGTTCGCGCGCCGCCTGCATGCCGGCCAGATCGGCCTTGACGTCGCGTTCGCCGGAAAACAGCAGGCCCTGCCAGTTCTGCAGGCCGGTGCGGTTGAGGTTGAGGCAGGGATTGCCGGGGAACTCCGGCGCACCCATCAGTTTGCCCTGGCTGTCGTAGGTCCAGCGGTGGATCGGGCAGACGATGTTGTTGGACTGCAGCTTGCCGCGCCCGGTGAGCATCAGCGCCTGGCGGTGGCGACAGACGTTGGACAGCATCTCGATGCCCGCGCCGCTGTTGACCAGCATTTTTGCGCCGTCGAACATTTCGAGCGCGTGATAATCGCCCGCTTCGGGCACCATCAGTTGATGACCCGCGTAGCCGGGACCGTGCTTGAACAAATGCTCGAGTTCCAGCGCATAGATGGCTGGATCGAAATACCAGGAAACTGGCAACTGAGGCGAAGTTAGCGACAAGGCGCTGGATTCGGCGAGATCGCTCATGGCGTACCCTACTCAAAACCAAGCCCCCTCCCGGTCTGCACCGGAAGCGGCAAGCGTGATCGTGAAACGATCACCATTAAAAATGGCATCGGGGCGACACGCCCGGATGCCCACCGGATTTAGAGCGTGGTTGTCGCCGATTTATCGGCTTACATACACGGCCTGCCCCTTCCCCGACAGGGGATTGCGGGTGCGGATGAATCCCTGACTGAATTGACGCATCAGGATGCAGGGAAAGCGCAAAATTCTAGCATAGGGGGTGCCGCGGGGAGGCGTCCCCACGCCGAATTTGTTAAAGTAGCGTTCTTTGCCCGCCGGGTTCGATTGAATGGCCAAATCCCGCGCCACCCCCCCCAAGGATTACGAGTCCGCACTGGCCGAACTTGACGCCATCGTGGCTGAGATGGAATCAGGCCAACTGCCGCTGGAGGCTTCGCTCACCGCTTACAAGCGCGGCGCCGAACTGCTGCAGTATTGCCGCCAGCAACTGTCCGATGCGGAACAGCAGGTGAAAGTTCTGGAAAACGGCGCCTTGCTCCCTTTCAAGGCTGCACCGTCCTCCAGGAACGAAGGCGCCGATGACTGATTTTGCTGCCTGGATGCAAGGCTGCCAGGCGCGCATGGAAAGCGTGCTGGCCGACTGGCTACCCGCTGCCCAGATCGCACCGCAACGCCTGCACGAGGCAATGCGCTATGCCGTGCTGGGCGGCGGCAAGCGCGTCCGCCCGCTGCTGGCATTTGCCGCCGGCGAGGTTGCAGGCGCCGACCCCGAACGGGTGCAGCATGCCGCCGCCGCCGTGGAACTGATCCACGCCTATTCGCTGGTGCACGACGACATGCCGGCCATGGACGACGACGCGCTGCGGCGCGGCAAGCCAACGGTGCATGTGGAGTTCGACGAAGCCACCGCACTGCTGGTGGGTGACGCCCTGCAGAGCCTGGCATTCGACATCCTCGCTTCGCAGCCGCTGGCAAACGACGCCGACACCCAACTGAAGATGGTGCAGTTGCTGGCGCAGGCATCGGGCTCCCGCGGCATGGCCGGCGGCCAGGCAATCGATCTCGCCAGTGTCGGCAAACCGCTGGATCTCACCGAACTCGAATTCATGCACATCCACAAGACCGGCGCGCTGATCCGTGCTTCGGTGCTGCTGGGCGCCCAGTGCGGCACCCTGACCGACGCAACCGTCGCCGCGCTTGACCGTTACGCCAAGTGCATTGGTCTTGCCTTCCAGGTGGTCGACGACGTGCTCGACGCCGAAGCACCCACCGCCACGCTCGGCAAGACCGCCGGCAAGGATGCCGCCCACAACAAACCGACTTATGTCAGCCTGCTTGGCGCGGCACGCGCACGCGAATTGGCGCTGGAACTGCGCGCCGATGCCCACGCCGCGCTGGGTCCGCTTGGCGCGCCCGCCAAGCGGCTGCGCCAGCTCGCCGACTTCGTGGTCGAACGGACGTTTTAAGATGACCACTCCCCTGCTCGACACGCTCGACACCCCGGCCGATTTGCGCGCCCTGTCGCCGGACGTTCTGCCTCAACTCGCGACCGAACTGCGCGAATTTCTGGTGGAGTCCGTCGCCCATACCGGGGGACATCTGGCCTCGAATCTGGGCGCTGTGGAACTGACCCTGGCGCTGCACTATGTATTCGACACCCCAAGCGATCGCATCGTGTGGGATGTCGGCCACCAGAGTTACACCCACAAAATTCTCACCGGACGTCGTGCGGCAATGGCAGGCCTGCGCCAGGGCGGCGGCATTGCCGGCTTCCCGCGCCGCGCGGAAAGCGAATACGACGCCTTCGGTACCGGTCATTCCAGCACCTCGATCTCGGCCGCGCTCGGCATGTCCGAGGCCTTCCATCAATTGGGATCGAACCAGCGTGCCGTGGCGATCATCGGCGACGGCGCGATGACCGCCGGCATGGCCTTCGAGGCGCTCAACAATGCCGGCGCCACCGACCTGCCGCTCCTGGTGGTGCTGAACGACAACGACATGTCGATCTCGCCCAATGTCGGCGCGCTCAACAACTATCTGGCACGGCTGATGTCGGGCAAGTTCTATGCGGCCGCGCGCCGTGCCGGAGAAAAGGTGTTGTCCGTCGCACCCCCGATCCGTGAACTCGCCAAGCGTGCCGAGGAACACATGAAGGGCATGGTGACACCCGGCACCTTGTTCGAGGAATTCGGCTTCAACTACATCGGGCCGATCGACGGCCATGACCTTGACGTGCTGCTGGATACCCTCACCAACATCAAGCAGTTGAGCGGTCCGCAGTTCCTGCACGTCGTCACCAAAAAAGGCAAGGGCTACGAGCATGCCGAAGCCAACCCCTGCCTGTATCACGGCGTGTCGCGTTTCGACCCGGAGAACGGCATTGCCGAAAAAACCGGCGGCAAGCAGACCTACACCCAGGTGTTCGGCGATTGGCTGTGCGATATGGCCGCCGCCGACACCCGACTGGTCGGCATCACCCCGGCCATGCGCGAAGGCTCCGGCCTGGTGCGCTTTTCGCAGGACTATCCGAAGCGCTATTTCGATGTCGGCATTGCCGAGCAGCACGCGCTGACCTTTGCCGCCGGTCTCGCCTGCGAGGGCATCAAGCCGGTCGTGGCGATCTACTCGACCTTCCTGCAGCGCGCCTACGACCAGCTGATCCACGATATCGCCCTGCAGGACCTGCCAGTGATGCTGGCGATCGACCGCGCTGGCTTGGTCGGCGCCGACGGCCCGACGCACGCCGGCAGCTTCGACCTGTCCTTCCTGCGCTGCATCCCCAACATGCTGATCGCCGCGCCGTCGGACGAAAACGAGTGTCGTCGCCTCTTGACCACCGCCTTCCTGCACAACGGCCCGTCAGCAGTGCGCTATCCACGCGGCAGCGGCGCCGGCGCCGCGCTCGACCCCGGTCTCGAACCGCTCGAGGTCGGCAAGGGCGTGCTGCGGCGCAGCGGCCGCGACGTCGCGCTGATCGCCTTCGGCAGCCTGGTCGCCCCTGCGCTGGCCGCGGCCGATGTGCTCGATGCAAGCGTGGTCGACATGCGCTTCGTCAAGCCGCTGGACGTCGACCTGCTGCGCGAACTGGCGCACAGCCATCGCCTGCTGGTGACGCTGGAAGAGAATGCGGTGGCGGGGGGCGCTGGAGCCGCATGTGCCGAAGCGCTGGTGGAACTGGGCCTCACCGTGCCGGTCCTGCATCTGGGCCTGCCCGACACCTTCATCGAACACGGCGACCCGGCCACGATGCTGGCGGGCTGCGGCCTCGACGCCGCCGGCATCGAGCGTGCCGTGCGCCAGCGGATAACCCTATTACCCGAGTAGTTTACTCAACTATTTCGGCAGTTTATACTTAGTCTAAACTGCGAAGACTTAAGGAGCCTGCCATGAACCAGATTTGCGATACCGCCGTTTGCATGCCCGATGTGCAGAGTTCGGCAGACACCCGGCAAATCGCCATCAACAAGGTCGGCATCAAGAGCATCCGCCACCCGATCCGGGTCGCAGACAAGAACGACGGCGTCCAGCACACCATCGCCACCTTCAACATGTACGTGTTCCTGCCGCACGATTTCAAGGGCACGCACATGTCGCGGTTTATCGAAATTCTCAACACGCGCGAGCGCGAGATTTCGGTGGAAAACTTCGAGGGCATGCTGCGCCAGATGGTGGAGCGCCTGGAAGCCGAATCGGGCTATATCGAAATGACCTTTCCCTACTTCGTCAACAAAACCGCGCCCATCTCCGGTGTGCAAAGCCTGCTCGATTATGAAGTCACGTTCGTCGGCGAGATCGAGAACGGGAAGTACACCCACACCACCAAGGTGCTGGTGCCGGTGACCAGCCTGTGCCCCTGCTCGAAGAAGATTTCAGACTACGGCGCGCACAACCAGCGCTCGCATGTCACCGTCACCGCCAAGACCAACGGCTTCCTGTGGATCGAGGATCTGGTGCGCAAGGTGGAAGACCAGGCCTCGTGCGAACTCTTCGGCCTGCTGAAGCGGCCGGACGAGAAATACGTCACCGAGCGCGCCTACGACAACCCGAAGTTCGTCGAGGACATCGTGCGCGACGTCGCCGCCGCAATGAACGCCGAACCGCTGATCGACGCCTACGTGGTGGAAGCCGAGAACTTCGAGTCCATTCACAACCACTCTGCCTATGCGCTGATCGAGCGCGACAAGACCCGGGCGTAATCAACGCCCTTAACCCAACAAGGCCCGCAGTTGCGGGCCTTGTTCCGTTGGGGCACGGAATCAGTAGCGCTGTGTCAGCGTCATCGTCGGCCCGTCGCGTTTCATTTCCATCCGGTTGAGAAAGCTCATCCCCAACAGCGGAACGTTCAGGCCGGACTCCACCACCAGGCCGTCCACCTGGTTGACGCTGATGCCGCCAATCTTCACCGTGTTGAAGGTAACGCGCCAGGCCGGCACCCTGCCCGCAGCCGTGCCGACACCAACGGCCTGTCCGGCCTTGTAGTCGACGCCGATGCGCCGGGCCTCTGCCGCGTTGATGGCGATCGAGGTGGCCCCGGTATCGACCAGAAAGCTCATCGGATAGCCGTTGATGGAGCCCGCCGCCGAGAAGTGGCCGCGCGCATCGGCGGTAAGCGAAACGCTCTGACGCTCGCCCGTTGCCGCACCGCCCGCGAACGGCTGCCCCATGCTCAAGGTACGGCGCTTGCCGTCGACGTCGAAGCTGGCGCTGTCCGAGTCCGCAGCCAGCAGCTTCACCCCGACCATCGCCTGTCCCACGGCGAGCATGCGCGGCTTGCTGCCATCGATGCTGACGATGGCTTTGTCCTTGAACAATCCGACCACCGTCACGCTGGCGGCCGAGGCCACCGTGCAGAAAAACAGCCCTGCGACTATGATGACCCCACTCGATTTACACCTGAAACTCATCATGCATCCTGTTCTGATTTTTCGTCATTCGCCGACCGAGGGGCCGGGGTACTTTGCCACGTTCCTGGATCGCCACGACATCCCCTGGAAGCTGGTGCGCATCGACGCCGGTGACGCCGTGCCCGAAAACCTTAACGGCGTTTCCGGCCTCTGCTTGATGGGCGGACCGATGAGCGTGAACGACGACCTGCCCTGGATTCCGCAGGTGCTGGCCCTGATCCGAGAAGCCGTCACGTCCGACATCCCGGTGATCGGCCACTGCCTGGGCGGCCAGCTGATGGCCCGCGCGCTGGGTGGTTCGGTCGGCGCCAATCCGGTCAAGGAAATCGGCTGGGGCGACGTCCGCGTCACCGATGCCGCTGCCGCCCGCCCCTGGCTGGGCGACACCCATGCACCGATGCTGGCATTCCACTGGCACGGCGAAACCTTCACCCTTCCTCCGGGCGCCACCCGTATCCTCGAAAGCGCTTACTGCGCCAACCAGGCCTATGTATTGAACGACCGCCATATCGGCATGCAGTGCCATGTCGAAATGACGCCAGAACTTATTGCCAACTGGTGCGAAAACGGCGCCGCCGAGATCGCTGCCAGCAACAGTCCCGGCGTGCAGTCGATCACTGCCATGCAAACTGACTTGTCTGCCCGCACCGCCCAACTGCACCAACTGGCGGACAAAATTTATTCCCGCTGGATTCAATGGCTTAGGAAATAATCGTGCAGAAGCCCCGAGAAGACCGCTAGACAGCCACGCCACGCGGGGTAGGATAGATACCGGATTCACATCCTGTTTTAAAAGCAATATCAGACAACGGAGGCTCTATGCAAAACGTCGATTACGCCAACTTCGATTTCGGCGAACGCCTGAACAGTTTCATTCAGGAAGTCATGAATTTCGGTGGCGCGCCCCGCACCGAAGCCGATCTCACCGAAGGCCAGAAAGTCTTCGTGCGTGCGGTCAAGCGCGAAATGGTCAAGTACGCCGACCCCAACCGCCAGGGCTACCCGCACAACCTGCTGGAGCAGATGGAGTCCTTCACCCGCACCATCGGTGACCTGCACAACTCCTATTTCGATTCGGGGATGCGCAAGGTCAGCGACTGTCTGTACAACCGCTGGAAGATGCTCTACGAAGAAACCAAAAAACTGGCTGCCGCCGGGGCCGACACCAAACCCGCCTGGGTCGACGTGATCAAGACCGAGCAGACCGACATGCCCGCCTTCTTCGACGCGTAAGGCATTGTTTTGAAATAAAAAAGCCCGAATTTTTCGGGCTTTTTTATTTACTCCCATCAATATCAAACCCGCTTATCCTTTTATAAAAATAAAGGATTATTCAGGCACCGGACCGGGTGCTATCCTGCCCAGACTCTAATACCCCCATCAAGTCTGAGGAGACAGCATGTCCAAACTGGTACGCCCCCACGGTGGCGGTGAACTCAAATCCCTGCTGCTGGCGGGCGACGCACTCGCCACCGAGAAGACACGCGCCGCCTCGCTGACCAAGCTGAAGATGAGCTCGCGCGAAACCGGCGACCTCATCATGTTGGGCATCGGCGGCTTCACCCCGCTCGACGGCTTCATGACCAAGTCGGACTGGCAGGGCGTATGCGACGGCTACAAGATGGCCAACGGCCTGTTCTGGCCCATTCCCATCACCCTCTCGACCGACGACGAAACCATCAAGGAAGGCGACGACATCGCCCTCACCGACGGCGAGACCGGCGAGATCATGGGCACCATGAAGGTGACCGACAAATATGCCATCGACAAGGCACACGAGTGCATGATGGTCTACAAGACCACCGACCTCGAGCACCCCGGCGTCAAGATGGTCATGGCACAGGGCAAGTACAACCTGGCCGGCCCCGTGAAGGTCCTGTCCACCGGCGGTTTCAAGGAGCAGTACGGCGAGCAGTTCATGACCCCGGCAGAGACCCGCGCCAAGTTCGAGCAACTGGGCTGGTCCAAGATCGCCGCCTTCCAGACCCGCAACCCGATGCACCGCAGCCATGAATACCTGGCCAAGATCGCCATCGAGACCATGGATGGCGTGCTGGTCCACTCCCTGCTGGGCGCCCTGAAGCCAGGCGACATCCCTGCCGAAGTGCGTTCCGAGGCGATCAGCGTGCTGGTCGACAACTACTTTGCCCCCAACACCGTGATCCAGGCCGGCTACCCGCTCGACATGCGCTATGCTGGACCGCGCGAAGCCCTGCTGCATGCCCTGTTCCGCCAGAACTACGGCTGCTCGCACCTGATCGTAGGCCGCGACCACGCCGGCGTGGGCGACTACTACGGCCCGTTCGACGCGCAGAAGATTTTCGACGAGATACCCAAGGGTTCGCTCGAAACCCAGAACATGAACATCGACTGGACCTTCTGGTGCAACAAGTGCGGAGGCATGGCCTCGCAGCGCACCTGCCCGCACAGCAAGGACGATCGCATCCTGCTGTCCGGCACCAAGGTGCGTTCGATGCTCTCCGAAGGCCAGGACCTGCCGGTCGAATTCAGCCGTCCGGAGGTCGCCAAAGTACTGCAAAAGTACTACGCTGGTCTTTCCGCCGAGCAAAACGTCAAGGTCGAACTGAAAGGCCACTCGGCCGCATGATTTTTCCGTCCGGCACCCCTGCCGGACGGAATACGCCCTGCTCGCAGCAGCACTCGAGCAGGGCAAGGGTTTTAGGACACGAGCCTACCGGAAGCGGATTCGCGAGTCGCCCCGGCCAAGGACGGGTTCAGTTCTAATCGGACCGCGACGTACGCGGATTGTTAGCTAACTTTAGGAGACTGTAATGCCAACCTATGTTCGTACCGACAAGTGCGACGGCTGCAAGGGTCAGGACAAGACCGCTTGCATGTACATCTGCCCGCACGACCTGATGAAACTGGACAAGGACGGTTCGGAAACCGGCCACGCCATGCGCGCGTTCAACCAGGAGCCCGAGCAGTGCTGGGAGTGCTATTCCTGCGTGAAGATTTGCCCGCAGCAAGCCATTGAAGTCCGTCACTACGCCGACGTCGTGCCGCTGGGCGGCATGGTGCAGCCGCTGCGCGGTTCCGACTCCATCATGTGGACGATCAAGTTCCGCAACGGCACGCTGAAGCGCTTCAAGTTCCCGATCCGCACCACGCCCGAAGGCTCGATCGACCCCTATGGCAACAAACCCATGCCCAAGATGGCCGACATCGAGTCTACGGGTTCGTTCACCCGCGACATGATGGGTGGCTACCGTGCCGGCAACCCGGCCGAACTGATCCGTAAGTAATCCCGGTTAAATTAGAGAGGTAAATGAAATGGCTGGAACATTTGGTAATCCCGAAGTTGTCCAGGAGGATGTGGACATCCTCCTGATTGGCGGTGGCATGGCGTGTTGCGGTGCTGGCTACGAAGTCATGCGCTGGGCAGACGCTGCCAAGGCCGAGATGGGCATAGATCTTAAAATCAAGCTGGTCGACAAGGCCGCGATGGACCGTTCCGGCGCCGTGGCGCAGGGCCTGTCCGCGATCAACACCTACATCGGCTCCGAGCAGGACCCCGCCGACTACGCCCGCATGGTCTCCAACGACCTGATGGGTATCACCCGCGACGACCTGGCCTATGACCTGGGCCGCAACGTGGATGATTCCGTGCACCTGTTCGAAGAATGGGGCCTGCCGATCTGGAAAACCGACGAAAACGGCGAGCGTCACGACGGCGCCCAGGGCCTGCCCCCGCTGAAGGACGGCGGCAAGCCCGTGCGTTCCGGCAAATGGCAGATCATGATCAACGGCGAATCCTACAAATGGATCGTTGCTGAAGCCACCAAGAAAGCGCTCGGCATGGACCGCATCGAAGAGCGCATCTTCATCGTCAAGCTGGTCAACGACAAGAACGACCCCAACCGCATCGCCGGTGCAGTCGGCTTCTCGACCCGCGACCATAAAGTCGTGGTGTACAAGGCCAAGGCCATTCTGCTGGCTGCTGGCGGTTGCGTGAACATCTTCCGTCCGCGTTCGGTTGGTGAAGGTACCGGCCGTGCCTGGTACCCGGTGTGGAACGCAGGTTCGACCTATGCAATGGCTGCCGAAGCTGGCGCCGAGCTG
>JAABQU010000134.1 GCA_011391285.1 Thiobacillus sp.
CTCTCTTCGGATACGTCACATTCTTCCGCAGGCCAATGACAGCTTGATTGCCGCCACGTTACGTCCTTGTTGCGCTGCTCGGGGTCATACCAGCTCGCCACCGTCCGGGCGATGCAGCGATGCGCTTGCTGGGCGAGATGCCGCCGGTCGCCGCCCACACTGGCGAGTTGCGCGACCACACTCACCTGCGCGACCACACGATCACTGCAAACGATGCGCCAGATGCAATCCCACAAGGTATCTTCATCGACAAAGGCCGGCGTTGCCGTCATGTGCCCGCCGGCATCCCGATAACCCAGCGCCAGGCAGATCACTGGTACCGCGCTGACCACGGCGCTCTGCAGCAGGGCGGCATGGAACGGCAACACGTCGTCGCCTTGGGTCGTCGTCCCCTCGGGGAACAACACCAGACGCCGCCCGCTCGACAATGCAGCACTCATGGCCTGCTGTGTCAGATACGCCGCGCCACGACGCCCGCGTTCGATGAAAAGGTTATCCGTGCGAGCAGTCAGCCAGCCGATCAATGGCCAGCGCGCGACTTCGCTCTTGGCAACGAAGGTCACAGGCACGAGAGCATTGATGACGAAAATATCGATGAACGAAATATGATTTGCCACGATCAAGCCCTGCGGCAAGGTAGCGACAGGCGCAGTGTCTTGGGGCAGATCGACACCCAAAGCGCTCAGCAATCCCGTCGACCAGCGCAGCTTGATGCGGGCGCGCGCGCCCTGCCTCAGCCAGGGAAAGAGCAGCGCGACACATAGCGCTCCCGCCAGCAGGTAGAGCGCGACGAGCAGCAGGCGCATGCCGGTGCGAAGAATGACAAGGACAGACAACATGACGCAGAGCTTATCTGCGCAACGTAACAGACACGTGACAATTCCGTAAGCTGCTTTACCGCGCCGTCACCTCGAAAAGTCGGCGCTGGCGGGACGGCTAATCCCGCCTGTCCGCGTTCAAGTCTGGCCGGCCACCGCACGCACCGCTGCGGCAATCGACTCGGCCTGCGCCAGCACCAACGCTCCGTCGCGCCCCTCGACCATCACACGCAGCAGCGGCTCGGTACCCGACGGCCGCAGCAAGACACGCCCGGCATCGCCCAGCGTGCGCTCGGCCTGCTCGGCGGCCGCACGAATACTCGCGTCCGCTCGCCAGTCGAAGCCCGCCGCCATGCGCACATTGATGAGCTTTTGCGGAAACATGGTCAGGTCGGCGCAGGCCTGCGCCAGGGTTTCATCGCGTTCGCGCAGCGCCGCCAACACTTGCAAGGCCGCGACAATGCCGTCACCGGTGGTATGGCGGTCGAGGCAAATGATGTGGCCGGAGTTTTCGCCGCCCAGCTGCCAGCCTTTTTCCTGCATCAGTTCGAGCACGTAGCGATCGCCCACCTTGGCGCGCACGAAGCCGATGCCGAGCCGGTCGATGGCCTGCTCGAAGCCCAGGTTGCTCATCAGCGTGCCGACCAGCCCCGTCAGTCCCTTGCCCGCCTGCTGACGGCGCGCAACGACATACAGGAGTTCGTCACCGTCGTAGAGCCGGCCGCTGGCATCGACCATCAACAGGCGGTCGGCGTCACCATCGAGGGCAATACCCAGGTCGGCGTTATGCTGCAGCACCTGCGCCTGCAGATGTTTCGGCGCCGTTGCGCCGACACCGGCATTGATGTTGATGCCGTCCGGCGTCGCGCCCACCGCCACGACCTCGGCGCCCAGTTCATGAAACACCTTGGGCGCCACATGGTAGGCCGCACCGTGCGCACAATCGACCACGAGCTTGAGGCCGCGCAGGTCGAGTTCGTTCGGGAAGGTGCTCTTGCAGAATTCGATGTAGCGACCGGCCGCATCATCCACGCGGCGCGCCTTGCCCAGTTGCGCCGAGTTCATGCAGCCCATCGGCTGCGCCAGGCGCGCCTCGATCTCTTCCTCCACCGCATCCGGCAGCTTGTAGCCGCCGGCAGAGAAGAACTTGATGCCGTTATCGTCGTAAGGATTGTGCGAGGCCGAGATGACCACGCCGGCGGCCAGCCGCAGGGCGCGCGTCAGATAGGCCACGGCGGGGGTCGGCATCGGCCCGCACAACATCACGTCGACGCCGGCGGCGGCAAAGCCGGATTCGAGTGCAGCTTCGAGCATGTAGCCGGAGATGCGCGTGTCCTTGCCGATCAGCACCGCCGGCCGTTCGCCGTCTTTTGCCAGGCCCATTTGTCCCGTGGAATGCGCATGCGCGACCAGCGTTTCGCCGGCGGCAAAGCCAAGGCGCAAGGCAAACTCAGGCGTGATCGGAAACTGGCCAACACGGCCACGCACCCCGTCGGTGCCAAAATATTGACGTGCCATTATTGTTTTCTCCCTGAATTTTCTATCGTGTCTTTCGTTTCTGTCCGATTCATTGCCGCCCATACCGCCAGCGCATCTTTTGTCGCCGCGACATCATGCACCCGCACGATCCACGCACCCCGCTCCACCGCCAGCACGGCGGCCGCCACGCTGGCCGGCAGGCGCGCCACGCCATTCGGCTGGCCGGTGACCGCGCCGAGCATCGACTTGCGCGATAGTCCGGCCAGCAGCGGCACCCCCAGATCGATGAAGCGGCTCATCTCGCGCAACAATGTGTAATTGTGTTCAACCGTCTTGCCGAACCCGAAACCGGGGTCGATCAACAAACGCTCATTGCCGATGCCAGCAGCGTTGCAGGCCGCCACCCGCTCCGCCAGAAAGGCGCGCACTTCGCCCGTTACGTCAGAATAATGGGGGCTCGTCTGCATGGTGCGCGGCTCGCCCTGCATGTGCATCAGGCACACGCCGGCGTCACTGGCGGCGACCACCGCGAGCGCCCCCGGCGTCTGCAGCGCGGCGATATCGTTAATGAGCGCGGCGCCTTCGGCAAGCACGGCACGCATGACCTCCGGCTTGTTGGTATCGACCGACACGGGCAAGCCCCAATCGCGCACCGCCCTGAGTACCGGCAGCAAGCGGGCAAGCTCCACCTCCAGCGGCACCGGCGGTGCGCCCGGACGAGTCGATTCCGCGCCCAGATCCAGCAGGTCAGCGTCGGCATCACGTTGTGCAGCGGCGTGGGCGATGCCTTCGGCGGGATCGTCGCCAACCCCGTCGCCCGAAAACGAGTCGGCGGTCAGGTTGACGATGCCCATCACCAATGGGCGTTCAAGGGACAGACGGTATGGGCCGCAGTGCAGAATGTTCATCACGACGGCATTTTACCCGCCCGCCTCCGCCAAAAGTCGGCATTGGCGGGACGGCGGGGCTTGACCTGGGGTGATTCACTTCGCCGCTCGTTTATTGAGCGGAACTTTGGGAATGAGTGCCAGAACCAGAGCAAACCGGCCGCAACTACTTGTTCAGCGATTCCCTAGTCAGCTCCTGGCTATCCTTGCCAATATTGCATGCGTATGCGCTACCTCATGACACACAATCCATTCCTCGAAATACCTGTAGATATCCTCCGGCTTGATTTCAACCCCCACCGGATCAAGCCCCTCGTCATCCGGATCGAGCGGCAGCAAGCCCAGCAGTTTGTGCTCTACCACGGTCGGCACTTCGGGCGAATCGTCTGACGCCTGCGCCGCTGCAACAATCTCTGCCAAGGTCTTCCCTTGGTGCTGGCAGAACCACATCAGGTCGAAGTAGTCGCGCGAGCGGGAGCGCTTGAGCAGCAGCGCGCTTTTCATGGCGAACAGCGTCGGCAAATCCATCAGGCCAAATTGCCAGCCGCTGACAGACTGGATG
>JAABQU010000135.1 GCA_011391285.1 Thiobacillus sp.
CGGAAAAGGCGATCCAGGCCGAACTGCTGGAGATTGCGCGCAGCCGCACCAGCCTGATCATCGCGCACCGCCTGTCCACCGTGGTCGAGGCCGATGAGATCCTGGTGATGGAAGGCGGCCACATCGTCGAGCGTGGCCGCCATCCCGATCTGCTGGCGCAGAACGGCGTCTACGCCCACATGTGGGCGCTGCAGCAGCAGGCCGAGGCCGAGGGCCACAGCGACTGATGGCGAGGCTGCTGCTGCGGCCGGGCGTGCGCCGGCGCGAAGTGTGGGCGTGGGCGATGTACGACTTCGCCAACTCGGGCTACACGACGGTCGTCATCACCGCGGTGTTCGGTGCGTATTTTGTCGCGGTGGTTGCAGGCAATGCCTCCTGGGCGACCTTTGCCTGGACGCTGGCGCTGTCGGTTTCCTACGCGCTGGTGATGCTGAGTGCACCGCTGATCGGCGCCTGGGCCGATGCCCACGCCCGCAAGAAAACCCTGCTGTGGCTCACCACGCTGGGTTGCGTCGGTTTCACCGCGCTGCTGTTTTTTGCGGCGCCGGGCGCGCTGCTGCTGGCGGTGGCCGCGCTCATCCTCTCCAACACTTTTTTCGGCACCGGCGAAAACCTCATCGCCGCCTTTTTGCCCGAGCTGGCGCGGCCGCGCGCGCTCGGCCGCATCTCGGGCTGGGGCTGGTCATTGGGCTACGTCGGTGGGCTGCTGTCGCTCGGCGCAACGCTGGCTTACATCGGCTGGGCGCAGGCACACGGGCAGGGCGCGGCCGATTTCGTGCCAGTCGCGATGCTGATCACCGCCGCGATCTTCCTGCTGGCGAGCCTGCCCACGCTGCTGATGCTGCATGAGCGCGCCGTTCCGCAGCCTGTCCACACCCAGCACAACGCCTGGCGGCAGGTGCGCCACACGCTGGGACATCTCAGCCAGCTGCCGGACCTCAAACGCTTCCTGATCTGCACCGTGCTGTACCAGGCGGGCATCCAGGCCGTCATCACCCTGGCGGCGATCTATGCCAGTCAGGTATTTCACTTCGACACGCAGCGGACCATCAAGCTGGTGCTGGTCGTCAACATCACTGCGGCACTCGGTGCTTTTCTGTTCGGCTACGTGCAGGACCGCATCGGTCACGTACGGTCGATCGCCCTGACGCTGGCAGGCTGGATCGCCATGGTGCTGCTGGCCTGGATGGCACCTGACGAACGCATGTTCTGGGTCGCCGCCAACCTGGCGGGGCTGTGCATGGGCGCATCGCAATCGGCGGGGCGGGCGATGGTCGGCCTGCTGGCGCCGCCCGCGCACCAGGCCGAGTTTTTCGGCCTGTGGGGACTGGCGGTCAAGCTGGCCTCGATTCTTGGCCCGCTGACCTACGGTGCGGCCAGCTGGCTGACAGCGGGCGACCATCGCCAGGCGCTTTTGATCACCGGCGCCTGGTTCGTCGTGGGCCTCATGGTGCTGCGGGGTATCCGTGCCGACCGTGGGCGGCGTGCCGCACATCGTTTCACCCTGGTGACGGAGCAGCCGGACATTTGAACTGGCGCAATCGAATCAGTTCCACGGTGCCGGTTGCCAATGGCAGCCCGGCGCTTTGCTGATAAAGTTCGCATCCTGAACTGATCGGTTTCTCGCCGGTCGCAACGCGGCCAAACAAGGATAAGAACCATGGCAAAACGCAGAGCCGGCATCGTCGGGGCCGGCATCGCAGGGGCCAGTTGTGCGGGCACGCTCGCCGCGGCAGGCTGGGAGGTGGATGTATTCGAAAAGTCCCGCGGCGCGGGGGGGCGTCTGTCGACCCGGCGCATGGAACAGGACTGGGCCACGCTGGGGTCCCCCTTCATTTCGGCAAGGCGTGATCCGTTTCGTAGCCAGTTGCGCGACTGGGCGCGGCAGGGCTGGCTCGAACCAGTTCGCGGCGGCATCCTGCAGGGAGGCGCCAACACGTCGTGGGCGCAGGTGCAGTTGCAGAATCATTACCGGCATACCATCGAACCTTCGCAACTGGTGCGCAAGCTGCTTGGCAATGCGCGGCTGCATACCGGGATACGCGTAATGGCGCTGCAGCCGCGTACCCTCATTCTGCAAGGCGGCCAGGTCCTCGGAGATTATGACTGCATCATTTGCAGCGTGCCCACGCCACAGGCCATCCCCATGCTCGAAGCGCTGCCGTTGCTGGGCAAACGCCTGGCCGAAGTGCGTTTTCGTCCGGTCTGGTCGTTCCTGATGCGCTGGGAGGGCGGCCCCGCGGCAGACGTCATCAAATTCGACGATCCCCTGCTGGACCTGGCGGTGCGCCAGTTTTCCGGTGGCCCGGGCCTGTGGGCGGTGCACAGTAGCAGCGAATTTGCCGAGACCTATCTCGAAGCCTCGGTCGAGGAAGCCAGCACCCGCGCTGCCTCGGCCCTGATGGGCCTGCTGGGCTTGCCGTGGCCGGTTGCGGTCGAGGCTTCGCACCTGTGGCGCCATGCCCGGCCGGAAAAATCGATGGGCGGCTTCTGGCTGGGAGATCGTGAAAACCGGGTTGCCCTGATCGGAGACGGCATTGCCGGTGAGGGCGTCGAGCGTGCTTGGGAAAGCGGCCAGCGACTGGCGCAGGCGCTCCTGCAAGCTCAGGAAGAACTGACGCCTTGAAAAATCTCAGGCCTCGGCGAACACGTAGCGGTTGCGACCGTTGCGCTTGCCTTCATACAAAGCCATATCGGCACGCTTGAGGGCGCTGGAAAACGGCTCCGTGTCGCCAGCCTGTGCGAGTCCCAGGGTGATGGTCAGCCTCAGGGTTTCGTCATCGGAGACCGGCATCGGCGTTGTGCCGACGGTTGCCAGAACGCGGCGCGCCGATTGCTTCGCTTCCTCGGGGGACTGGCATTTAAGCAGCCAGAGAAACTCCTCCCCGCCAAACCGGTACAGCGGTTCGTTGCCGCGCAGGGTGCGCTTCAGGATGTCCGCCAACTGGCGCAGCACTCTGTCACCCGCGGGATGGCCATAGGTATCGTTGACCCGTTTGAAATGATCGATGTCGATCATCACGACATACAGCAGGCTGCGGTTACGCTGGGCTTCTTTCTGGTTTAGGACAAAATCGTTTTCGATGCCGTAACGCAGGGGCAGGCCGGTCAGCGGATCGCGTTGCATCGCATTCGACAGGATCTGCGTCTTGAAAGCTGCGAGCAGGCTGATCAGTTCGGCCTGCGATGCTTCGAATGCATCGAGATCAGCGGCATCCCCCGGTTGTCTCGCCATGACGGCCGAGCAGATGAAGCGGATGGCGTCGTGCATGGCCTGGTGCACGCTTTCCAGGCGTTGTGCAGCCGTCGGGTCGAGCGTATCGAACAGTGCCCGATGTGCCGAGAACCAGGCCCCGAAACGGCACAGGGTATGCGACAGCGGATCGAGCACGTCATCGCCGGGCGTGGTATGCAGCACGGCACAGCGGACGATCTGTCGCGTCCAGCTCATGTGCGCATCGACAGCCGCATCGAGTTCGGCGACCAGGGTGTTGGCTTCGACAGACAGTTCAGGCATGGGCGGTTTTCAGTTTGCCTTGATGCAGGACGGGTCTCCGGTAATGCGGCGCCAGGATTCATTGAACGGAATGCACGGCGGAACGAAATGATTATGCCACTTGAATCGTCATCACAAATTGCAGTGTGCCGGATCGTGCGAACGCGCCCTGGTCATTGCCTGATCAATCCGATCGAGCTGGCAAGACAATCGGATAAGGATGTATTATTAGAAAATT
>JAABQU010000136.1 GCA_011391285.1 Thiobacillus sp.
AGCCGGGTGTCGGTACGCGGCTTCAAATGCGCAGGGGAATAGAGGATCGCGGGAATGTGGTAGTTCTCCGGCGGCAGGCTGGTGCGGCCCTTGCTCGATGCACAATGGTCGGCCACCACGACGAACAGCGTATCCTTGAACCACGGTTTGCTGCGCGCCATTTCGATGAATCGCCCGACCGCATAGTCGGAATATTTCACCGCACCCTGGCGGCTGCGATGGCGGTCGATGCGTCCATCGGGAAAAGTGAACGGCGTGTGGTTGGAGGTCGTCATCAGGTGCATCAGGAAGGGCTTGCCACTGGCCGCATCGCGGTCCATCAGCTCCAGCGCGTAGTCGTACAGATACTCGTCGGCCAGTCCCCAGATATTGGCGAAACCGCGATGCCGTTCGGGGAACTGGCTGCGGTCGATGGTCTGGTAATGGTTATTGCCGAAATAGACGTCCATGTTGTCGAAGCGTGCATAGCCGCCGTACATGAAGCGGTTGACGTAGCCGTGATCGGCCAGCACCGCGCCCAGCGTTTCCAGGTTGTCATTGTTCTCGCGCCACATCATCGAGTGGCCGGGCAGAGGCGGAACGGCGAGCGAAAGGGCCTCCAGTCCGCGCACCGTGCGGTTGCCGGTCGCACGCAGGTTGGCGAGGAACAGGCTCTGAGTCGTCAGCCGGTCGAGACGGGGGGTCAGGTTCTGGGTGTCGCCGCCATACGTCATGTAGCTGGAGGACAGGCTTTCCAGGGTGACGATGACGACATTCTTGGGCGCGCTCGCGGAAACGATGCGCGGCATCGCCACAGTCTGCGCCGCCGGCAGGCGCGGCAGCGTGGCATAAAATTCGAAATAGTCGATCTCGTTGTTCCGGAACGCGTAGCCGAAGCTGTACAGGCCGTTGGCGGAGAGCTCCATCTGGTATTCGTTGGCGCCGCGGCGTGCATCCATCGACCACGCCCAGGACAGGACGATGGCGACGGCCACGCTCGCCAGCCACACGGTGACACGGCTGCGGCGCCGCGCGGCAGGTGCCGCCGCGCGCACCAGCCAAGTGCGGCTGGCCCATACCAGCGCCAGGGTGAAGACGGCCAGCGTACTCAGCAGGGTGCCGACCGGAAAAGTCTCGCGGATGTTGCCGACCACTTCGCGCGTGTAGATCAGATAGTCCACCGCGATGAAATTGAAGCGCACCCCGAACTCGTCCCAGAAGAACCATTCCGCCATCACCCCGAAGCCCATTGCGTAGAAGCTGAATGCCGCGGTCGCCAGGACAAGCCCGCGCCGGATGAACCCGGGGCCGGTCAGCTTGCGGGTGCCGAGCGCGCTTTCCAGCAGCAGCACGGCGGGCAGAACAACCGAAAACGTCACCAGGTCGAAAGCCAGGCCGACCCCCAGCACGGCAACGGCCGCGACAAGGTCAAGCTGCGCTGCGTGCCAGGTCTGCACCATCAGCACCAGGCGCAGGCCGCTGTGCAGCAGCAGAAACCCGGTAGCCAGCCAGGTCGCAAGGGGGTAGGTTGCAGCAAGCGCGAGTACTGAACGAATGCGCGAACGCGTGGTGAAATACATGAGGTTTCCTATAGAACTGCCGACAGGATCGCATTCCGAACTTAAGACAGGCTTAAGAATTGCCGGGCACAATGCTGTATCGCCGGTCAGGTTGCACGTCCGGATCAGCAATCCGGTAATTTTACCCGTATATTTTTTAAGCCTGCCGTGTCGCGCCGAATCATCCGCTTCCTGACGCTCTGGTTGTTTGTCGCCCTGCAGGCGATGACGCCGTTCATCCACGCCCATGCAGGCGCGCTGCAGCTTGATCACGCGAGCTTTCTGCACCTGCACCCGGGCGGGCCTGGCGATGCTGCCTGCCCGGTGCTTGCGGCCGATGAATGCGGTGCGGAGATTGAGGTGGCACAAGGTGCCCAGCTTCGGATCGACCGGCTCGGCGCGGCCAGCGATGCCCGGCCTGAGGTGGCACTGGCGATACCGCGCGGCGGCCGCGCCGCCCGGCCCGGTGGGGGTCTGCCCACGCCGTCCCGGCCACAGCGGGTTGCGCCCGATCACACCCACCCCCACGCTTTGGCGCCCCCCGCAGTCTGATCGCCCTCGCGGCGCGACGCTTTCGCGCGCCTGCCCGAAGTTCTTGTTCATGGAGATCAAACATGACCGTCCGTATTGTTGCCCCTGTCTTTGTGTCGGTGCTGCTTGGCGTGGCGCCGGCTTTCGCCGCCGACGTGCTGCCGCTGACCGCGGCGCAGAAAGCCAATCTCGGCATCGCCACCGTGGTGGCCGCCACGCAAACCGCCAGCCCGGCGCTCACCTATCCTGCACGGGTGACGCTACCGCCCGCCAGTGTGCGCGTAGTCTCCGCAGCCGGTGCGGGGCTGGTTACGCAACTCCATGTGCAGGCGGGCGACACGGTCAAACGTGGCGCACCGCTGGTGACCTTGTCGATGCCCGGCCTCGCCGACGCGCAAAATGCGCTGACGCAGGCGCGGCTGAAATCGCAGCTTGCCGCCGGCAACGCCGCGCGCGACGAAAAACTATTTGGCGAAGGCCTGATCGCTGAATCGCGCCTGCGCGCAACGCAAGCCGAGACGCAGTCGGCGCGCGCCAGCCTGGCGGCAGCTCAGACGACGCTGGCGATGCTGGGTGCGGGCACGGTGTCCGGCAGTGCGATCACGCTGACCGCGCCGATCGCCGGGGTGGTGGTGGAAAGCGCCGCCGAGCCGGGCGAACGGGTGGATGCCGGCATGGCGCTGGTGAAAGTGGCCGATCTGTCGAAACTGGCGCTGGAGATTCCGCTGTCGACGGCACAGGCGCGCCAGGTCGCCGTCGGGCAGGCGGTGACGGTGGCGGACAGCCCGGCCAGCGGCCGCGTCACCGCCCTGTTGCCGCAGCTCAATGCATCGCAGAGCGTGCTGGCACGCGCCAGCCTGGTTGATCCGCAAAAGCTGTTGCGTCCCGGCCAGTCGGTGCAAGTCGGCCTTGCAGGCGCGCAGTCGGCGCAGGGGTTGGCGGTGCCCGCCGCCGCGCTGGTGTGGAAGGCCAACCTGCCGTATGTCTTCGTCGAAACCGCACAGGGCTTCACGCCCACACCGGTGCAGCTGGTTCGCCAGAACGCCAGCCAGGCCGAAGTCACCGGCCTGATTCCCGGCAGCCGCGTCGCTGCCAAGGGCGTGGCGGCGCTCAAAGCACAATGGCTGGGGGAGTAATTCATGCTCAATACCCTGATCGAATTCGCGCTGGCACGGCGCTGGCTGGTGCTCGCGATGGCTCTGGTTCTGGCGGGACTGGGCGTTCGCGCCTACCAGCTGATTCCGATTGATGCGTTTCCCGATGTCTCGACCACCCAGGTCAAGCTGATCCTGAAAGCGCCCGGCATGACGCCGGAAGAAGTCGAAGCCCGCATCACCCAACTGGTGGAAACCGAGCTGCTGGGCATTCCGGATCAGACCATCCTGCGCAGCCTGTCGAAGAACGCGCTGGTCGATATCACGGTGGACTTCAAGGAAGGCACCGACATCTACTGGGCGCGCCAGCAGGTGGCGGAGCGCTTCGCCAATGTGAAGGGCGACCTGCCCGCCAACGTGTCGGGCGGCCTGGCGCCGATTTCCACGCCATTATCCGAACTGTTCATGTTCACCATCGAGGGGCCGCTGAGCCTGGCGGAAAAACGCAGCCTGCTCGACTGGACGGTGCGCCCTCAATTGCGTGCGATTCCCGGC
>JAABQU010000137.1 GCA_011391285.1 Thiobacillus sp.
GGCCGTATTCGGAGCTCAGGTCGGCCAGCACTTCGGTGTCGCCGCGCGCCTCGATCCAGCGTGTACGCAGCGCGGGCAGGCCGGTTCGGATGTCGATTTTCGCCGCCGGATCGGTGTAGGGACCGGAGCAGTCGTAGACGAAGATCGGCGGGTTGGGCTCCGAGCGGGCACCGCCGGCTCCGGATTCGCCGCTGAACATCAGGGGCGTGTCGGCCTGGCTGATTTCGCGCATCGGCACGCGGATGTCGGGGGTGCTGCCCTCGACGTAGATCTTGCGCGAATTGGGCAACGGCTGCACCGCGGCCTCGTCGACGTGGGCGCTGGCAGCGAGAAATTGGGCTGCTTGATTGGGTATGGCGGCGTTCATGTGGCGCTCCAGAAATGCAGGAGGCCAATTGGCCCCGCTGCAACAATCCATGGGAGGCCCTGTAGGCCTCGCCGGATAATTCAAGGGAGGCCACATCGGCCTCCCTACGGCGGGATCAACCGCATCAGGTTCGAAGGGTATGTCTCACTCCGGCCCGTGAAACAATGGACTGGAGACCCCTGGCGAGCGGCTCAAGGTAGCTGAAATATGGAATAATTGCAAGGCAAGACCCCATCTAACTTATTGATATACAAGGGCACCGCATGGACATTGAGCAGTCGCGCTACAACATGGTGGAACAGCAGATCCGCCCCTGGGATGTGCTGAACCAGCATGTACTGGACCTGCTGTTCAGGGTGCGCCGCGAAGACTTCGTGCCGGAAGCACATCGCGCCCTGGCCTTCGTCGACATGGAACTCCCGCTCGGCCACGGTCAGACCATGTGGACCCCCAAGCTGGAAGCACGGGTGATTCAGGAACTCGACCTCCGCCCCACCGATCGCGTGCTGGAAATCGGAACCGGCAGCGGTTATCTCACCGCCCTGCTGGCAGCCGAAGCCGACGACGTGCACTCGGTGGATATCGAACCGGAATTCACCGCGGCGGCGACGCGGAAGCTGCGCGCACACGGCTTCAGCAATGTAGCCCTGCATACCGGCGACGCGGCCCGCGACTGGCCCGACACCACCGGATTCGACGTCATCGTCCTGACCGGCTCGACGCCGTTGCTGCCGGATGCGCTGGTTCGCCGCCTGCGGGTCGGTGGGCGGCTGTTCGCCATCACCGGCGGCGCCCCTGTCATGCAGGCCCAACTGATCACGTGCACCGCACCGGGCACCACCCGCAGCGTGACGTTGTTCGAAACCTGCGTGGCGCCGTTGCTCAATGCACTGCAGCCGGCCGCGTTTGTATTCTAATAACCGGCTTCTGACGGAATAAACGGATGCGGCAGTTTCGTCCCGCCGAACTCGCTGCCCATCTTCAGGCCGGGAACGCACCGGTGCTGCTCGACGTGCGCGAGCCCTGGGAATGGGACGTGTGCCATCTGCCTGGCGCGATCCTGATCCCGATGGGCGAGTTGCCGGCACGGTTGCAGGAATTGAACAAAGCTGCGGAAACGGTGGTCATCTGCCATCATGGCGTTCGCAGCTATCACGCAGCCCGCTATCTTGAAACCGTAGGCTTCGGCGATGTCGTCAACCTGTCGGGCGGTGTCGCCGCCTGGGCCGACGAGGTCGATCCGGTCATGCCGCGCTACTGAACCGACACTCTAGGACTGGATTTATCATGCAGCTCAAGCCCCTGTTTTTCGCACTGACGCTGGCGCTGGCGCCCGCCGTCCAGGCCGCGAACCTGTCCGATACCTACCGCGACGCCCAGGTCTACGATGCGCAATACGCCGCAGCCCGCGCCGCCTGGCAGGCCGGCCAGGAAAAAGCCGTGCAGGGCCGCGCGGGCCTGCTGCCCAACGTCAACGTGGGCGGCAACGTGCGCTACAACGACATCAGCGGCGAACTTCAAGACAACAGTTTCGATTCCAACCAGCTCGCAATCCGAGCCTCCCAGCCACTGTTCCGCAAACAGAACATGGTGGCGTATGCGCAATCCAAGGAGCAGGTGAAGATCGCAGAAATGCAGTTCAAGCTCGCCGAACAGGACCTGATCCTGCGTGTGGCGAGAGTGTATTTCGACGTGCTGCAGGCGCAGGACAACATTGCCTTCATCAATGCGCAAAAGGCCGCCATCACCGAACAGCTCGCCTCCGCCAAGCGCAACTTTGAAGTCGGCACCGCCACCATCACCGACACCCACGAGGCCCAGGCGCGCTACGACATCGCGGTCGCACAGGAAATCGCCGAGCAGAACACGCTCAACATCCGCGTTCGCGCGCTGGAAAAACTCATCGGCAAGCCTGCCGGCGCGCTCGATACCCTGGTCGAGAACTCGCTCCTGAAGATCGAGTCCGGCAGCATCGACGAGTGGGCCCAGCGCGCGGCCGAGAGCAACCTGCAGGCCGAAATCCAGCGCATTGCCAAGACCATCGCCGACCAGGAAGTCGAACGCAACCGCGCCGGTCATTATCCGACGCTGGATGCGGTCGCCAGCTACAGCATCGACAACAACCTGGCTATCGGCGCCCAACCGATCGACACCCGCACCGGCGTTGTCGGCCTGGAACTCAACCTGCCGATCTATCAGGGCGGGATCACCAATTCACGCGTTCGCGAAGCCGTCGCCAACCAGGAAAAGGCGCGTCAGGAACTTGAGGAAAGCGTCCGCGAAGCCAGCCTGCGGACACGCGACGCCTGGCTCACCGTGAACAGCACTGCCGCCCGCGTACAAGCCCTGGAACAGGCGCTCACCTCCAGCAAGGCCCAGCTCGACTCCACCAAGCTCGGCCTGCAGGTCGGCGTGCGGACCAATCTCGACGTGCTCGATGCCGAGCAGCAGGTGCTGTCCGCCCGCCGCGACCTCGCCGCCGCCCGTTACAACCACCTTCAATCCAGACTCTTGCTCAAGGCCGCCGTCAGCACGCTCAGCCCTGCCGACCTGGCCGAGATCGACCGGCACCTGAAGCCCGCAACCGCACAATAAGCTCCCCCACCCGGCCGGCCGCGCCGCGATGGCGCGCAGCGAAGGCGAGGCCAGCTTCGCCCATGCGGGCGCGTTCGGGGGCATCGCGCAGCAGTTTCAGCGCTTTCGCCAGCAGGTCACCGGCATCGTCCACCCGCAGCGCAGCGCCGGCCTCGATCGCCAGCCGCGTCGCTTCCTCGAAATTGAAGGTATGCGGCCCCACCAGCACTGGCCGCCCCACGCTCGCCGGCTCGATCAGGTTCTGTCCTCCCAGCGGCAGCAGACTACCGCCGACGAAAGCCACATCGCACGCGGCGTAATACGCGAACAGTTCGCCCAGGCTGTCGCCCAGCAGCACGCGTGTGTCCGCATGCAACTGCGTTCCATCCAGCGCACTGCGGCGCTGATGGATCAGGCCGGCCGATCCGATCAGCGTCGCCACCTCGTCGAAGCGCTGCGGATGACGCGGCACCAGCACCAGCAGCACGTCGGCCGGCGCGGTCGCGGCAAATGCGCGCAGCAGCAATGCTTCTTCGCCCTCGCGCGTGCTCGCTGCCAGAAGCACCGGACGCTGCCCCCACGCGGCTTTCCAGGCTGCGCCGCGTTCGAGCTGATCGGGCGGCGGCGCGATATCGAACTTGAAATTGCCGGTGACGTAAACCGTCATCGCGCCCAGGCTGCGCAGCCGCGCGGCATCGGCCTCGGCCTGCGCGGCGACCAGTGCCACCCGCTCGAGACACGCCCGCGTCAGCCCGCGCAGGCGCGCATAGCCGCG
>JAABQU010000138.1 GCA_011391285.1 Thiobacillus sp.
GATGCACAACGCGATGCGGCCGAATCGCTGCTGGCCGCGTCACTAGCCAGCCAGGATGCAAGTGTGCGCGACCTGTATCTGCAAACCGTCACGGCCTATTTCAACCTGCTGACTGCGCAGGCTGCGGTCGTCGCGGCCCGCGAAGTCGAGGCATCGGCGCTTGCCGCCCTGCAGGCTGCCGCCGCCCGGGTGGCGGCGGGCACTGCCATACCGGCCGATCGCCTGCAGGCCAAGACCACCTACACCCAGCGGCAGATCGAACGTATACGCGCCGAGGGCGCGACGGCCCGGTTGCAGGGCGAACTGGCCGCGTTGATGGGCGACGCCAGCCAGAACCGCTTTACGATTGTCGAGGACGAGCGGGCGTTCAGCCAGGCGACGGATATGAGCATCGCGGTGGACAGCCTGATCGAGGCCGCACGCAGCCGCCGACCGGAGTTGCGTGCCGCGCAGGCCCGACTGGAGGCCAGCGAAGCGGACGTGCGGCGTGCCGAAGCCGATGGCAAGCCGCGCCTGTCGGCCTTTGTCGGCGCGCAGTGGCAGGACAGCGGTTTCCTGGACAGCAGCAGCTCCAGCGTGGGAATCAATCTGACGATTCCGCTGTTCACCGGTTTCCGCAACACTTATCAGATCGCAGCCGCGCAAACCCAGGCCGAGCTGGCGGCGGTGGAGCGCGATGGGGTACAAAACCAGGTGGCGCTGGAAGTCTGGCGCGCCTATCACAAGCTGAAGAGCGAGACCGAGGCGGACAGCCGCAGCAACGACCTGGTGGAAAGCGCCACAGCCACCGAAAAGCTGGCGTTAGGGCGCTATCAGGCAGGGCTGGGCATTCTGCTCGACGTGCTGACCGCACAGTCCAGCCTGGCGCAGGCACGCTATACCCAGTTGCTCACGCGGCTGGGGCTGCGGGTGGCGCGGGCCGAACTGGCGCAGGCCATTGGGGAATTGAGCTGGGACTGGTTGGAAACTGGCGGTCAGGAAGGCATGCAATGAAAAAGACAGGAATGGTAATCGTGCTGGTCATCGCGGCCGTAATGGCGGGCTGGTGGTGGGGCGGCAGGGACAAGCCCGCCGCGCCGCAATACCGGACCGAGACGGTCGACCGCGGCGACATCAGCGCCCAGGTCTCGGCCAACGGCACGCTCAACCCGGTCACCCTGGTCAATGTCGGCACCCAGGTTTCGGGTACGGTGCGGCGCATTTATGCCGACTTCAACCAGCAGGTGAAAGCCGGGCAGGTGCTGGCCGAACTCGACCCGGCGTTGTTCCAGGCCGCGCTGGCGCAAACCACGGCCAACCTCGCCAACGCCCAGGCGCAACTGGACCTGGCGCAGGCCAACGCCGCCCGGATGCAGACTTTGTTCAAGCAGGAATTCGTGTCGCGACTGGAACTCGATCAGGCCGTGGCCGCGCAGGCGCAGGCGGCGGCACAACTGCGTCTGGCGCGCGCGCAGCAGATGCGTGATGAAATCAATCTCGGCTTTACCACCATCCGCTCGCCGGTCGACGGCACCGTGATCAACCGCCAGGTGGATGTCGGCCAGACCGTGGCGGCGAGTTTCCAGACGCCGACGCTGTTCCAGATCGGCAAGGACCTGACACGGATGCAGATCGACTCCACCGTGTCGGAAGCCGACATCGGGCTGGTCAGGATCGGGCAGTCGGTCAAGTTTCGCATCGATGCGTTTCCTGACAATGAATACAGCGGGGTGGTGCGGCAGGTGCGGCTGAACGCCAAGACCGAACAGAATGTCGTCACCTACAATGTGGTGGTCGACGTCGCCAACGCCGACCTCGCGCTGATGCCTGGGATGACCGCCAATCTGCGGGTGCAGGTGGAAACCCGCCCCGACGTGTTGCGGGTGCCGACGACGGCGTTGCGCTTCCGCCCGGCGGACAGCGCGACCGAAGGCGCCAGCAAGCCGCGTGGTTCGGCGGTGTATGTGCTGGCCGACGGCAAGCCGGTGCGGGTGGCAGTGAAAACCGGCATCAGCGACAAAGCCTACACCCAGATCGTCGACGGCAAGCTGAAAGCAGGCGATGCGGTGATCGTGGCCGATCTCGGCGCGAAAAAGGACAACAGCAGCGGGATGCCGCGCGGACGCCTGTTTTAAATGGCTACGCCGCTGATCGAGGTGGTCAATCTCGAAAAGGATTACTCGACCGGCGCCGGCGTATTCCAGGCGCTGCGCGGGGTAAGCCTGAGCATCGCCGAGGGCGAATTTGTCGCCATCATGGGCGCGTCGGGCTCGGGTAAAAGCACCTTCATGAACCTGCTCGGCTGCCTCGATCGCCCTAGCCGCGGCAGCTATCGCCTCAACGGCCAGGATGTCAGCCGCCTGTCGTCGGATCAACTGGCGGCGTTGCGCAACCGAGAAATCGGCTTTGTGTTCCAGGGTTTCAACCTGCTGCCAAAACTCAGCGCGCTCGATAACGTCGCGCTGCCATTGATGTATGCCGGCATGGCGCGCGACGCGCGCAGGCAGCGGGCGCAGTCCGTGCTCGATCGGGTGGGACTGGGCGAGCGCTCGCACCACACGCCACTGCAACTGTCGGGCGGGCAGCAGCAGCGAGTGGCGATTGCGCGTGCGCTGGCCACGCGCCCACGCATCATTTTTGCCGACGAGCCGACCGGCAACCTCGACACCGAAACCAGCCGCCAGGTGATGGCGTTTTTCAGCCAGCTCAATCACGAGGAAGGCATCACCCTGGTCCTGGTCACGCACGAAGCCGACATCGCGGCTTATGCGCGGCGGCGCATCCGGTTTCAGGATGGCCGCGTGGTGGAAGACGTGGCGCAGACGGAGGCCGCGGCATGATCTTCAGCAGCCTGTTCGAAACCGCCTGGCACGCGCTCGCCACCCACCGCATGCGCAGCTTCCTCACCATGCTGGGGATGGTGATCGGCGTGGCGGCGGTCATCCTCATGATGGCAATCGGAGCGGGCGCGCAGGCCATGGTGAATGATGCAATCAAATCGATGGGCAGCAATCTGTTCATCATCATGTCCGGCGCCAGCACCTCGGGCGGCGCGCGCGTGCCCAGCGGCAGCGCGCCCACGCTTACCTTCGACGACGCCGACGCGATCGGCGAGCTGAAAGACGTGCTGGCAGCCGCGCCGGTCTCGTCCGGCAGCGCGCAACTGATTTACAACGGCATCAACTGGAGCACGTCGGTGTTCGGCACCACGCCAGACTACGTGACGGTGCGCGACTGGCCGATGGCGTCAGGCGGTTTTTTCAGCGAGGCCGACGTGCGCAGCGGCGCGCGGGTGGCGGTGGTCGGGCAGGTGGTGGTGCGCGAACTGTTCGGCGACGAAGACCCCCTTGGCAAGATCATCCGCATCAAGCAGGCGCCGTTTGAGGTCATCGGAGTGCTGGCCGCCAAGGGGCAAAGCCTGGACGGGCGCGACCAGGACGATATCGTGATGGTGCCGATCAGCAGCGCGCAGCAGAAAATTCACAGCAACGCCATTCGCAACCGCGCCCGTTTCATCATGGCGCAGGCGGTGTCGGAAAAAAACATGGATGCCGCCGAAGCCGCCATCAACGACACCTTGCGCAGCCGGCATCGCATCGGGGTCGGGCAGGACGACGACTTCAGCGTGCGCAATCTCACCGCCATCGCCGAAACTGCGGCCGCCACCACCCGCATCATGAGCATCCTGCTCGGCACCATCGCCGCGATCTCGCTGGTGGT
>JAABQU010000139.1 GCA_011391285.1 Thiobacillus sp.
ACGATTGAAGTCGAGGCGGCACAAGAACTGGCTGCAGCAAGCTGGTCTATCGAGGAACTGGGATGATCGAACTGAATGCCGATGTCGGCGAAGGCTGCGACGACGCCGGCCTGATGCCGTATCTGAACCGGGTGTCGATTGCCTGCGGAGGCCACACCGGTGACGCCGCCAGCATGAGCGCTGCTTTGCGCCTGGCGGCCGAGCACGGCGTGGCGGTGGGTGCGCACCCGGGTTATCCCGACCGCGCGCGGTTTGGGCGTCATGAGCTGGCGGCGTCGGCCGATCAGATCGCGGCGTGGGTGACACAGCAAACCGAATATCTGGCTGAACAGGCAGCGCGGCTGGGCCTGCGACTGGCACACGTCAAACCGCACGGTGCGCTATACAACGTGGCCGCGCGCGATGTTGTTGTGGCGTGGGCGATTGCGCGGGCGGTGGCGGCGCTGGATCCGGCACTGATTCTGGTGGGCCTGTCGGGGTCGCAGCTGATCGCCGCTGGGCAAGCCGTCGGGTTGGCGGTGCTGAATGAGGCGTTTGCCGACCGCCGCTATCAGGGCAGTGGCCAGCTGGTTTCACGTGAAACCATTGGTGCGCTGATCATCGATCCCCGGGTTGCTGCCGAGCAGGCTGCGGCGCTGGCGCAGGGCCAGGCGATCGACACCCTGATCGGCGGCCGCATACGGGTGCAGGCGGACACGATCTGCCTGCACAGCGACACCCCCGACGCATTAAATATTGCGCGCGCCGTCCATGCCGCGCTCAATCACGGATAATCGCGCACTTACGTTTTTGCAGCCAGATCATGCCTTTACTTACTTTTGACCGCCTCGAACTGGCCTATGGCCACCACCCGCTGCTGGACGGCGCTTCGCTGGTGGTGGATGCGGGCGAGCGCATCGGCCTGATTGGCCGTAACGGCACCGGTAAGTCCAGCCTGCTTAAGATCATCGCCGGGATCAACCCGCCGGATGCCGGCGACGTCTGGCGCAAGCCGGCGCTGAAATTGGCGTATGTGCCCCAGGAGCCGCAATTCCAGCCCGGCCACACGGTGTTCGAGGCGGTGGCCGAAGGCGTTGGCGAGGCGCAACGCCTGCTCGCCGACTACCACGCTGCCGCGCATCGCGTGGCCGAGGGCGACATGGACGCATATCCAGATTTTGAGCGGCTGTCGCACGAACTGGAAGTCCACGATGCCTGGCGGCTCAACAGCCGGGTGGAGGAAACGATGCAGCGGCTTGGACTGGACGCTGACCGCACCGTCGAAACCTTGTCCGGCGGCCTGAAAAAGCGGGTGGCGCTGGCGCGCGCTCTGGTCACCGAGCCGGAGTTGCTGCTGCTCGACGAGCCAACCAACCACCTCGATTTTGCCGCGATTGAATGGCTGGAAAGCTTGCTCAAAGAGTTCAAGGGCGCGCTTTTGTTCATTACCCACGACCGGCGTTTTCTGGACAACGTCGCCAACCGCATTGTCGAGCTTGATCGCGGCCAGTTACGCGAATATCAAGGCAATTTCACCGCATATCAGGTCAAGAAGGCTGAACAACTGGAAATCGAGGAAGTACATAACCAGAAGTTCGACAAATTCTGGAAGCAGGAAGAAGTCTGGATCCGCAAAGGCGTGAAGGCGCGGCGCTGCCGCGATGAAGGTCGGGTGCGACGGCTCGAGGCCTTGCGCCTTACCCGCGAAGCGCGCATCGGTCAAACCGGGCAGGTGGGCTTCCAGATCGACTCCGGCGAGCGCTCAGGCAAGATCGTCGCCGAGATGGAGCATGTCAGCTACGGTTACGATGACCGCATGCTGATCCGTGACTTTAGCGGCACCTTGTTGCGCGGCGACAAGCTGGGGCTGCTGGGACCGAATGGCGCCGGCAAAACCACGTTGATCCGCCTGATCCTTGGTGAGTTGCAGCCGACATCCGGCACGATCAAGCAGGGTACCAAGCTCGAAGTGGCGTATTTCGACCAGTTTCGCAACCAGTTGAACGACGATGCCACCCTGATCGATACCATTGCACCAGGCTCCGATTTTGTCGAAATCGGTGGGCAGCGCAAGCATGTCATCAGCTACCTGGAAGATTTCCTGTTCCCCGCCGAGCGTTCGCGCGCCAAAGTGAGCGCGCTGTCGGGCGGCGAGCGCAACCGGCTGTTGCTGGCGCGGCTGTTCGCCCGCCCGGCCAATCTGCTGGTGCTGGACGAGCCGACCAACGACCTCGACATCGATACCCTGGAACTGCTCGAACAGTTGCTGCAGGACTACAGCGGCACGGTGCTGATCGTCTCGCACGATCGCACCTTCTTGGATAACGTTGTGACGCAGTCGATCGTGTTTGAGGGCGACGGCAAGCTGACCGAAATTGTTGGCGGCTATGGCGACTGGTTGGCCTGGAAGCGCCAGCAAGCCCAGGCTCCGGCGGTCAAGGCGGAGCCGCCGAAACCACCCGCCGCGGCCAAGCCTGCCGCCAAATCCAAACTGAATTACAAGGATGCGCGCGAACTCGAAGCGCTGCCTGCCCACATCCAGCAGTTGGAAACCGAGCAAATGGACATTGCGGCACGGCTGGCCGACCCGGCGCTATATCAGACCGATCCGAAAAACGCGGCGAAACTGCAGGCCCGCAGCGAGGCGATCGACGCCGAGTTGCTTGATGCGCTGGCGCGCTGGGAGGCGCTGGAGGCGAAGCAGGTCGGTTGAAGTTGGTTAATCATGTGGATGTTTCACGTGAAACCGGGGCGGGTAGCGGGTAAAATACGTCGATGAAATTCCCTGATTCCTTTGATGTAATCGTCGTCGGTGGCGGCCATGCCGGCACCGAGGCCGCGCTGGCGGCCGCGCGCATGGGCGTGAAGACCTTGCTGCTGTCGCACAACATCGAAACCCTGGGCGCGATGTCGTGCAACCCGTCTATCGGCGGCATCGGCAAAGGGCATCTGGTCAAGGAAGTCGATGCGCTGGGTGGCGCAATGGCGATTGCCACCGATGAGGCGGGCATCCAGTTTCGTACCCTGAATTCGTCCAAAGGTCCGGCGGTGCGTGCCACCCGCGCGCAAGCTGACCGGCTGTTGTACAAGGCGGCGATCCGCCAGCGGCTGGAAAATCAGCCCAATCTCACCTTGTTCCAGCAGGCGGTCGATGATCTGGTGATCGACGGCGACCGCGTTGTCGGCGTGAAAACCCAGCTCGGCATCGTGTTCGGCGCGCGCGCAGTGGTGCTCACCACCGGCACCTTCCTTGCCGGACTGGTGCATGTGGGGCTGGAGAACTTTGAGGCCGGGCGCATGGGCGATCCGCCCTCGGTGTCGCTCGCTGCCCGCCTGCGCGAGCTGAGTCTGCCCGTTGGCCGGTTGAAAACGGGCACCCCGCCGCGCATCGACGGCCGCAGCATTGACTACAGCCAGACGCAGACCCAGCCGGGCGACGATCCGGCGCCGGTGTTTTCGTTCATGGGCAATGCGGCGATGCACCCGGCACAACGCCCGTGCTGGATCACGCATACGACCGAACAGACCCACGAAATCATCCGCGGCGGGCTGGACCGTTCGCCGATGTACACCGGCGTGATCGAGGGGGTGGGGCCGCGTTACTGCCCGTCGATCGAGGACAAGATCACCCGCTTCGCCGACAAGGCGAGCCACCAGATTTTCCTGGAGCCGGAAGGCCTGACCACCCACGAAAT
>JAABQU010000140.1 GCA_011391285.1 Thiobacillus sp.
GGCTGAATCCACTGCTAGCCAATTCTCATCCGATTCCGCTGATGGGGGTGGCATTGTTTGCCTTGTTGCTCGGCTCAGGCCTCCTGGCCTATTTCAACCTGCGCGCCCGCGCCCTGTCGCCCGCCATCACCGAGGCGCGCCTGCAGGCCCTGCAGGCGCGCATCCGCCCGCATTTCCTGTTCAACAGCCTGAACGCCGTGCTGTCGCTGGTGCGCAGCGACCCGCGCCGCGCCGAGCGTGCGCTGGAAAACATGGCCGACCTGTTCCGCGCGCTGATGGGCGACGCCCGCCAGCTGGCATCGCTGGAAGACGAGGTCGCGCTTACTCGTGCCTATCTGGAACTGGAGCAGCTGCGCCTGGGCGACCGGTTGCAGGTGGCCTGGCACATCAACAAGATGCCGGGCGACGCGCTGATTCCGCCGCTGGTGATCCAGCCGCTGGTGGAAAACGCGGTCTACCACGGCATCGAGCCGCAGCCCGGGGGCGGTGAAATCAGCCTCAACCTCTACCGCAGCGCCGACAAGGTGCATATCGTCGTGCGCAACCCGATCGCTCCCGATGCCAGCCACCACAAAGGCAACCGCATCGCGGTGGCGAATATCCGCGAGCGCCTGCTGCTGCACTTCGACCTCGACGCCCAGCTCAAGTTGGAACCGCTCGGCGCCGTTTATCAGGTACACATCATTATTCCGTATACCCGTGAACGCACCGAGCCTGCCCCTGCGCGTCCTCATCGTCGATGACGAGGCACCCGCACGCCATCGCCTGCGTGACGTGCTGGCGGATTGTTCAGCCGAGTTGCCGGTCGACATCATCGGCGAAGCCGACAACGGGCTGGATGCGCTGAACCAGGCACAACGCTTGCCGGTCGATGCGGTGCTGCTCGATATCCGCATGCCGGGCATGGACGGTCTTGAATGCGCCGCCCATCTCAATCGCTTGTCGGCTCCGCCTGCCATCATCTTCAGTACGGCTTTCGATGCCTATGCGTGCAAGGCATTCGATCTGAATGCCGTCGATTACCTGCTGAAGCCGGTACGCGCGGATCGTCTGGTGCGTGCCCTGTCGCGCGCGCACCGCCTGAATGCGGCAACCCTCGATCACCTGCGGGAAGCGCACCCCAAGGCGCGCACGCATCTGTCGGTCAACGAAAAGGGCCGCGTTGTGCTGATCCCGGTGGCGGATATTCTCTACCTCAAGGCCGAGCTCAAATATGTCACCGTGCGGACGGCTGCCCGCGAATTCCTGATCGAGGAGTCGCTCACCCGGCTGGAAAGCGAATTCGGCGAAGCCTTTCTGCGTATCCATCGCAACTGCCTGGTCGCCAGCGCGCGCATCCGTGAAATCGGCAAATTACCCGGTGAGGAAGATGGCCATTTCCTGCGTCTGGACGGGCTGGATGAGCGGTTGATGGTCAGTCGACGCCAGTATTCGGTGCTTCGTGAAAAAATAAAGCTAATATAAACAAAAGGATAAGGCCGGACTACAACTAAAGTTGTATATCCAGGTTTGGATTTCCTTCGTAGGATGCGAACGCTTGCTGTTTACGCAGCAAGCAAGAAGTTCTCCGCAACGAGGGGGGTTTGCCTCCATTCTGCCGGGTTCGCAAGAACCCGGCATTTTTTTGTCCGTCGCCGGTATCATCGCGGACATGAAAACCGAAATCCCCGATCTCCACCCGCAAGGGGTAGGCCGCTCTAAAGACGCTGTCCCGAGGGATACACCTTCGGATAAAGCGTCAACAACCACGCTCACTGAGACCGAACTGACCAGCGAAACCGTCTTCAAGGGAAGGTTGATGCACGTCAAGTGCGATCGTGTGCGCCTGCCCAATGGCAAGGAATCGACGCGCGAGTACATCGTCCATCCCGGCGCTGTCGTCGTGATTCCCGTGTTCGACAACGGCGACCTGCTGCTGGAACGCCAGCATCGCTACCCGCTGCACCGCGATTTCATCGAACTGCCCGCAGGCAAGATCGACCCTGGCGAGGACGACCTCACCTGTGCGAAGCGGGAACTGGAAGAGGAAACCGGCTACACGGCCGCCGAGTGGCGCGAGGTCACCACCATCTATCCCTGCATCGGCTATTCCGACGAGCGGTTGGCGTTCTATCTGGCGCGCGGGCTCACCGAGGGCAACCACGGCCGCGACCCCGACGAGTTCCTGGAAATCCTGCGGGTGCCGTTTGGCGAGGCGATGGACTGGCTGCGGGGCGGAAAAATCTGCGAGACCAAGACCGTCATTGGCCTGTTCTGGCTGGAGAAGATGCTGCAGCAGGGCTGGTAAGCCCTGCCATCCCGACTCAGCCGGGCTGGTAGGCCAGGTTCGGCGCCAGCCAGCGTTCCGCTTCTGCCAGCGTCCAGCCCTTGCGGCGGGCATAGTCTTCGACCTGGTCGCGTTCGATCTTCGCCACCGCGAAATACTGGCTGTCCGGGTGCGACAGGTAGAAGCCCGATACCGCGGCACCCGGCCACATGGCGAAATTCTCGGTCAGTTTCACCCCGATCCGATTCGTCGCGTCGAGCACCTCGAATAGCGGCGCTTTTTCGCTGTGCTCGGGGCAGGCGGGGTAGCCGGGCGCGGGGCGGATGCCCTGGTATTTTTCCGCGACCAGCTCGTCATTGGTGAGTGCTTCCTTGCCGGCGTAGCCCCAGAATTCGTGACGCACGCGCAGGTGCAGGTGCTCGGCGAAGGCTTCGGCGAGGCGGTCGCATAGCGACTTGAACAGGATGGCGGAGTAGTCGTCGTGCGCAGCCTCGAACGCCTTGGCACGCTCGTCCTCGCCGATGCCGGCGGTGACGACGAAGGCGCCGAGATAATCCTTCAGCCCGCTGGCCTTGGGCGCGACGAAGTCGGCGATGCACAGGTTGGCGCGGCCTTCCGGCTTTTTCATCTGCTGGCGCAGGTTGTGCCAGGTCATCAGCGGTTTTTCGCGCGACGCGTCGGCATACACTTCGATATCGTCATCATTCACCGTGTTGGCCGGGAACAGGCCGAACGCCGCGCGCGCCTCGACCCAGTTCTCCGCAACCATTTGCTTCAGCATCGCCTGGGCGTCATGGTAGAGCTTGGTTGCTTCGGCGCCGACCACCTCGTCGTCGAGGATCTTCGGGAATTTGCCATGCAGTTCCCACGACGCGAAGAACGGTGTCCAGTCGATCATCTCGACCAGCTTCGCCAGATCGTAGGCTTTCAGCATATGAACGCCTGGCTGTTTCGGTACCGGCGGCGTGTAGCTGGCCCAGTCGATCCTGAACTTGTTGGCGCGGGCCTCAGCCAGTTTGAGTCGCACGGTGTCGGACTTGTGCTTCAGATGCCGTTCGCGCGTGATGGCATAGTCCGCCTTGATCTCGGCGGCGAAGGCATCGCGCATGTCGTTCGACAGCAGTTGGGTGCACACGCCGACCGCGCGCGAGGCGTCCTTCACGTACACCACCGGGTGTTGGTAGTTCGGCTCGATCTTTACTGCGGTGTGGGCCAGCGAAGTCGTGGCGCCGCCGATCAAGAGCGGAATGGTGAAGCCCTGGCGCTGCATTTCCTTCGCCACATGCGCCATTTCCTCCAGCGAGGGGGTGATGAGACCGGACAGGCCGATGATGTCGGCCTTGTGCTCGCGTGCGGCGTCGAGAATTTTCTGCGCCGGCACCATCACGCCGAGGTC
>JAABQU010000141.1 GCA_011391285.1 Thiobacillus sp.
AATCCCGACGCGCTCATCGTCACCATTTCGCAGTCGGGCGAAACCGCCGACACGCTGGCGGCGTTGAACCACGCCAAGGCCCTCGGTCAGGACAAGACGCTGACCATCTGCAACGTGCCGGAATCAGCTCTCACCCGCGCCTCACGCCTCAAGTTCCTGACCCGTGCCGGGCCGGAAATCGGCGTCGCCTCGACCAAGGCCTTCACCACTCAGCTGGCCAGTCTGTTCCTGCTGACGCTGGTGCTGGCGACGCTGCGCGGTCGGCTGACGCCGGAACAGGAAACCGCCTATCTGGCCGAGCTGCGCAGTCTGCCCAACAAGGCGCAGCAGGTGCTGGCGCTGGAACCGCAGGTCGAAGCCTGGTCGCAGCGCTTCGCCAACAAGCATCATGCGCTGTTCCTCGGGCGCGGCGTGCATTATCCGGTAGCGCTCGAAGGCGCGCTGAAGCTAAAGGAGATCTCCTACATCCACGCCGAGGCCTATCCGGCAGGCGAGCTCAAGCACGGTCCACTAGCATTGGTGGACGAGGACATGCCGGTCATCACCATCGCCCCGAATGACCAGTTGATCGAAAAACTGAAGTCGAACATGCAGGAGGTACGTGCGCGCGGCGGCGAGCTGTACGTGTTCGCCGACGGCGATGTGCACATCGAGGAATCGGCTTTCGTGCATGTGATTAAGCTGCCCGGCGGCAGCAACGGCGCGCTGTCGCCGATTCTGCACACCGTGACGCTGCAAATGCTGTCGTATCATGCCGCCCTGCAAAAGGGCACCGATGTCGACAAGCCGCGTAACCTGGCGAAATCCGTGACCGTGGAATAAACAAGCGAGCGAAAAAAACGCGGCTCGATGCCGCGTTTTTTTTGGAGCAAGGCGGCTCAGTGCCGCTTGTGATCTTCCTTCAGCGCCAGGGTGGCGACCTGGACGCGGTTTCTGAGGCCCAGCTTTTCCATGATGTTGCGCAGGTGGTTGCGCACGGTGTTTTCCGATAGCGTCATCTGGTAGGCGATGGCCTTGTTGGAGAGGCCTTCCTTCACATGATTGACGATTTCCATTTCGCGTGCGGTCAGCGCAGACAGCGCATTGTTGTTGAGTTCGCCGCGCGCCATCTTCTGCATGATGTTGAGCGGAAAGCTGCTCTGGCCGTCGCACACGCTGCGGATGGCTGCCAGCACCTGTTCCGGATCGCTGGACTTGATGACATAACCGTCGACCCCGGACGAGATCGCCTCGGAGATTTCCTCGTCGGAGTCGGCAATGGTGAGCATGATGACCTTGATGCCAAGGTCGCGCAGATCGGAGACGAGGTCGAGGCCGTCCGCATCCGGCAGCGAGCGGTCGAGCAGCGCGGCATCGGCCTTGTTGCCCGCGGCCATCCAGTCACGCAACTCGGCCGCATTGGCCAGTTGCGCGGTGAGCCTCAAATCCGGCTCCTGCTGGATGTAGCCCGCCACGCCCATGCGCAGCAGGGGGTGATCGTCGATCAGGATGATGTTCAGGGGATGGGACATGGAGACTCCATTAGCGTGTTGAACACCCGCTTAGGTTGGCAGGCTACGGGGCTTGCGCGGTGCGTTCTGGAATATCGAATCATAGACTGGAATGGGCAGCCATTTCAGAACGCGCGCCACCCATGCCATCTGCCACGGGATGACCGTGTAGGCGCGGCGCCTTTCAATGCAGCGCGCGACTTTCGTGGCCGCAGTTCGTGCGCTCATCCGGAACGGCATGGCATACGGGTTGACGCGTGTCATCGGCGTGTCGATGTAGCCGGGCGCGACGGTGACGACGGCGATATCGCGCGCTTTCAGCTCCAGCCGCAAGGCCTCGAGATAAACCGTGGCCGCGGCCTTCGAGGCCGAATAGGCCCCGCCACCAGGAAGCCCGCGCACCCCGGCCACGCTGGAAATGGCGCACAGCACCCCACCACTTGCCTGCATCGCGGCGATGAAGGGCTGGAAGGTGTGCACCAGCCCCAGCACGTTGGCGTCCATGACCGCGCGAAAAATCGGCGCATCGTCGGCTTCTTCAGTCAGGGTGCCGACGCTGATGCCTGCCGCCGCAATGACGATGTCGGGTCGGCCGACTTCGCTCATGAATGCTTCGGCCGCGCCCTGCATGGCTGCAGCGTCCCGTACGTCGGCCTGATACAGCCGCGCGTCAAGACCGGAAGCCGTATCCTGAAGGCCGTCGAGCCGGCGCCCGGCAAGGCCTAGCTTCGCGCCCAGCGCGCCGTAGTGATGCGCCAGCGCCGCACCCAGGCCGGAACTCGCGCCCGTGATGAAAACCCGTAGCGGTTTATTCCGGATGGTGAGCGGGTCCGCTGCCAAGTGCGTTACCTGACGGCTTTTTTGTTGCTGCGTTCGGCGCGCGCCTTGACGATCAACTGGTCAAGCACTTCAAACAGTCGCGCCGGGCTGCCGGTCATCGATACGGAAGTGGCATATTTGCCATCGATGATGAAAGCGGGCACGCCCGTGATGGCGTAGGCCGTGGCCAGCCGCGCGCCCTGCGTGGACTTGGACTGGATGGAGAAGGAATTGTAGACGCCCTCGAATTTCTTGCGGTCGACACCCTGTTTGGCGATCCAGTCGCCGAGCACGGCCTGGTCGTTGAGGTTGATGTTTTCCACGTGGTAGGCGTCGAACACCTTGTGGTGCAGCTTGCCGAGCAGGCCCATCTGTTCCAGCGTGTAATACAGCTTGGCACCGGGCAGCCAGTCATCGCGGAAGACTGCCGGCACGCGGCGGACCTGCGCATCCTTGGGCAGGGTTTTCAGCCAGGCATTGAGCTCGGGCTCCAGCTGGAAGCAATGCGGGCAGCGGTACCAGAAGAACTCGAGTACCTCGACCTTGCTGCCGGTGGCGACCGGCTGGGGATTTTTCAGGCGGGCGTAATCGTGGCCCTCGAAGGCCTCCGGACCGGCAGCCAGGGTGGACAGGGAAAAGGCTGCGGCGGCCAAAAAAGCCAGTGCGCGGGTAAACATCAGGGCGTCTCCTGTGAGGTGGGAACTTCTTTGACCAGCGTGGCGGGGATATTGTTCTGCGCCAGCAGGCTGCGGGTGCGATTGACCTCATCCGGGGCATTGAAGGGGCCGACGCGCACGCGATGGAACACCCCCTTGCCGGCCACTTCGCTGGTCTGGATGACGGCTTCGACGCCCAACATCGCCAGCTGCGCTTTCAGATTGTCGGCATCATTCGGATTCTGGAATGCGCCTGCCTGCAGGTAATAGCGCTGCGTGGGGGTCGCCGGCGCAGCGGCGGACGGCAGTTCGCCCGCGGCGCCGCCCGGCAGCACTTTGTAGAAATCGAAGCTGGGGGCGGTTTCCGGGGTGGTCGGCGCCACTTGGGCCGGCGCAGGAGAGGGGGGGGTGTCAAGCTTGAACGGATTGTTGCCGGTGACCCATAGCGCCACGCCCACGGCGAGCACCGCGCCGATGATGAGGCCGATGAGAACGCCGCTGAAAACGGTACCGCCCTTGCGAGGATAAGCGCTGCCCGCGCGGTCGGTCCTTCTGGATTTAGCTTGTGCCATGACTACATTTTCTCCGGGGCGGACACGCCGAGCAAGGCCAGACCGTTGACGATCGCAATGCGGGTGGCGTC
>JAABQU010000142.1 GCA_011391285.1 Thiobacillus sp.
CCGAGGTAGACGCTGTCGACGCTGTCGGGCAACTGGGCGACCAGCTTTCGGCACAGCATGGTCTTGCCGCTGCCGACCTCGCCCACCACCTTGATGATGCCCTCGCCCTGGCCGATGGCGTAGAGCAGCGCAGCGAGCATTTCCCCGCGCTGGCCGCCGGCATACCAGTACTCGGTGTTCGGCGTGATGCGGAAAGGCGCTTCTCTTAGACCGAAATAGTCAAAATACACGGAGACGGCTTATTCGGTTCCGTAAGTTTGCATGCGGCTATACAGCGTGGTGCGGTTGATGCCCAGGAGCTTGGCGGCCTGCGACAGGTTCCCGTGGGTCATGTTGAGCGCGGCTTCGACATAGGCCTTTTCCCATTGGCGCAAGGTAACGTCGAGATTGAAGTTGGCCAGCGTCTGCAATTGCTTGCGCGCCAGTTCGATCAATGCCTTGCCGTCGTTGGCCAGCGGAATTTCCTGCGGGTACGCCTGGTCGGTGTCGAGCTCGGTTTCCAGCTGCTGGGCGTTGACCGCCATGCCGGGATATTTGGTGGTCAGGCGGATGGCGATGTTGCGCAGTTCGCGCACGTTGCCGGGGAAGTGGTAGTCCTCCCACATCTGCTGTGCGCGGGCGTCGAGCGAGAACGGCTGGTTCCTGGCCTCGCGGGCATAGAAATCGCGGAAGTGATTGAGCAGGGTGAGCTTGTCTTCGCCCATTTCCCGCAGCGGCGGCACCGCGATCGAGAACACCGACAGCCGGTGGTAGAGGTCCGCACGGAAGCGCCCGGCCTTGATCTCGGCGCGCAGGTCGCGGTTGGTGGCGGTCACCACGCGGGCGTTGGAAAAGCGCGGCTGGGTTTCGCCGACGCGCTGGTATTCGCCGTTTTCCAGCACGCGCAGGAGCTTGGCCTGCAGTTCCAGCGGTAATTCGCCGATCTCGTCGAGGAACAGGGTGCCGTTTTCCGCTTCCTCGAAATAGCCGGCGCGCGCGCTGGTGGCACCGGTGAACGCACCCTTGGCGTAGCCAAACAGGGTCGGCTCGACCAGCGTCGGTGAAATCGCCGCGCAGTTGAGCGCCAGATAGGGCTTGTTTGAGCGTGGCGACAATTGGTGCAGGCTGGAGGCGACGCGCTCCTTGCCGCTGCCGGATTCGCCCTCGATCAGCACCGGGAAGGGCGCCGCGGCGTATTGCTTGATTTGCTGGCGCAGCTTGTCCATCGCCGGGCTGCTGCCGACAATGCCGGAATCCTTGGCCGGCGCGGGTGCCTTGTCGGCGGTGCGCTCGGCGTCCTGCACCAGCAGGGCGTTGAAGAGCAAGGACTTGAGCCGCTCGGGTTCGCACGGCTTGGCGACAAAATCGATTGCGCCAAGGGCGCGCGCGTGGCGTGCATTGGCCTCGTCGCTCTGGCCCGAGAGCACCAGGATCTTGATGCTGGGCGAGATGCCCAGAAGGTCGGCGATCAGTGCGAAGCCTTCGTCGGGCTTGTGCGGTTGCGGCGGCAGGCCCAGATCCACCAGGGCCAGTTGGGGGGGTTCGTCCAACTGCATCAGCAGGCTTTTAACCTGGGCGCGTGATTCGGCGGCCGAGATCTCAAAGTCCTTGCTCAAGACATAGGTCAGCGTATCGGAAATCAGCGGGTCGTCATCGACGATCAGCAAACTCGGTTTATTGGTTGGGACCACATATCCTCCTGGTCGAATGGTGCCGGAACCGCGCGTGCTTCTTGGGGGTGTGGAATTTTTCTGCGCGTGTCGGATTTTCGACGATTGTGCCAGAGACCCGGTGAAAGTTAAACCGGGGTGATTCAGCGGGAGGACGGAGAAACGCTAAAAGTGGGGTTTTGGTGGGTCGGTGTTTAGCCGTTCACCGGTTCGGTGATAACGCGCATCCAGCCTTCACTGTGCTCGATGGGGTTGCCCAGGGCGACGAAGTTGCGCTCGGATTTGCCATGAACCTTGAAAATCTTGCCTGGCGTGTAATGAATCGGATCGATCAGAACGCTGCTTGGGGTGCTGTCCAGCCACAGACTGGCGTGCGGCAGGCTGGCGCCACTGTTGTCGAATCCGTTAACGGTATAACCCGGAGGGGTGGTGTCATGCATCATGACCAGCGTGGGCGCTTCGGGTAGGGTTTCGATGCCGACCGAGCTGGTGTCGTCGTTGACGCGCGACAGGCGGCGAACGATGCCGATTTTCCACTGGTTGGTGTCATGTGTTTTGATACCGATCAGCGAACCCACGCGGAGCCAGTCCTTGTCGCGTGATTCGACAATGGCACCATAGCCGCGTTCGCTTTCATCGTTCATCACCCAGCGTTCAACGTCGGGCGAACCTGGGCTGACCGGGGCGTGCATCTGCGAGACGCGTTCGCGGGTGCGGTCGGTGATGAAACCGTATACCTGTACATCGTCTGCTTCGTTGTAATTGATCCCAGACCCGTAGGGCGAAACATTGGCAGGGGTGTTGGACGCCTTGATCTGGTTGACGATGGCGTTGAGGCCGTGTGCCACATCGACCAGCCGCTTGACGGATTCGCGTGGCGCGCGCCGTTGCTCACGTGCCTCCAGTGAAGCCCACTGGTGCTGCAGATGATCCAGCAGTTCAAGGCTTTCCGAGGTGCGGACGATTTCGGTCAGGCCAAGTTGCGCCGGCTCGCCGCCTTCGCGCAGGGCCGCTTGAGTTGCCAGCATTTTTTGCAGAAGCGCGGATGTTGTCCAGAAACGCAACGGTTTGTCAGGATCGGGCTTGCGCACGCGGCGGGCGCCATGGTCGGACGAAAGATCGACGACGAAGTTATGAACGTTGGGGTCGAAATGGTCGTCGAGTCGCAGCATTTCGTGCCAGCCGCATAGCCAGCGATCGAGCAGGTCGATCTGCTTGGGATAGAGCGAGCCCGAGTTGGCCAGATCCAGCATCGCGATGTGCAGATAGGCGGTTTCACAGCTGCAGTCGGACGCATCTTGGGTATAAGCCCGTTGGGGCAGGCGGTGGCAGCCCTCGTTTTCGGCGATGCGATACAGATTGTGCAGCCGCTGCCAGAGTTTTTCACCGGCCGGCAGATAGCGTATCGCGCGCCATTTCAACAGGCGGCCAAAGCTGCGGATGGCGCGCAAGGTGATCAGCGGGATCGAGCCATCATGGTGGGGCTTGCCTGTATCGCGGGCAGAATTCAGTAAAAAGGTGTGGTAGCCGCGCGCAATTTCCCAGTTCAGGCCATACACGGCATGCCAGAGCTGGCTTTCAACCTGACGCGACATGCGCGGGTTGCGCAGGTACTGGCGCACCAGTGTGTCCTGCAGGTCGCGCGATTTTTCGTCCAGCAGCATGAAAATGGCCAGACGATCTTTCGTGTATTGCGTCGAGTTTTCGTTGAATTGCTTGAGTGCGTCAAGGATGGCTTGCTGACACTTGAATGCGTCGCCGAGAGGCAGGCTTTCAAGCCAGCGCGTCGCGGTCTTGATGCTGGCCAACGGATCGTCATTGTGTTTGCCAAAAGGCACAAGGCGAGAAAATTGCGAAGTGATTTTGTCGGCCAGTGAA
>JAABQU010000143.1 GCA_011391285.1 Thiobacillus sp.
CTCGGTGTACCCCTTGACGAACTTCTCGTAGACGATGCGCGGCATGAGTGCCAGCGCAGCCTCCTCGAAATTGCCCGGGGTGCCCGTGAATTCCGGCTTCCAGTCGTCACCGACCGTCCGCCGGATATAGCTGGCGACGACCGGCCAGGATTCGAGTTGTCCGTCGACCAGGGTCTTGATCGACGGCTCGTAGCGGAAGAACGCAGCGAAGCGGTTGACGAAGCGCCAGATGGCTTCGTCGTCGGTGCGGAACTGGTGCGGCCCATAGGTGTGGACGCGGATGCCGCTGGGATGCGCATGGTCATGGGCAACGCCCGCCACGTGCGGCCGGCGGTCGACGACCAGGACGCGATGCCCGGCGTCGTGCAGCCTTCGCGCGAGGGTGGCGCCAGTCAGGCCTGCGCCGACGACGAGGTAGTCAATGTCCATGATGGGATGTGGTTTTCACCGATGCGGCGGCATCTGTCTCAATCGGCCCACGCGTGCGCAATCGGCCAGCGCGTGCGGTTGAAAATCAGCGAGAAGTCGTGCGATCTGAAATAAAAGTCGTAAAGAAATGCCGGGTGGAAGGGATTGTCCGCAGGACGCACGCGGCCGCCTCGCAGGGACTGCTGTTGTTTGACGAGCCCGTTGGCATACCCATAAAGAGACCAGGGGACGGTCGGCGTTCCGCCGAGATCATGATAGGGATCATTCATCAGGTAGTCGGTCGCCGAGGCGCGATGCCCGTAGAAGACCAGTGGCGGGATGGCGCCAGGGTCGGACTTGCGTGAATTCCGGGACAGAATCGCCAACGCGGAAAGCTGGCTCATGAATGGTTTTTGCATGTGCCAGAAGGCCACGGGGCGACCGTTGATGCGATCGATACCCTGCGCGCGTTCGTAATGCATCGGCGTCGGGATGTGTTCGGCACCTTCGATCCTGACGAAGTTGAACAGGCGCGGCAGGATCTGCGGCTGCGGCACGATCCAATACGGGAAGGCGTGGTCCAGTTCCTGGTGCGGAAGTTCGCCGGCCTCGATCAGGAACTTGGCAAAGTACTCTTCCGCAGAGGAGCGCATCTGATCGAAACCGTACTTCAAGCCCGGCAGGTGCCGGTCCAGGAAACCGGAAAAATCCGAATCGAGCAGCCCGAGATTTCGACGCCAGGCGCGGAACCACTCGGGGTCGGCGATGGACGCGAAGCAGGTCGAGGTCGCCGTGCGGGTGATGCCCTGGAAAGCCTGCGCGAGATCGTCGAGCGCGACGTTGTGCACGATATCGCCGTCGTAGCAGAGAACCGGCTCGCCGGGAAACACGCGATCGATCAGCAACCACCTCAGGAATCCAAAACCGAAGATCGAGTACGGCCCCCCGAATGTGGTCATGACATTCGGGAACTCAGCGGCAAGCGCGTCGTATTCCCGAGCGACGTCGTGGACGACACAGCTCGAGCGAAGCGATTCGAGCACGCCCTCGGGTATCGCATCGGTCTGCCCGACCAGCAGGATATGCAGCTTGTCTTTCGACCGGGAATGCACCCTGCGCAAATGTTCCGCGTTCTCCACGAGCCAGGTCGATTCCGTCAGCGCGGCAAAACCCGACGTGCGGTCGCCCGTCGGGCGGATGAAGTTGACCGTGATGTGGCGCATTGCTCATTTCATTGAAATGCCTCGCCAGGCACCTGCCCTCTGGTTGCGGCCATTTACAGTTGCCTGGTCACCCGCGTTGTAAAGCCGGTGTATCGGATCGCCATTCGATTATCGCCATTCCGTCCTGATGGGAAATCCGCGTGAATGGCGTCGAGGCCCAGAGCCCTCGCAGCGAATTTGGTACTCCCGTCACGGTTCAAGGCCAGCAGTCGGCCCACGGCGGTCGCCGCGCTGGCGGCGCTGGCGCATGCGGCGCGCCAGGAAGGACGTCCACGGCGCGGCTCGGGTGGGCCAGAGGCGGTACACCCAGTCGCCCAGTCTGGCGTCCGCGCCGATCAGCAGCCGGGTGCGTCCGCCCTGCAGCGCCCGCACGATGGCGTGCGCCGCCTGCGGAGCGGTGGTGCGGGCGATCTCGTCGAACTGGGCATGCATTTCCTGCGGACTGTCGGCCACGCTGGAGATGTCCCCGAGGCGGGCCTGCTGGGCGATGCGCGTCTTGATGCCGCCGGGGTGCACGCACAACACGCGCACGCCGCTGTCACGCAGCTCCTCGCGCAGCGCGTCGGAAAAGCCGCGCACCGCCGCCTTGCTGGCGTTGTAGATCGACTGGGTCGGCATGGACACCATCGCGAAAATGCTGGAGATGTTCACGATCACGCTGCCACCAGCGCCCTGCGCCCGCGCCTGCAACTGCGGCGTGAAGGCGCGGCAGCCGTGCACCACGCCCCAGAAGTTGATGTTCATGAGCCAGTGCGCGTCGGCCATGTCCAGGCTCTGCGCCGGGGCCATCAGCCCGACGCCGGCGTTGTTGATCACCACGTCGGCCCCGCCCCAGGCCTGCAGCGCCACCTCGGCCAGCGCTTGCACGGCGGCGGCGTCGGCCACGTCGCAGACCTGCGAGAGGCATTCGGTGCCATTGGCGCGCAGTTCGGTCACCACGGCATCCAGCCGCTCAGGGTGCACATCGGCCAGCAGCAGCCGCGCACCCTGCGCCGCGAGGTTGCGCGCCAGCGCCTCGCCAATGCCGGAGGCCGCGCCGGTGATGACCACGCCTTTTCCCTTGAATGTCTTCATGCTGCAGTTCCCAAAGCCTGTTCGTCGGACGCGCACTTACAGTGCAGCTTGTTGCAATTGCACCGCCAGCCCCTTCAAACCGATAGCCCTGGCGCCATGACGCACCGGGTAGGTCTCCTCGCCCGGATACACCACGTACCGTTGCACGATGCCGAGATCGTCGCAGGCGAGCGCGAAGCCCTTATCCAGCGCCGGGGCCGATGAGCGTTTGACCTCGATGGCCATTTCCGGCCGACCCCCGCGCTCCAGAAGCAGGTCGATCTCGGCCCCGTCGTGCGTGCGATAGAAATAGGGCCTCCAGCGGCTGCCGGCGCACTGAATCAGGTTTTCGATCGCAAAGCCTTCATAACTCGGGCCGGCGACAGGATGGCCGGATACGTCGTTCCAGGTCTCCAGATCCAGCAGGGCATGAACAATACCGCTGTCGCGCACGTAAATCTTGGGCGACTTCACGAGCCGCTTTTCGACGTTGCCGCTCCACGGCGGCAACCGGCGCACCAGTTGCAGGTCCACCATCAGGTCGGTGTAACGCATCACCGTCGGCGCGGTCACGCCCAGGCTGCCCGCCAATCTCGCCTGATTCAACAAACTGCCCTGCTGGTGTGCCAGCATGGACCAGAGCCGTCCCAAAGTTTCCACCGGCATGCGGGGGGCGAACATGGGGACGTCGCGCTCCAGGTACGAGCGGATGAAGTCGCGTCGCCAGTCCAGGCTGGGGCCATCGCCGCTGGCCAGCAGACTTTCGGGAAAGCCGCCGCGCACCCAGAGCGCCGAGGCGTCGAGGCTGGCTGCCATCG
>JAABQU010000144.1 GCA_011391285.1 Thiobacillus sp.
TTCAAGAAGGCCTTCCAGACCAGCGCCGTCGGCAACTTCGGCTCCGGCTGGACCTGGCTGGTGAAGAAGGCCGACGGCTCGGTCGACATCGTCAACATGGGCGCCGCCGGCACCCCGCTGACCACCGGCGACAAGGCTCTGCTCTGCGTCGACGTTTGGGAGCATGCCTACTACATCGATTACCGCAACCTGCGTCCCAAGTTCGTCGAGACCTTCCTCAACGACCTGGTGAACTGGAAGTTTGCTGAAGCGAACTTCGCTTAAGCCGCTTTGCGGGAGCCTGCTGCTCCATGCATGAATGAAAACCGGGGCCATGTGCCCCGGTTTTATTTTGTCTCGGCGCCGCTCTCTGCCAATCGCAGGATCTCGCGGTAGCCGCCCGCCACCAGCGTCCGCGCTTCGTCCAGCAGGGCTGCGCTGTCGGCGTCCGGCGCGGCGGCGCCGTCGAGCAGGCGTAGCATCTGGGTCCAGCGGGCGCGCTGGTTAGCCACGGTCTTCGGCGCGGCGTGGCCCTGGCGCCGCAGTTCGGCGGCGCGGCTGACGAGGCGGAATTTCGCTGCTTCCAGTTGCGGCGGCAGCGGCAGGGACAGATCGAATGTCAAATCGAGGCGGTAGGGCGCATCGATGGGCGTGTCCGGTTGCGGCGGCGGGCGCCACGACAGTTGGTCGGGCCCAGGCGCAGTGCGCGCAGGGTCGAGCGGGAATTTGTAGAAGCCCCATTTCGCGCCCATCCAGCATTCGAGCAGCACGCGGTCGTCGTCGACGGTGCACAACTCGCCGCCGGGTGCGGCGAGTTCGGCGTCGCCCGGCAACGGGCCGTAGGCGCGCGGATCCTGTTTCCATCTTGAGAAATCGCGCTGCGGCGGAGCGCCGTAGTCAGCTTCGAGGGCTTGCCACAGCGTGATGAAGCGGCGGTAGTCGCTTTGATAATCCGGGTTGCGGCGCAGGAATTCCCACGCCCATTGGTCGCGGGTCAGGCTTGCACAACTGGCATACGCGTCCGTCACGCCGCTGCCCATCTCAAATCGGCAGAAACACCATCTTGGCCAGGTTGACCGTGCCAAAACGGATGGCGCGGTTGGTCTTGTCCTCGATGACTTTTGCGAGGGCGTCCTGGATCCCGATGAGCTTGCCGAACTCGCGTTCGAAGCTGAGGTTGGCGACGCTGCCGGCATTCATGCTGTTGCTGCGCAGGATCAGTTCGCCCTGGGTGTTGCGGGCGTTCGACAATTTCCACGCGATGGCCTCGGTGTTGCGGGCGGCGTTGTAAAGCTTCTGGGCGTCGACCTCGGTCAGCAGATAAAACTCGGTCTGGTGGTCGAAAGCCGCCATGTGCATGACCAGCAGGCCGTTCATCAGGGCCTTGACCCGGTCTCCGCTGAAATCGCTGCGCCACGGGTCGAGCAGGGCCGTTTCCCAGGGCAGGTTTTTCTGCGGCGCCAGCTTCCAGTGCTCCAGCGGCTTGAACAGGGCGGTGGCTGCTTCGTCTGCACTGGCGAAACCGGATTTGCGCCATTCGGCGGGGTTGCGGCGATAGAGCTTGAGGGTGAGCGTCTTGAGGCTGGCGATGACTTCCTGCTGATGGATTTCAACCACCGTGTCGATATCGCCTTTGGCCAGCGTGTTGATGCTGAAGCTGCGGGCGCTGCTGCTGCCATCCTTGCGCTGGATGGGCTGGCTGCTGCAGGAAGCGAGCAGGGCAGCGGTCAGCAGGCAGACGAGCAGGGCAGGCGTGCGGTTCACGAAGAGCAGCTTACCTCAATCTTCCTCGCCCAGTCAGGCGGTTCGGCGGCATAGGCGTCGTGTTCCGGCTGTTCGTCAAAGGGGCGCATCAGCAGTGCGTGCAGGCGATTCACCTCGCTGTAATCGCGCTCGTCCGCCGCGCGGCGGATGGCGATCTCGGCCAGATGGTTGCGCAGGATGTACTTGGGATTGACGCGCCGCATCGCCACGGCGCGTTCGGCATCGGCCGAGCCTTTCTGGCGCAGCGCGGCGGCGTATCGCGCCGCCCAGGCGTCGAAGGCCGCGCGGTCGAGGATGAGGTCGCGCAGCGGCGCGTTGACGGCGTCGCGCCGGCTGTCGAAATCGCACAGGCGGCGCAGAAAGATCGTGTAGTCGACCTGGTTCTGCGCCAGCAGCTGCAGCGCATCCATCACGAGCGAGGCGGCTTCGCTGCCGGGCGGCAGGCCGAACTTGGCAGCCATGCGTTCGAGGTAGGCCGCTCCGAACACCTGCGGATATTCGCCAATCGCCTGCGACGCCGTTTCCACCGACATCAGCGGTACCAGCGCCTGCGCCAGCTTGGTGATGTTCCATGCCGCGACGTCGGGCTGCTGGTCGAAGGCGTAGCGGCCGCCGGTGTCGGAATGGTTGCAGACGTAGCCAGGATCGAAGGCGTCGAGGAAACCGAAGGGGCCGTAGTCGAGCGTGAGGCCGAGGATGGACATGTTGTCGGTGTTCATCACGCCGTGCGAGAAGCCGACCGCCTGCCACTGCGCCATCAGCTCGGCGGTGCGCAGCGCGACCTGGCGCAGGAATTCGGGGTAGGGGTCGGCTAGGTTTTTCAACTCCGGGTAGTAGCGTTCGATGACGTAATCGGCCAGGTGCTTGATCGGCTCGATCTGGTTGCGGTAGTAGAAGACTTCGAAGGAGCCGAAGCGCACGAAGCTGGGCGCCAGCCGCGTGACCAGGGCGGCGGTCTCCTCGTCCTCGCGGTAGACCGGACGGTCGCTGCCGACGATGCAAAGCGCGCGGGTGGTGGGGATGCCGAGCGCATGCATGGCTTCGGAACACAGAAATTCTCGGATGCTCGAACGCAGCACCGCGCGGCCGTCGCCGCCGCGTGAGTAGGGGGTGCGCCCGGCGCCCTTCAGCTGGACTTCCCAGCCTTCGCCGGCTGCGTTTTTGACTTCGCCCAGCAGGATCGCGCGGCCGTCGCCCAATTGCGGCACGTAATGGCCGAACTGGTGGCCAGCATAGAGCGCGGCGATCGCGTCCATGCCCGGCAGCAGCTGGTTGCCGGCTAGCGTTTCGATCAGCTCGGGGCGGGTGATTTCACTGGTGTCGAGGTCGAGCAGCGCCAACGCTTCCGGGCTGTAGCAGACCAGGTAGGGGTCAGGAACGGGGGTCGGGCAGACCCGCGAATAAAAGGACTCCGGCAGGCGGGCGAAGCCGTTGTCGAAGGTGAGCGATTCAAGTTTGGCCATGGAGAAATTTTACGGCCTTGTAAGGTTTGCGCGACCCGCCCGACTTCAGGGTTATCCCTTGCTCCCCGGAGAACACCATGAACTGCAATCCATCCTGCATCACGCGCGGCCTGAACGGGCTCGATCAGGCGGGCAGCTGGATCGGGCTACTCGGCCTCCGCCTGTTGCTGGCGTATGAATTCGGTGTCGCCGGGCTGGAAAAAATGCGGGGCGAAAACTGGTTCGCCGACATCCAGGAGGCGTTCCCGTTTCCCTTCAGCGTGGTGCCGGTCGAGATCAGCTGGTTTCTCGCCACCTGGACCGAACTCATCGGCGCGGCGGCGCTGGTCGTTGGCCTCGGCACGCGTTTCTGGGCGGTATCACTGCTCATCCTGGATATCGTCGCCTGGGCGTCGGTGCATGGCAGCCACGGCTACAACGTCTGCGACAACGGCTACAAATTGCCGCTGATGTACCTCGTGATGCTGCTCCCGCTGGTGCTTTCGGGACCGGGCCGGCTGTCGATCGACCACTGGATCCGCACCCGGTTCGGGCGCGCCTGATCCGGCCGGCGCTCAACCGTATAGATGGACCGCGAAGCCGTCGTGTTCCCACTCGGCTTTCAACGGCCAGCCGGCCGCTTCCGCAATCGCGCTGAATTCGTCGCGCCGGAACTTGTAGGAATGTTCGGTGTGCAGCGTTTCCCCCAGCGCGAAGTGGAGGCGCCGGCCTGCGACGTTGACGTCCTGTTCTGCGAGGCTGACGAGATGCATTTCGATGCGTCCTGCCACCGGGTTGTAGAACGCGTAGTGGCGGAACCGGGACGGGTCGAAGTCGGTGCCCAGCTCACGGTTGAGCCGCACCAGAAGATTGAGGTTGAAGGCCGCGGTGACGCCGGCCGCGTCGTTATAGGCCGCGTGCAGCAGCTGCGGGTCCTTTTTCAGGTCGAAGCCGATGAGCAGCCGGCCTTGTGCGCCGGCCAGCTGACGAAAGCGCGTGAGCAGGGCGCCCGCCGCGTCGGGCGGGAAGTTGCCGATGCTGGAGCCGGGGTAATAGACGAGCCGTCGACCTGCCGGCAGATAGGGCGTGACCGCTTCCAGATCGTGGATGAAGTCCATGCCTAGCGCAGTGACGGCAAGGTTTGGATAGTCGCGGGAGAGCGGCTCCGCCGCCGCGGCCAGCGGGGCCCCGGCGATGTCCATCACGACAAGATGCGCGGGATGCAGGGTGTCGAGCAGCCGGCGCACCTTGACGCAATCGCCGGCACCGGGCTCGACGATGCAGTCCACCGGTCCAATGGCGGCGGCGATGTCGGGCATGCGGGCAGCCATCAACGCTTGTTCGGTGCGGCAGAGGGCATATTCGGGCTGCCTGCAGATTGCCTCAAACAGGCGGCAGCCTGCCTCGTCGTAGAAGTATTTGGGCGGGATGGATCTGGGGCTGGTCGCCAGCCCCGTCAGCACGTCGTCGCGCAGATCGTCGCGGTCGACGGAAAGGTCGGTGTACGCGAACCCCACTCAGGCCACGATCGTCACGTCTTTGCCGGCTTGCAGCCGGCCGATTTCCGTCGCCTGCGCAAAGCCGTGGCGGCGGAAGGCGTCCAGCACCGCGTCCCTCGATCCGGACGTACAGCTCACCAGCAGGCCGCCGCTGGTTTGCGGGTCGGTCAGGAGTGCACGCTGCCAATCGGCGATGCCGGCCAGTTTGGCTTCGTGCCCATAGCTCGCCCAGTTGCGCTCGCTGGCGCCGGTGACGTGACCGCTCTGCGCGAGTTCAGCCACGCCCGGCAGCAGGGGCAGGCCGCCTAAGCCGACGTGCGCCGAACATTTTGAGGCGCGGGTGATTTCCAGCAGATGGCCGAGCAGGCCGAAGCCAGTGATGTCAGTCATCGCGTGCACGCCGTCGATGGCGGCCAGATCGGCGCCTGCGGTGTTGAGCTGGGTGGTGGCGCCGATCATCGCCGCATATTGGTCCGCGGTCAGCAGGCCTTTTTTCAGTGCTGCGCTGTAGATGCCCACGCCCAGCGGCTTGCCGAGAATGAGGTGGTCGCCGGCCACGCCGCCGCTGTTTTGCTTGACCTTACGCGGGTCGACCACGCCGATGCCGACCAGACCGTAGATCGGCTCTGGCGCATCGATGGAATGGCCGCCGGCGATGGGGATGCCGGCCTGCTTGCAGACCGCCTCGCCGCCGGCGAGGATCTTCCGGATGACGCTGTTGGGCAGCTTGCCGATCGGCATGCCGACGATGGCCAGCGCGAACAACGGGCGGCCGCCCATGGCGTAGACGTCGGACAGCGCATTGGTGGCGGCGATGCGGCCGAATTCGAAGGGATCGTCGACGATGGGCATGAAGAAGTCGGTGGTCGCGACGATCGCCTGCTCGTCGTTCAGCCGGTAGACGGCAGCATCGTCGCCGTGCTCGATGCCCACCAGCAGGTCAGGAAAGGACGCGGCCAGATGCGACGCGAAGGGCGTGTCCGACAGGATATCGCGCAATACGGACGGGGCGATCTTGCAGCCGCAGCCGCCGCCGTGGGAGAACTGGGTCAGCCGGATGGGGGGGTCGAGTTCGGGATCGCTCATATTTCAAATTCGCCTGTCGTGAGGGGTGCCTGGAATGAATCGGCTACAGTGCTTTATATATCATGAACCGAACCCGACCCGTCACCGGCCACACCGCGGAGCAGCTCATCGAGCGGCTGGCGCAGGCGCGCGCCGGGCTGCGCGCGCTGATCGATCGCCTGCCGGACAAGGGCTGGCTGGGGCCGCGCGCCGAGCACCTGAATCCGCCACTGTGGGAATACGGGCACATCGTCTGGTTCCAGGAACGCTGGTGCCTGCGCGAACGCCCCGACGGCGCGTGCGCGCCCAGCCTGCTGCCTGGAGCCGATGCCTTGTACAACTCCTCGACCGTGCCGCATGACACGCGCTGGGATTTGCCCCTGCTGCAACCCGCGGCGGTCGACGACTACGCGGCACGCGTGGACGAAGCCGTGACTGCTCGCTTGCGTAGCGAATTCAATGACGGTCTCGCGTATTTCGCCGAGCTGAGTCTGTATCACGAATTGATGCACATCGAGGCCTGGTGGATGGCGTTCCAGAATCTGGGCTATGCGCCGCCCGGATGGCCGGAGATTGCCGGTGTTCAGTCATCGCCGCTGTTGGCTTTTGCCCAGGGCGAGGCGGCGCTGGGGAGCGGGCCCGATGAAGGCTTCATTTTCGACAACGAAAAATGGCGTCATGCGGTGTCGGCTCCGGCGTTCGATATCGACGCGAGCCTGGTGTCGGAAACGGCCTTCGCCGAATTCGTCGAGGCGGGCGGCTATCGGAAGAGCGCAGGGTGGTCGGATGACGGCTGGGCCTGGCGACAGGCGAGCGACGCCCGCCATCCCGTCTACTGGCGGCAGGCGCACGGCAGCTGGCAGGTGCGCCGCTTCGATTGCTGGCAGCCGCTGAGTGCAGAGGCACCCATGCTGCATGTGAATCGCTTCGAGGCCGAAGCGTTTGCCGCGTGGCGGGGCCGGCAGTTGCCGACCGCGGCACAGTGGCTGCGCGCCACGGGGCATACGGCATTTCGCTGGGGCATGGGATGGGAATGGCTGCGCGATCCGTTCATGCCGTATCCGGGCTTTGCGCCCGACCCGTATCACGATTATTCCCAGCCTTGGTTCCATACCCACAGCGAATTGCGCGGCGGCGGGCCGGTCACCGATCCTTCGCTCAAGCGCCCCGGTTTCCGCAATTTTTATCTGCCGCACCGGCGCGATCCGTTTGCCGGCTTTCGTACCGCCAGCGCGGGATAGGCCTCAGCCGCCGGTCATCGACATAAAGCGCAGGATCTTGTGCGGGGCCTCGCGGAATTCGTGGCGTTCCGGCTTCAGGTTGATGGCGCCGACAATCGCCGCTTCCAGTTCGGCGTCGCTGCAGCCGCCGCGCAGCAGCGGGCGGAACTCGAATTTCTCGTCCTGCCCCAGGCACATGTAGGCGGTGCCGTCGACCGCGATCCGCACGCGGTTGCAGGTCTCGCAGAAATGCTGCGAAATCGGGGTGATGAAGCCGACGTTGAAGCGGCCGTCGGCCGTGCCGAGGTAGCGCGCAGGGCCGGCACCGGGCAAAGCGGTTTCGATCAGATCGAACTGCCGGCTCAGGCGTTCCTTCACCGGCTGCAGGTCGAGGTATTCGGCGTTTTGCCCGGTGATGCCCATTGGCATTGATTCGATCAGTCGCAGCACGAATCCGCGCTCCATACAGAACGCCACCATCTCGTCGATCTCGTCGTCGTTGCTGCCTGCGAGTGCGACCATGTTGAGCTTGATCGGCGAGAAGCCCGCTTGCTGTGCGGCGGCGAGCCCGTTCATGACCTTGGCCAGCACGTCGCGGCCGTTGATCTTTTCCACTCGCGCCTGCTGCAGCGAGTCGAGGCTGACGTTGAGCCGCGTGACGCCGGCGGCCTTCAGGGCCTGGGCATGTTTGTCGAGCTGGGTGGCGTTGGTCGACAGCGACAGGTCATCGACGCCGGGCAGGGCGGCGATGCGCCCGGCCAGTCCGGCGATGTCGCGCCGCAGCAGCGGCTCGCCGCCGGTAAGGCGGATGCGGCTCACGCCCAGCCGGGCAAACGCGCCGATCAGGCGTTCGATCTCGTCGAAGCTGAGCCAGTGCTCGGGCTCTTCGAAACCCGTGAAGCCTTCCGGCATGCAGTAGCTGCAGCGCAGGTCGCAGCGGTCGGTCACCGATAGCCGCACGTAATCGATGCGGCGTCCGAACTGATCCTGAAGCGTGGTTGACATGGCGGCTTGGTTGGTTTGCCAGAGTGGGTTATATATGGAAAAATATAACACAAATCATTCAGGCTGCATCCATGACAGGATTTGAACTGGCGCTTTGGCTGATCCCTGCATTTTTTGCAGGCGCGCTGCTGTACGCCACGGTCGGCCACGGCGGCGCTTCGGCCTATCTGGCGATCATGGCGTTGGCCGGCATGGCGCCGGCCGAGATGAAGCCCATCGCGCTGATGCTCAATGTCGTGGTCGCCGGCATCGGTACGTACAAATACGCGCGGGCGGGATGCTTCGATGCGCGCCTGCTGGTTTGGTTTGCGGTGTTCTCGCTGCCCTTGGCCTATTGGGGGGGCAGCCTGAGCCTGCCGGACGCCTGGTTCAAGCCGGTCGTCGGCGTGGTGCTGCTGTTTGCCGCCTGGCGCATGCTCTCGCCTTCGATGGCGGTGCACGACAGCCAGGTCGAACGTGCGCCGCTCGCCGGCATTGCGCTGTCCGGCGGCGCGATGGGTTTCCTCTCCGGCCTCACCGGCGTAGGCGGCGGCATTTTCCTCAGCCCGCTGGTGCTGCTGCTCGGCTGGGCCAGCACGCGCGTCACCTCGGGGGTCGCCGCGGCCTTCATCCTGCTCAATTCGCTGGCTGGTCTGGCCGGTTTTCTGAGCCGTGCCGAGCTGCCGCAAACCGAGGCCCTGCCGCTATGGGCACTCGCGGTGGCGGCGGGCGGCTGGCTGGGCGCCGAGATCGGCAGCCGCCGCATCGCTCCGGCGTGGATCCGCAAAATGCTCGCGCTGGTGCTGGCGATCGCCGGTTCCAAGCTCGCCTTCCTGTGAAGATCTTCGGCATCGCCGGCTACAGCGGCAGCGGCAAGACCACGCTGATCGAGCGCGTGCTGCCGCAACTCGTCGCGCGCGGGATGAAGGTCGCGGTGATCAAGCGCACCCACCATGATTTCGACATCGACCGACCCGGCAAGGACAGCTGGCGCGCGCGCGAGGCGGGGGCGGCAGCGGTGCTGCTGACGTCCGACCACCGCACAGCGCTATTGACCGAGCACCGCGACACCCCGCCGGCGCTGGATGCACTGCTGGACCAGTTGCCGCCATGCGACCTGGTGCTGGTGGAAGGCTACAAGCGCGAGGCTATCCCCAAGCTGGAAGTGCACCGCGCCGAAACTGGCAAGCCCTGGCTGTTCCCGGATGATCCGTCTATTCTGATTGTGGCGTCCGACGTCGATCCGGGCCAACCCATCGACCGCATCGACATCGATGCGATTTCCCAACTCACCGATTTCATACTCGACCATGCTCTCAGCCGACCAACTGCTTGATGCCCTGCTCGAACGCGCCCGCAGCGTGACCGCAAGCAAGACCGTACCTGTTGCGGATGCACTCGGGCGTGTCCTCGCCGCACCGCAGACTTCCGCCATCACCGTGCCGCCGCTCGACAACAGCGCGATGGATGGCTATGCCGTGCGCGTCGCCGACGTGTTCATCGCCGGCGTGCGCCTGCCCGTTTCGCAGCGCATCCTCGCCGGCACCGTCGGCACGCCGCTGCAACCCGGTACTGCCGCGCGCATTTTCACCGGCGCACCGGTGCCGCCGGGTGCCGACGCCGTGCTGATGCAGGAATACTGCGGCACCGAGGGGGACGAGGTCATCATCCACGCCTTGCCGCGACAAGGCGAAAACATCCGCCGCGCGGGCGAGGACATCCAGACCGGCGCGCAGATCCTCGCCGCCGGCACCCGCATCGGCGCCGCCGAAATGGGGCTCGCCGCCTCGGTCGGGCTGGCCGAATTGCCCGTCTTCAAAAAATTGAAGGTTGCGTGCTTCTTTACCGGCGACGAGCTGGTGACGCCGGGCGCGCCCTTGCTGCCCGGCCAGATTTACAACTCCAACCGGTACACGCTGACCGGGCTGGTAAAAGGCCTGGGCTGTGAACTCATCGATCTCGGCATCGTGCCCGATACGCTGGAGGCGACCGAGGCCGCGTTGGCACAGGCCGCCGATTTGGCCGACGTCGTCATCACCAGCGGCGGCGTGTCGGTGGGCGAGGCCGACTACGTCAAAGCGGCGGTGGAGAAACTCGGCCGCGTCGAGATGTGGAAGGTCGCCATGAAGCCCGGCAAGCCGCTCGTCTATGGCCGCGTGAAGGACACAGACTTCATCGGCCTGCCGGGCAATCCGGTATCGGCCTTCGTCACCTTCTGCCTGTTCGTGCGACCGTTCTTGTTGAAGCGGATGGGGGCCGCCGACGTGCTGTACCGCGCGTTTGCGGTACAGGCGGATTTCGCCTGGACGAAGCCTGGCGCCCGGCGCGAATTCCTGCGGGCGCGCCTGCAGCCCGACGGCAAGCTCGGCTTGTTTCCCAACCAGAGTTCAGGCGTGCTGACCTCGTGCGCGTGGTCCGACGGTCTGGTCGATCTGGCCGTCCAGCAGACCATCCAGCCAGGCGACTGGGTGCGTTTCATTCCCTTCTCGGAACTGCTTTCATGACACTGCGCATCCTGTATTTCGCCCGCCTGCGCGAGCGCCTTGGCGTGGCGGAAGAAACACTCGACTTCGCCGGCGCCACTGCCGCCGATCTGGTCGCGCACCTGCAGGCGCGCGGCGGCGCGTGGGCTGAAGAACTGGCGGCCGGGCGGGCGTTCCGGGTGGCCGTCAACCAGGACATTGTCACGCTCGATGCGGCGCTGCCGGACCACGCCGAAGTCGCGATCTTCCCGCCGGTGACCGGGGGCTAGTGACATGAAGATCAGCGTTCAGACCAAGGCCTTCGATCTCGGCGCCGAAGTCGCCGCGATGAGCCGCGGCCGCACCGACATCGGCGCCATCGCCAGCTTCGTCGGCCTCGCGCGCGACCTCAACCAAGGCAGCGGGGTTTTCGCGATGACGCTGGAGCATTACCCCGGCATGACCGAAAAGGCGCTCGCCGCGCTGGTAGAAGAAGCTCATGCCCGCTGGACCCTGCTCGATGTCACCGTCATCCACCGCGTCGGCCGGCTGCTGCCGGGCGACCCCATCGTGCTGGTGGCGGTGGCCGGCCAGCACCGCGGCGAAGCCTTCGACGCCTGCGAATTCATCATGGATTACCTGAAAACCCAGGCGCCGTTCTGGAAGAAGGAAGAAACGCCCGAGGGCGAGCGCTGGGTCGAGGCACGTGCCAGCGACGATGCGGCGGCGGCGCGCTGGGACGCGTCCTGATTCAGCGGTCTTTGCTGCTTCCCGGCAGCGCACACGCCGCAGCATCCCTGCGCCACAGTCGGCGCAGCTTTAAGAATCCCCGGTAGCCCCATTCCAGTCCGTGCACGATGCCCGGCAGCGCAGCCACGCGCCCCGCGAGGCGAAATGCCGGCAGCGCCTGCCACAGCGCGGCGAACGCGCGTGCGCCCGACACCAGCTGGCCATCCGGCCGGCGCGCGTGCAGGCGGGCGATGGCGGCATCAAAACTCAAATCCGTTGCCAGATCGCTTGCCTCGCATTTCGCAAGGTCGACCCAATGAATGCGATCGGCGCCACGCCGGCGCTTGTAGAAGCCGATCTCGCGCGTGCAGACCGGGCAGCCGCCGTCGTAGTACAGGGTGAGCAGCGGATCGGGCGTCGGTTTCATGGTCTGTGAGGGCGCTGAATGCCGGTAGTGGATGCCAGGTTCGAGCAGCCAGGTCGGGCAGGGTTCCGGCAGGAATGCTTGACAATGGTTCTAACACGAACTAAAGTGGTTCGTGTTAGAACCAAATGAGCGCGCGATGAGCCAGCCAGCCGATTTCCTGCCGACCCTGCAAGCCCTGGTGAAGTGCTACCAGGCCTTCGAGGCCTATTCCGCCACGGACATCCGTGCGCTGGGGCTGACGCCGCCGCAGTTCGACGTCATCGCCACGCTCGGCAATACCCCCGGGATGACGTCGACTGAACTCGGCGAAAAAACGCTGATCACAAAGGGCACGCTCACCGGCGTGGTCGACCGCCTGGCCGACCGCGGCTGGGTCGAACGCGCCGCGCATGCAAGCGATCGCCGCTGCCAGATCGTCCGCCTGACCCCGGCTGGCGAAGCCTTGTTCGCCAGGGTGTTTCCCCCACACATGGCGCATCTGGCCTCATGTTTTGCAGGCTCGAGCGCGGCCGAGCACGCACGCTGGCAAACCGCTCTGCGTGGGCTTGAACAGGTGTTCAGAAAGGGGGCGGCATGAGTCCTTCGAGCCGCTATTCGACTCCGGCCATTGTGCTGCACTGGCTGGTGGCCGTGCTGATCTTCGCGACGTTTCCGCTCGGCCTCTACATGGTCGATCTGCCGCTGTCGCCGGACAAGCTGAAGCTCTACAGCTATCACAAGTGGATCGGCGTCAGCGTGTTCCTGCTGGTGGCGATCCGCCTCGGCTGGCGGCTGACGCACACGCCGCCGGCGCTGCCGGGCGACATCGCCGCCTGGCAGCGGCGCGCCAGCGCGGTCGCGGACGGACTCCTGTATGCGCTGATGGTGGTGATTCCCGTGTCGGGCTGGCTGATGAGTTCGGCCAAGGGTTTCCAGACCGTGTGGTTCGGCGTGCTGCCGCTGCCCGACCTGGTCGAGAAGAACCGCGAACTGGGCGAGTTGCTCGCCGCGGTGCATCAGTTTTTGAACTACGTCCTGCTGGCGCTGGTCATCCTGCACGTGGGTGCGGCGCTCAAGCATCACTTCATCGAACGCCGGCCCTTCCTGCAGCGCATGGGCCTGGGCAGAAAGGAACGCACATGAAATTCGCGACATTCACCTTGCTGGCCGTGCTGGCCGCACCCGCGGCCCACGCCGTGGAATACACCACGGTGCTGCCGAAACAGAGCAGCATCGGTTTCGAATTCCGCCAGATGGGGGTGCCGGTGAAAGGCGGCTTCAAGCGCTTCACCACCCAGATGCAATTCGACCCGGCCAAACCCGAGGCCGCCCGTGCGTCGATCGAGATCGAACTCGCCAGCATCGACACCGGCGCGCCGGAAGCTGACGACGAGTCCGCCGGCAAGCTGTGGTTCAACCGCAGCGTGTATCCCAAGGCCACCTTTGTCTCCCGAGAGGTGCGCGCGCTTGGCAACAACCGCTTCGAACTGCGCGGCACGCTCACGCTCAAGGGCAAAACGCGAGACATGGTCATCCCGGTCAGCTACGCGCCCGGCAAGAATGCTTCCACCTTTGATGGCAGCTTCGTCCTCAAGCGCCTCGACTTCGGCATCGGCGAAGGCATGTGGGCCGATGTCGCCACCGTCGCCAACGAAGTCCAGGTCCAGTTCCGCATTGCCGCCACCGGCAAATAAACCGTTGTTCATCACTTCCAGGAGATTTACATGAAACGTCTTGCCCTTTTTGCAGCACTCGCCGCCGCTTCCGTTGCCGCCCAGGCTGCGCCGGTCACCTACACCATCGACAACAGCCACACCTATCCGCATTTCACCTACAACCACCTGGGGTTCTCCAACCAGACCCACAAGTTCGACAAGACCAGCGGCACCGTGGTGCTCGACCGCAAGGCAAAAACCGGATCGGTCGACGTCACCATCGACGCCGCCTCGGTCAGCACCGGCTACGCCCTGTTCAACGAGCACCTCCAGGGTGCCGATTTCTTCGACACGACCGTCTATCCGACCCTCACCTTCAAGTCGAGCAAGATGAGCTTCAAGGGCGACCAGCCGGTCAGCGTGGCGGGCGACCTCACCATCAAGGGTGTGACCAAGCCGGTGACGCTGAAGATCACCCACTTCAAGTGCCAGCCGCATCCGATGCTGAAAGTCGATGCCTGCGGCGCCAACGCGACCACCCAGGTCAAGCGCTCGGAATTCAACATGGGCAAAAACGTGCCTTACGTGAGCGACGAGGTGACGCTGACCCTGGCGATCGAGGCGGTCAACAAGCCGGCGCAGTAAGCCGGTGCAGCACGCCGGCCCGGCAAGCCAGGCGGGGCGGTCTCCGGTAAAATGCGTCTTTGCTGTCCGGAACACCTCCTGTGCACCCCCACCAACTTGAACTCCTTGCGCCCGCGCGCGACGCCGACATCGGCATCGAAGCCGTCAACCACGGCGCCGATGCGGTGTACATCGGCGGTCCGTCGTTCGGCGCGCGCGCGTCCGCCTCCAACGACATTGCCGACATCGCGCGGCTGGTGAACCACGCGCACCGCTTCAACGCGCGCGTGTTCGTCACCCTCAACACCATCCTGCGCGACGACGAACTCGAACCGGCGCGCCAGCAGGTCTGGCAGCTGTACGAGGCCGGCGTCGACGCGCTGATCATCCAGGACATGGGCCTGCTGGAGCTCGACCTGCCGCCGATCCAGCTGCACGCCAGCACCCAGACCGATATCCGCACCCCGGAAAAGGCCCGCTTTCTGCAGGACGTGGGGCTCAACCAGATCGTGCTGGCGCGCGAACTCGATCTCGCGCAGATCGCCGCCATCCGCGCCGCCACCGACCCTGAACGCTGCACCCTGGAATTCTTCGTCCACGGCGCGCTGTGCGTCGCCTACAGCGGCCAGTGCTACATCAGCCACGCCCACACCGGGCGCAGCGCCAACCGCGGCGACTGCTCGCAGGCCTGCCGCCTGCCGTACCAGGTCACCGACATGGAAGGGCGCATCGTCGCGCACGACAAACACGTGCTGTCGATGAAGGACAACAACCAGAGCGACAACCTCGAGGCGCTGATCGACGCCGGCATCCGCAGCTTCAAGATCGAGGGCCGCTACAAGGACATGGGCTACGTGAAGAACATCACCGCCCACTACCGGACGCTGCTGGACGCGCTCATCGAGCGGCGCCCGGAATTCGCGCGTGCGTCTTCCGGCCACACCACGTTCGCCTTCACGCCCGATCCCAACCAGAACTTCAACCGCGAATTCACCGACTACTTCGTCGGCGGCCGCAAGGAAGACATCGGTGCCTTCGACACCCCGAAGAATCCCGGCCTGCCGATCGGCTACGTCAGCAAGGTCGGCGACAAATGGGTCGAGCTGCAGACCGATTCGCCCGACATTGTTCTAAACAATGGTGACGGCCTCTGCTACTACACCCTGCAGAAGGACCTGGCAGGCCTTGCGATCAACCGTGCGGAAAAGCATGGCGCGGGCGTCTGGCGCGTGTTCCCGAAGGACCCAATGGCAAGCTTCAAGGACCTGCGCGCCGGCACGCTGGTTAACCGCAACCGCGACATGAACTGGACGCGCCTGCTCGACAAGGCGTCCAGCGAGCGCCGCATTGGCGTATGGCTGCGGCTGGACGAAACCGACGCGGGATTTGCGCTGACGCTGACCGACGAGGACGGCAACACGGTGACCGTGGAAGCGGCGCACGCCAAGGAAGCGGCCAAGGACGCCGCCAAGGCAGAGGCCACCCTGCGCGATCATCTCGGCAAGCTCGGCACCACGCCGTTTGCGGCCATGGGCATCGCGCTCGATTTGACGCGGCCCTGGTTCGTGCCCGCATCCTTCCTCAACGCCCTGCGACGCGACGCGGTGGCCGCGCTGGAAGCCGTGCGTGCCGCCGCGTATCAGCGTCCCCCGCGCGCAATTCCGGTCGAGCCGCCTGCGATCTATCCCGAAGATACGCTCAGCTATCTGGCCAATGTCTACAACCACAAGGCGCGCGATTTCTACGCCAGGCACGGCGTCCAGGTCATCGCCGCCGCCTATGAAAGCCACGAGGAAACCGGCGAGGTCTCGCTGATGATCACCAAGCACTGCGTGCGCTTTTCATTGAGCCTGTGTCCCAAGCAGGCCAAGGGCGTCACCGGCGTGCAGGGCACCGTGCGCGCCGCGCCGCTGACGCTGATCAACGGCAGCGAAAAGCTCACCCTGCGCTTCGACTGCAAGGCGTGCGAAATGCATGTGGTGGGGAAACTGAAACCGGCCGTCGCCAAGGCCGGCGCGCCGCTGAACTTCTACCGCACGCGCCCCTAAAGGCTGGCGGCAAGTTTTTCCATGAAGGCGGTGTGCTTCGTCTCGGCTTTGTGAAAAGCCGCGATCAGATGTTCCGCGTCGTCGGTCAGCCGGCTGCCGGTGGGACCGCTTTCCACCAGCGGCGATTGCCAGGCGGCATTCATTGCATCCACTGCGTCCCACGCTGCCTTGTAGCTCATCTTCATGTCCTTGGCGGCTTTGGATATGGAGCCGGTTTCCCGGATGCGATGCAGCAGTTCGATGCGGCCGCGGCCGAGGAAATTCCGGCCGTCCAGCGTCAGCCAGAAGCGGCCATCGGCCTTGAGTTGCGTGGATTTGGATCGCTTTGCCATCCGGCGAGTGTAGCAAACGACCCTTGCCGTTTATCGGCGCCAGGTTGAAAATTCAACTTTGAGATTCCGGAAAACCCCATGAAAAAATTCCTCGCCGTATGCGCGCTGTTCTGCCTGCCTTTTGGCGCGCAGGCCGCCGAAAAATACACCGTGCTGTTCAAGGCTCAGGGAAGCTACCAGGATATACGCGACAATCTCCAGATGGCGATCGAGGGCAAGGGCCTCAAGATCACCAACACCAACAAGATCGCCGCCATGCTCGATCGCACCGGCAAGGATATCGGCGAGACCAAGGTGGTTTACGAGAATTCCGAGCAGTTCGAATTCTGCAGCGCCACGATTTCGCGCCACATGATGGAAGCCGATCCGCACTCGATCGTGATGTGTCCCTACAGTGTCGTGGTGTACCAGATTCCGGGCGACAAGAATATTTATCTCGCCTACCGCAAACCGGCCGACACCCAGAATGCGGCGCTGAAGAAGCAGCTCGTCGAGCTGGAAAAGCTTCTGACCGAGATCATCAAGGAGTCGATGTAAGCACCCGGCTGGCGACGTCGGCTAGAATTCGCGCATGACCCCCGCCGACGTACGCCAGCCATGACCGCCTTCCTCGCCATCGGGATCGGTGCGGCGCTCGGCGCATGGCTGCGCTGGGGGCTGGGCCTCTGGCTCAATCCGCTGTTTCCTTCCATGCCGCTCGGCACCCTGGCCGCCAACCTGATTGGCGGCTATTTCGTGGGCCTCGTCATTGCCTGGTTTGCCGAACATCCCGGCGTGCCGCCGGAAGCGCGGCTGTTTCTGATCACCGGCCTGCTGGGCGGGCTGACCACGTTTTCCACCTTTTCCGCCGAGGTCGTCACGGCGATGATGCGCGGCCTGTGGATGACCGGCGGACTGATCGCCGCTGCCCACATGACAGGCTCTTTCCTCGCTACCGGGCTGGGGTTTTACTCGATGAGGCTCTTTAAATGAACACGGTGTGCCTGCAGGTGTTTGTCTCCGAAGCCAGCCGCCATCGCGGCAAGCTGACGTATGAATGGCTGCTCGATGCGGCACAGCAGTTGGGGATCAGCGGCGGCTCGGCGTTCCTTGCACTGGCCGGGTTTGGTCGCCACGGCCGCCACGACGTGGGTTTTTTCGAGTTGGCGGGTGATTTGCCGGTGGTGGTGGAGTTTTTTGTCGAGTCTGCGACGGCCGACCGTCTGCTGCAAACCATTGCCGCGGAAGATTTGAAGCTGATCTACGCAAAATTCCCGGCTGAAATCGGCGTCACCGGCTAGGCAGCGTGCTTGACCAACTGATCCTCTTCGTCGCCTCGCTGGCGGCGAATTTTTTTTCAGCCCTGTCCGGCGGCGGTGCAGGGCTGATCCAGTTCCCCATGCTGATCTTCCTCGGGCTGCCGTTCGGCGTGGCGCTCGCCACCCACAAGGTCGCCAGCGTGGCGCTCGGGCTCGGCGCCACGCTGCGCCACCTGCGCACCTCGCATCTCGAACGCCGCTTCTCGCTGATCATCCTCGGCGCGGGTCTGCCGGGCGTGGTGCTGGGCGCGGTGACCATCCTGCAGATCCCCGAGCGCACGGCCACCCTGGCGCTGGGAGTGCTGACGCTGGGACTGGGGCTGTATTCGGTATTCAGCCCCAAGCTTGGCATGGAGCATGCGCCGCGAAATCGGCAGGGCACGGGCCTGATCGGTGGCATGCTCGGGCTGTTCGTCGTCGGCTTCCTGAACGGCTCGATCACCAGCGGTACCGGTCTGTTCCTCACCATCTGGCTGATCCGCTGGTTCGGCCTCGACTACACCCGCGCCGTGGCCTACACGCTCATTCTGTGCGGGTTGGTGTGGAACGGCACCGGCGCGCTGGTACTGGGGATGATCGGCACCGTGGCGTGGGACTGGATGCCGGCGCTCCTGGCCGGCTCGATCCTCGGCGGCTATCTGGGCAGCCACCTGGCGATCATGAAGGGCAACCTGTGGATCAAGCGGGCGTTTGAAATCGTGACCATTTTGATCGGCCTGAAACTGATCCTGAGCTGATTACCCGGTCCGTTATCCTGGCAGCCAGACTTACTTCGCGTCGCCTTCGTGTTCCAGACGCAAATACTGGCCGTAGGCGTTGATCCGGTTGGCTTCGTTGAACGCCGGCACAAAGCGGTATTTCGACCAGTCGGTTTTTTCGTAGGCTTCCTCGAACGGCACCATGTCGCGCGCCGCCTGGCCCATTTGGGTGCGCAGGAATTTCAGATAATCGCGGGTGAACACCAGGTCGGCATTCGGTTTGCGTGATATGCCGCCATGGCCGGGCACCAGCACCTTGGGTTTCAGCGCGATCAGCTTGTCCATCGCGGCGATCCAGCCCGCGCTGTCGGCGTCGCCGACAAACGGCACGCGGCCGAGAAACACCAGGTCGCCCGCGAACAGCACGCCGTCGTTTTTCACCATCAACGCCATATCCTCGCTTGAGTGCGCCGGACCGACGTGACGCAGCGCGAACTTCACGCCGCCCATTTCGAAGTCCGTGTCGCCTTCGACGAAAAAGTCGGCCTCCAGCAGTTGCGTGTTCTCATCGACCCAGGGGAACAGCGCTTCGCGGCGCTGTTCCAGGCGCTGCGCGGCTTCCTCGGTGCGCGTGGCGCCCTCGGCTAAGCGGTGCGCCCAGATTTCGGCACCCTGCGCCTTGAACACCTGCAGGCCGTAGTAATGGTCGGCATGGTAATGGCTGACGATCACGCGCTTGATCGGTTGCCGGGTCACCTTGCGGATCTCGCCGAGCAGTTTCTCCGCCAGCGGCGGCGAGGCTAGCGCGTCGAATACGATGACGCCGTCACGGGTGACCACAAAGCCGGCGTTCGACATGAAGCCCTCGTTGGCGCTGGACGCGGCGCCGGGCTGGCCTTGCACAAAATAACTGTGGGCGCCGAGCTTGACCGCTTCCATCGGCACGGTCGCGATTGCTTGATTGGCCGATGCAGCAGGCAGGAAGGCAAGGCAGAACAGCGCGAGCAGAAAACGTGGCATGACAGTCATCCCATATACGAATTCAAGCGTTATATAAATAACACAGACGCAAGCGCCAGGGTACCCATGAAGTCGATGAATGGCCTGTGGGATACAAGCGCCCGGGGCGGATGCTGTGATATCTTCGAAGCTGTAATCAGGGAGTGTCAGGCGTGTTCAAAAAACAGTGGCCGGCGTTTGTGCTGGCGTTCATCTTGCCGCTGCTGGGGGTGTTCTGGTGGTGGGGCGGGTTCAACTCCGTCAGCGTGACGGAAACCGAGGCCGGGCCTTACCGTTATGCCTACCTCGACTACGAGGGACCGATCAGCAACCTGCGCAAGACGCAGCGCAAGGCGCTGGACGAATTCAACGCCGCGAAGGTGGAGGCGGGCGACACCATCAGCGTCATTCTCAGCGATCCGCGCGCAGCCAGCGGCAAGGTCAGTGCGCAACTGGGCTACACCCTGGCCGACGACGCTCCGTTACCGCAAGGCCTCAAGGAAGGCCGCATCGAGCGGCGCCCGGTCTATCGTGCGCAGGTGCAGGCAGCGGTGCTGCTGGCGCCGTCCAAGGCCTACCAGGCGCTGGCCGATACACTGGAGCCGCGCGGGCAAGCCATCGTCATGCCGGCCGTCGAGTTGTATCGGCCGTCCGGCCAGGTGGGCCGGATCGGAACCTTCACCCTGGAGATGAACCGCTGATGGCCTTCTTTTCCGTACTCGCCGCCGTTGCCCTCGAACATCTGCGCCCGCTGCGGCAACCCTTGCCGCACTACCAGCAATACGCCCGCTTCATCAAATTGATTGAAACCAGATTCAACGCCGGCGAATACTCGCATGGGGCAATTGCCTGGGCGTTGGCGGTGGTGCCGTGGCTGATTGCGGTGTGGCTGGTTTTCGCACTGTTGAACGCGATCAGTCCGCTGCTGGGCTGGGCGTGGAACGTGGCGGTGCTGTATTTCACGCTAGGGTTCAAGTATTACAGCGACGACGCCGAGCGCATCGCCCGCCTGCTGCGTGCCGGCGAGCTTGATTCGGCCCGTGAGCAGTTCGGCGCATGGCGGGGCGGCGACGCCAGCCAGTTCAGCGCCGACGACCTGGCGCGTGTCACCATCGAGAAAGTGATGGCGGCCAGCTACCGCCAGATGTTCGGCGTGCTGTTCTGGTTCGTGCTGCTGGTGCCGCTGGGGCCCGTCGGCGCGGTCCTGTTCCGCGCGGCCTCGATCCTGGCTCGACGCTGGGAAGCCTCGCGCGGCAACTTCGGCCAGTGCGCGCAGCGCCTCTTTCACATCATCAACTGGGTGCCGGTGCGGCTGACCGCGCTCACCTACGCCATCGCAGGCAATTTCGAGGACGCCACCTATTGCTGGCGCACCCAGGCGGATACCTGGCCGGAGCCGGAGGAGGGCGTGGTCATTGCAGCCGGTGCCGGCGCCATGGGCGTGAAGCTGGGGCAAAGCGTCACCGTCGGCGGCGAGACGGTATGGCGGCCCGAACTCGGCACCGGTCAGGCGCCTGATGCCGACTGCATCGACAGTTCAGTCAGCATGATCTGGCGCGGCCTGGTGATCTGGCTGGTGGCGGGCCTGCTGGTCGTCATCGCCGGCTGGTTCGCTTAAACCTTCCATGCTCAACGCGCTATGGATCGGCTTCATTCTCATTGCCTTCCTGATCGCGTCATTCAAACTGGTCTTCCTCGGCGATGCCGACATCTTCGCAGCCCTGGTGAAGGCGCTGTTCGACAGCAGCAAGACCGCGTTTGAAATCGCGCTGGGCCTCACCGGCGTGATGGCGTTGTGGCTGGGGGTGATGAAGATCGGCGAACGCGCCGGCATGCTGGACATCCTCACGCGCGGCCTGGCACCGCTGTTCCGCCGGCTGTTCCCCGAAGTCCCCGCGAATCACCCTGCGCTCGGCGCGATGACCATGAACATGGGTGCCAACATGCTGGGGCTCGACAACGCGGCGACCCCGCTCGGCATCAAGGCGATGCAGGAACTGCAGAAGCTCAATCCCTCGTCCGACACCGCCAGCGACGCGCAGATCCTGTTCCTGGTCATCAACACTGCGTCGGTCACCCTGCTGCCTGTCACCATCTTCACCTACCGCGCGCAACTGGGCGCGGCCGACCCGACCGACGTCTTCGTTCCGCTGCTGATCGTGACCTACATCGGCGCCCTGATCGGTCTTTTCGTCACCGGCTTTTTCCAGAAGCTGCACCTGTGGAATCGCGTGACGATGGCCTATCTGGGCGGCGCGACGGTGCTGGTCGGTGGCATGGTTCTGTATTTCGGCAGCCTCGACGCCGCCGAGATGACGCGCCAGTCGTCGATCCTCAGCAACGTCCTGCTGTTCGGCATCGTCGCCACCTTTCTGCTGATGGCGGTGCGCCGCCGTGTCAACGCCTACGAGGCCTTCATCGAGGGTGCCAAGGAAGGCTTTCACACCGCTGTAACGATCATTCCGTATCTTGTCGCGATGCTGGTGGCGATCGCCGTGTTCCGCGCCAGCGGCGCGCTCGACCTGCTGATGGGCGCGGCGCGCAGCGCGGTGCTCGGACTGGGCTTCGACGCACGCTGGATCGACGGCCTCCCCACCGCGTTGATGAAGCCGTTTTCAGGCAGCGGCGCACGTGCCATGATGATCGATACCATGCAGACTCATGGCGCCGACTCCTTCGCCGGCCGGCTCGCTTCCATCGTCCAGGGCAGCACCGAGACGACGTTCTATGTGCTGGCGGTGTATTTCGGTGCGGTCGGCATCAAGCGTGTTCGCCACGCCGTCGCCTGTGGGCTGATCGCCGACGTTGCGGGCATCCTCGCCGCCATCGGCATGGCCTATCTATTTTTTGGTGCAGTGGCATGAAAACCTATGACACCCTCGCAGCCGTCGATCTCGGCTCCAACTCCTTCCGCCTGGAAGTCGCGCGCGTTGCCGGCGATCAGCTGTATCCGCTCGATTCGCTGAAGGAAACCGTGCGCCTCGCCGGTGGCCTGGGCGACGACAAGGTGCTCGACGAGGCGACCCAGACGCGCGCGCTGGACTGCCTGCATCGCTTCGGCGAGCGGCTGCGCGGCTTGTCGCCGGAAGCGATCCGCTGCGTCGGCACGTCGGCCCTGCGCATCGCACGCAACGCGGAAAAATTCATTTCAAAAGCCGAGGCTGCGCTGGGACACCCGATCGAAATCGTCGCCGGGCGCGAAGAGGCGCGCCTGATCTACCTAGGCGTCGCCCATTCGCTGGCTTCCTCGCCCGACCGGCGTCTGGTGGTCGATATCGGCGGCGGCTCCACCGAATTCATTATCGGCACTGGGCTCAAGCCGCACGAGCGCGAAAGCCTGCACATGGGCTGCGTCAATTTCTCGCAGCGCTTTTTCGGCAGTGGCGTGATCGACAAGGCCGCGCTGAAGGCGGCCGAAGTGGCGGCGCGCGTCGAGGTCGAGCGCATCGCCCGCGAGTTTTCGAAAAACAACTGGCAGCAGGCGGTTGGCTCAAGCGGCACCGCGCGGGCCCTGCGCGAGATCCTCGAACTGAACGGCTGGTCGGCGCGCGGCATCACAGCAGACGGCCTGGCGCAGCTGCGCAGCCAGTTCATCAAGGCAGGCCATCTCGACGCGCTGGAACTGCAGGGTTTGGCGCGCGATCGCCGCCCGGTCATCGCCGGGGGCTTCGCCATCATGGCCGGGCTGTTTGCCGAACTTGAGATCGAGCAAATGGATGTCGCCGAAACCGCCATGCGCGAGGGCATCCTCTACGACCTGCTGGGGCGCTTCCACAAGCAGGACATGCGCGAAGCGACGGTGGACGAATTCATGCGGCGCTACCACATCGACTCCCAGCAGGCTGCGCGGGTCAGGCGCGTGGCGCTGAGGCTGCTGGCTGCAAGCGGCGGCGAAGACGAAAACGACATGCGTTTTCTGGACTGGGGCGCGCGCTTGCACGAAATCGGCCTGTCGGTATCGCACAGCGGCTTCCACCGCCATTCCGGCTACATCCTGGAAAACGCCGACATGCCCGGCTTCTCGCGTACCGAGCAGGCGCGCCTGGCGCTGATGGCCCGTGCCCAGCGAGGTGCATTGGTCAAAATTCCGGACTTTGCTGCCGGCGAGGTGCCGGACAACGACCGCCTGCTGGTGTGGCTGCTACGCCAGGCGGCCATCCTCTGCCGCAGCCGCGCCGAACCGCATCTCCCCGACGTGAAAGTGGAAGCCAACAGCAAGCGTTTTCGACTCACCCTGCCGGAGGGCTGGCTGGAACACCGCCCCCTCACCCAGCGCGCACTGGATGAGGAGACCGTGCACTGGCATGCGGCGGGGATCAAATACACGTTCAGCTAGGGCAGGTTCAGCGACGAACAGGGAGACCGGGCATCAGGCATAGAAAAGCCCCAGCATCAGCATCATGACGACGATGAAAAGCAGGCTCATGACGCTGCCGGCGCGGATGAAGTCGATCACCCGGTAACCGGCCGGGCCCATGATCAGGGCGTTGACCTGATGGGTGGGGAGGATGAAGGCGTTGGAGGTGGCGAGCGCGACGGTCAGCGCGAATACCGCCGGATTCGCGCCGACGCCGAGGGCGATGTTCACCGCCAGCGGCACCAGCAGCACGGTGGCGCCCACGTTCGACATCACCAGCGTGAATAAGGTCGCCAGCAGGGCGAGGGCGAGCATCAGCACCCAGTGCGGCAGTTCGCCCAGCATCGACAGGATGTGCGCGGCGATCCACGCGGCCGTGCCGCTGGTCTCGACCGCCAGCCCAAGCGGAATCAGGCTTGCCAGCAGGAACACGGTTTTCCAGCTCACCGCCTGATAGGCCTCGTCGATTCGCAGCACCCCGCACAGCACCATGCCGATGACGCCGGCCATCAGTGCGAGCGACAGTCGCAGGTCGGTGAACATCAGCAGGAAGAGGGCGACCCCGAAGAAGAACAGGGCGGCCATCTCCTTCTGGGGGCGAAGTTCCTCGTGGGGATAGTCGCTGGTGACGACCACGAAATTGCTGTCCTTCTCCAGTCGGGCCAAGGCGTCCCAAGACGTGTGTACCACCAGGGCATCGCCGCCCTGCAGCGGGATGTCGCGAATGCCTTCGCCCTCCAGCAGCGTTTTGCCGCCGCGGTGCAGGGCCAGCATGGCGATGCCGTAGGTCTTGCGCATCCAGATTTCGTGCGCGCTCTTGCCGACCAGGCGGGAGCCGGGCGGGATCACCACCTCGGCGATGCCGGCCCGGGCCGACGACAGGATTTCCGCGAACGTCTTCAGGTCCGCGCTCAACTCGAGGCCATTGCGGTCGACGAACAGGCGAAGCCGCTGTGGCGAGGCCAGCAGGCCGAGCACGGTGCCGGCCTCGATCGGCATGTCCCGCTCCAGTCCGCTCGGGCCGACGCTCATCTCGTTTCCGGGCAGCAGGGCCGCGACCACCCGGACATGGGCCTCGCGTTCCATCTCGTCGAGCAGTCTGCCCACCAGCGGGCTCCCGGTCGGCACCGCCACTTCGAACACGCTGTCATCAAGGCCGTAGAGCTCCTGGAAGTAGTGCATGGTGTGGGTCGCCCGCGCGTGCTCCTGCGCCTTGACCTTGCCGGCCGGCAGCACGTAGCGGCCGGCGAGCATGAAGTAGGCGATCCCGGCCGCAAGCAGGGCCACGCCGATCGGCGTCACCGAAAACATCGACCAGGTCGCGATCTGCTGGTCGGGCGGCAGCGCCTTGTTGGAGGCAAGCAGCAGGTCGTTCAGCAGGATCAGCGGGCTCGAGCCCACCATGGTGAGCGTGCCGCCGAGAATCGCGCTGAATCCCATCGGCATCAGCAGGCGCGACATTGGCAGGCCCGTGCGCGCAGCGATGCGACCCACCACCGGCAGGAACAGCGCCGCCGCGCCGACGTTCTGCATGAAGGCCGAAATGATCCCGACCGAGCCGGAGACGGCGGGAACGATGCGGCGCTCGGAATAGCCTGCGCGCTTCAGGATCTCGGCCGCCACCCGGTTCATGATCCCGGTCTTGTCGAGGCCTGCGCCGATGATCATCACCGCGACGATCGACATCACCGCATTGCTGGAAAAGCCGCCGAACAGTTCCGAAATCGGCACCAGCGGCTGCATCAGACCGAACGCTTCGCTCGCCGCGCTGATCAGGCCGATCAGCACCATGATGCTGATCGCCGCCACGTCGATCTCGACCACCTCGAAGATGAACAGGAAAATCGTCAGCGTCAGCAGCAGGAGGACCACCAGGATTTCGAGCGTGGGGGCCACTGCGGCCGCCGCGGCGCCGAGCAGCAGAAAAGCCGGCGCTGCCAGCAGCAGCACGGGATCGAGGCGGAATTTCTGGGGGACTTTACGCATGCGTGTCAGGCTCCGCGATTTGCGCTATCCGCAAGCGGATGTGTATCGGGCCAGAATAGGGCAGAGCGCGCCCGTCATGGCGACAGGGAGAACCTCAGCCTATCAGAGCCTTACCGTCTTTTGAAAATGCCGAGCTTGCCCAGGATGAGGATCAGCAGCACTGCGCCGGCGAAGGCGACGATGAAGCGTGCGATGCCCCCCACCGCCGCGAAGCCCAGCATGCCCGCGATCCAGAAGCCCAGCATCGAACCCACCACGCCCACCGCAACGTTGGCGATCAAGCCCATCTGGGCGTTGGTTTTCATGACGATGCTGGCCAGCCAGCCGACGAGGCCACCGATGATCAAGGTGATGATCAGGTTCATGTCTTTTTCTCCCTTGGTAATGGGGTGAGTGGACGCAGGCACCGCGCAGTGGTCTTGCCGCCCATGCCGAGTCTATCGAGAGTCTTGCTGAACAATTCCGGGTTGTTCCCCTGCCGTGGCTTGGCGCGCGTCGCTAATGCAGCTTAGTACAGATACGTAATGACCTGGGTTTGGGCAGCAACCGTGCGCGGCAGGGATTGCAGGCGGCAGATTGCGTTCCCACCCACTATGCTGAATGTTTCCACCCGTTTCTTGCGGAGGGCACTCATGAGACATCCGTATTGCAGGAGGCAGCGCTTATCGGCGCATGCACCGGTTGCGCAGCCGAAGATGGCCGCCCCGACCGAAACCGACCTGGTGCGGGCCAGGGCCGCCGTCGACATGCTCCTGGATGACCTGGGGCTTGCCGCCCACATCTTCGCCGTCGAACCGAGGGCGGGTCGGTGGTCGGTCATCGTGGAATGCGCCACCGAGTCCGGCTGGCAGCGCACGGAGTTGTGGGCCGGTCCCGAGCTGCCTGCCATGCTCAGGGGCGCCGCCGAATCTCGGGCGGCGCTGCTCGCTGAATGGCAGACGCACCTGGCCGCTTGCAAGACAGACTGACGCCGCAACCGCCTGCTTTCTCGGCGGGGGTGGTCGTCGTTCGCCGCGACGGCGGGGGCTGGCGCCTGCTGGTGCTGCGCGCCTACCGCAACTGGGATTTTCCCAAGGGCATGGTCGAGGCGGGGGAAGCGCCGCTCGATGCGGCCATCCGCGAGACGGCGGAGGAGGCCGCGATCAGCGATCTCGACTTCCGCTGGGGCGAGGCGTATTGCGAAACCGCCCCCTATCGCGGCGGCAAGGTGGCGCGCTACTACCTGGCGGAAACCACGCAGGCGTCCGTCAGCCTGCCGGTCTCGCCTGAACTGGGACGTCCCGAACATGAAGAATGGCGCTGGGTCAGCTTCGACGAAGCCCGGCCCCTGCTGCCGCTGCGTCTGCAACCCATCCTGCCCTGGGCGAAAAGGCAATTCGAGACGTGATGGGGCCTGCCTGTCGACGTGCCGTTGCGATCCGTGCGCAGCTTATGACGCCCACTCACCGGAAAGTGCCCGCAACAGCCCGGCGCCGTCACCGCGCCATGCGCTGCCATGCATGCATGCAAGCGTGACAGGCTCTGTCGAAGCCAGTTTCTCCAGCAGTTGGCCGGCGTACTTCGTGTGTGAGAAATAGTCCATTGCGTGGCGGAACGACTCGCTCGGCCCAAGAATGTCCGCTTCGGTGAGCGGCGGAAGATCGGCACCGGCCTGCGTGAACAGGTCGCCGCACAGCAGCGTTTTGGTGCTGTCTTCCAGCAGGTAGCCGCATTCCCATCCGTGGGGCAGATGCGGGGCGTCGAACCAGCGCACGGAATGCTTGCCGAGGGAGAGCGACTCCCCGTCGGCGAGCGCGCGAGGCGGCCGGTCTGCGAGGTCGTTGATGGAGACCATCGCCGCCACCGTGCCGCACAGGGGGGACGCCTGCGGGGCGGCCGCGAGCCATTGGTTGAGCGAGCCGCATTCATCCGCCTCGACGTGGGAAAAGGCGATGTAGCGCAGCTTTTCCACCGGCATCACGCTCGCAACCGCCTCGCGCACCAGCGGGAACAGGCCTCGCGGTCCGGTATGGAAGATCAGCGGTTCATCGCCCGCGATGAGGTACTGGTTGAACGAAAACCCGCCCGCGCCTTCAATGGCTACCGGCGTATTGATGCGATAGATTTTCTCCGCAACTTCGTGGACATTGGTTCCTGACTGCGCGTTCGTGACGGCCATGTTCATGCTCCTTCCATTGGGTTGAACCGGATGGCGATTTGCCCGGAACTCAATGGCTGAGCTCAGCTGCGACAGACAAACCCTCGCGGGAACGCCGGGCACTACACAAGGCAGCATAGAGCATGGCTATGAAAGACCTAGTTGGATAATCTCGGGGGTGCCCCGATCGTCTGCCGGGTTTCCTTAGGCATGCTTGAGCCCGTGCGTCACAGCCCCAGTTCTTCGTCGGTCGCGCTGTGTTCGTACTTGTTCCGTGGTGGCCAGGGGCGGGTTCGCCAATCGGGTTCGAAGACCATCGACGATTTGCTGCGGCCCGGCAGCAGCGAGCCGTTGCCAGCGCCCTTGGCGTAATCGTAATAGAGCTTGACCACCTCTTCCTTCGTCACCTGCTGCGCAGCAGGGTGTGACATGCAGGCATCGATCCACTTTCGCACGCGCGCGTAACGCGGCTCGTCTGGCAGCTCGAAGTTTTCGTAATATTCCAGAAACCAGAAGCGCTGGAAGAAGGGCGTGAAAACCGCTTCAGCCCACCCGAATTCCTCGAACAGAAACGGGCCGGTGGGGGAGTGTTCCAGCAGAAAATCGTTCAGCTGCGCGTACTGCTTCAGCATGCCGTCCCGCATGGCGTCCCGGCGGGCAGGGTCCTGGTTCATCACCCACGTATAGCCCTGGCTGAAAAACTCGCCATCCAGCCGCGTCATCATGTTCTCCACCGCGCGCCGGTAGGGATCGCGCTGGGCAACCGGCCGTTCCGGATAGGTGTCCTCAAGGTACTGCAGGATCACCAGGCTTTCCTTGATGATGTGCCCGTCCGCCGTCTCCATGACCGGCAGCGCCGTTGTCCCGCGCGTCTTGGCGAGCAGCACCTCGGACCGTGGCCGGGTGATATCGACCACCTGAAACCCGACGTCGCTTCGGCGGCCCTTCAGCGTCAACAGGATTTCCAGCCGTTGGCAGAAAGGGCAGACAGGGATGTGATAGATGATTGGATGGGTCATGAGTGAAGGAGCTTGGCGTTCTGGATGCGGCGTCACGACGATAGCGCAATGAAGCCGTTGGTTGCGTGTTCGGGCCGGCAATGCCGTATCCGGCCCACGTCGATGGGGCCTGCTATACGCCCGCTCGCCGTGCGGTCATCAGGAAGACCGGGTAGTCCCGCGTTCCGGTTTCCTGTTCTTTGGCAATGCTGAACACGGTCTGGAACTGCATGTCGGCAAACCCGGCCTGTGCCGCGCGCCGGCTCAGGTCGGCCTGGTCGAAGCCATGGTGCACATCGATCTCCGGGCCGTGAAACGAGCCGTCTTCCTGGTCCAGGTCGACAACGCACAGCGTGCCGCCGGGCTTCAGCCGGTCGTGGAAGACACGCAGGATGTGATCGGTGTCCGGCACGTGGTGCAGCGTCATCGAGGTGACGATGAGGTCGAAGTTCTGCTCAGGCGGCGGGTCGGCCAGCAGGTCGAGCTTGAGCGTGGTCATGTTGGTCACGCTCTGCGCGGCGATCTTCTCGTTCACCACATCAAGCATGCCGCCCGAACTGTCCGCCATCAGGATCGCGCCGAGCTCGTCCTTCAGCGGAAACGAAAGCAGGCCCGTGCCGCAGCCGTAATCGAGGGCGCTCATGTCGCGACGCAAAGGCACGGCCTTGCGGATGGCCTCTGCGATTTTTAGCCCGCGTTCCTTGAACAACGGGTTGTCGTCCCATTGACGGGCTTTACTGTCGAAATGGGCGGTGTCGAGCTTGGTGGGTTGAGTTGGGGTCATGATGATGTGAAAGCGAGGCGCCCTAGGGCATTCGTGTGTATGGGGGGCAAAGCCGGGTCAGAAGGGGCTGGCCAGAGAACAGTGTTGGAATATTTTACCTATTCGCCCGTAAGGTCAGGTGCCTATCGTTCGAGGCGTGAGTCCAACAGGGTATAAATTTTGGAGTTCGACGCAACTACGGGGACCGAAGTCCCCGTAGTTGGCTCAAAAGAAAACGCTGTTACTTGATCTGGACCAGTTCGACACGACGGTTCTTGAAGCGATCCTCGTCCGTAACGTTGCCGGCAACCGGCTGGGATTCGCCATATCCCTTGGCTGACAGGCGGTCTGCGGCGATGCCTTTGCTGACCAGATAGTTGCGAACGGCTTCAGCACGTTGCTGGGACAGATTCATGTTGTACGCATCGCTGCCGCGGCTGTCCGTGTGGCCTGCCACTTCGATGTTCACATTGCCCCATTTGTCCAGGGAAGTGACATCGCGGTCGATGATGGCGATGTCTTCCTGACGCAGGGTGGCCTTGTCGAAATCGAAGTTCACGCCTTCAAGAACGAGTTTCTGCGGAGGTGCGGGTGCGGGCGTGGGAGCCGGCGCGACATAAGCCGGCGCAGGTGCGGCAGGCGCGACGGCGACAGGCTCAGGCGCTGCAGCAATCTGCGCGGGCACAGCGCAGGGCTTGCCGAGAAGGTCGCGGCCCGGACAGCC
>JAABQU010000145.1 GCA_011391285.1 Thiobacillus sp.
CCGCTGAAACCGCTGGAAGCCATGGCGCAGGGACGGCTGATGGTGGCCTCCGATGTGGGTGGCCACAAGGAATTGATTGCCGATGGCAAGACCGGCGTGCTGTTTCGCGCCGGGCAGGCCGATGATCTTGCCGCCAAGGTGGTGGGCTTGCTGCAGGATGAGTCGGGGTGGGACGCCATGAAACGGAATGGCCGTGCGTTTGTGGACAGCGAGCGCAATTGGGCGGCGAGCGTGGCGCGTTATCGCAGCGTGTACGGCGGCCTGATCAGGGGTGCGGCGCTTGGCTAGCGTGGCGACCGCCGGCGTGGCGCGGGCTGAACCGGATCGCATCGATCTGGTCGTGTTCAGTGCCTTGTTTCCCAGCGTCGTGCGGCCGGGTGCAGGCTTGTTCATTCGCGAGCGCATGTTCCGTGTCGCGCAGCAACGGCCGCTTGCGGTCGTGTCGCCGCAACCCTGGTTTCCCGGCCAGGGGCTGATACGCCGCTGGCGCCCCGGCTATCGCCCCGCTGCCCCTGCGCTTGAAATGCAACAGGGCATCCGCGTCTACCACCCGCGTTTTTTGGCGATTCCAGGCGTGCTGCGCGGGCTCGATGGCTGGTCGATGGCATGTTGCAGCTTCTGGTTGTTGCGGCGGTTGAAACAGCAGGGTGCGGGCCTGATCGACGCGCATTTTGCCTATCCCGACGGCGAAGCCGCTACCCGGCTCGGGCGCTGGCTCGGTCTGCCGGTGACGGTCACGCTGCGTGGCACTGAAGTGCCGCACAGTCGCAATCCGGCGCTGCGCCCGCGTCTGGTGCGTGCCTTGCGCGGCGCGACGCGGGTGTTTGCCGTATCGGATTCGCTGCGGCGGCTGGCGCTGGAACTGGGTACACCTGCCGAGCGCACCGAAGTTGTCGGCAACGGTGTCGATGTGGCGCGCTTCCACCCGGTCGAGCGGATGGAAGCGCGTGCGCGTTTCAATTTGCCAGCGGATGCGCAGGTACTGATTTCGGTGGGCGGGCTGGTCGAGCGCAAGGGCATGCACCGCGTGATCGATTGCCTCCCTGCCTTGCTGGCGAACCATCCCGCTTTGCACTACCTCATTGTCGGTGGAGGCAGTCCGGAAGGGGACATGCGCCCCGAACTGGAGGTCCAGGTCGTGCGACTGGGGCTGGCCGGGCGGGTGCATTTTCTCGGCGCAGTGGCACCGGACGACCTCAAGTGGCCGTTGTCGGCAGCGGACGTGTTCGTGCTGTCCACGCGCAACGAAGGCTGGGCGAATGTGTTTCTTGAAGCGATGGCCTGCGGCCTGCCGGTCGTCGCCACCGATGTCGGTGGCAATGCCGAAGTGGTGTGTCGCGCCGAACTCGGCAGCATCGTGCCGTTCGGCGATGCCGCCGCCCTGACCGCCGCCCTCCACAGCGCGCTGGACAAGCCATGGGATCGTGCCGCGATCCTCGCGTATGCCGAGGCCAATCAGTGGGACAAGCGGGTGGCGCAGCTGCTGCACGCGTTCGCGCCCATGCTGGCGAAACCGGATGCCGCGCCGGAACCGACGGCAGCGGCCAAATCATGACCGCGACCCCACTCGCTTCGCCCCAACCGGCTACCGGCCACGATGCCCGCAGCCTGTCGCTGCGCCTGCGACACACGCTGTGGCGAAAAGCCAAGGCCTGGCGGCAGCGTGTATTGCCGCGTCCACTGGCGCAACATGTCTTCGTTGCAGGCATGCAGCGCTCCGGTACCAATCTGCTGATGGACGTGCTGGATGCCAGCGCCGCCACCCAGGTTTTTCACGAGACCGATGCGCGTGCGTTCGAGCGCTATGAAATGCGTGACCTGTCCGTGATCCGGCAGCTCGCCCGGCAGTGTCCGGCGCCGGTGTTCGTGGTGAAGGCGCTGTGTGAACTGGACCGTATCAAATCCCTGATGGAAGCATTCACGCCGGCGTACACCCTGTGGGTGGTGCGCGACTGGCGCGACAGCGTGAACTCGGCGGTCAAGTCATTTGGCAATTTCGTACCGCAGTGGCAGCGCCTGGCCGAAGGTGACGCCGATGACTGGCGCGGGCGCGGGATGACGGCCGCCACCCGCGAACTGCTCGCCGCCCTGTATCACCCGGACGCGAGTGAAGCCGAAGGCGCGGCCATCATGTGGTTCTACCGCAATGTGCTGTTTTTCGAGCAGCAACTGGCGGCCGATCCGCGCGTGCGCGTGGTGTTTTACGAGGATCTGGTGCAGCAGCCGATGCATGAAGTCGCTGCGGTGTATGCCTTCCTGGGGCTGCCCGGGTTCAATGCCGCCAAGGCCCGCCGCATTCACGCGCATTCGGTGAAACGCCGGCGTCCGCCCGACATCGCGCCTGCGGTAACGGCATTGTGCGACGAATTGCTGGCGCGCTTCGCGGCGTTGCCTGCGCGAAAGTCCGCATGAGCGTTCCGGCCTGGTTTGCCCGCACGGTGTTCCGCGCGCAGGAAGCCGCGATGAAACGGCCGACTTTTGCCGTGCTGGCCGGACTGGAGCGCAGCCAATGGCTGTCGCCCGAAGCCATGCAGGCCGAACAGACCCGGCACCTCAATCAGCTGCTGCACACCGCCTTGTTGCATAGCCCCTGGCATGCCGCGCGCCTGCGCGAGGCGGAGCTGGCTGGCCGGGTGCAGGCAGGAGCGGTCACGCTGACGGATCTGGCGTTGCTGCCGACAATGAACAAGCGCGATGCGCGTGACCACGTCGAGCAGCTGGTCTGGCGCGGTGCGCCGGGCGGGGTGTTCAAGTACACCACGGGCGGTTCCAGCGGCGAGCCGCTGATTTTCTATTTCGGCCGCGCCCGTCAGGCAGCCGATGCGGCCGGGCGCCTGCGCGCACGCCGCTGGTGGGGGGTCGAGCCTGGGGCGCGCGAGGTGTATTTGTGGGGTGCGCCGGTGGAACTGAACAAGACCGATCGCATCAAGACCGTGCGCGACCGGCTGGTCAACCAGCTGTTGCTCAACGCCTTCGAGATGTCGCCTGCGCGGATGGATGAATACCTGGGCGCGCTGCAGGTGTGGAACCCGCTGGCCATTTACGGCTATGCCAGCAGCCTTGCCCTGCTGGCGGCGCATGCCGAGGCGCGTGGGGTCACGCTCAGGCTGCCCGCGCTACGGGTGGTCAGCGCCACCGGCGAGCCACTTTTTCCGCACCAGCGCGAGTTGATCGAGCGCGTCTTCGGGGCAGCGGTGTCGGTGGAATATGGCGCGCGCGATGCCGGGCTGATGGCGCTGGAGTCGCCCGACGGCGTACTGCTGCAGATGAGCGAAACCCATCTGATCGAAGTGCTCGATGCTGCCGGCAAGCCGGTGGCCGACGGCGAAGAAGGTGAAGCCGTGATCACCAGTCTGGTGTCCGAAGCGCAGCCGTTTATCCGCTATCGCACCGGCGATGTGGTGCAACGTTCAACCCGAAGCGACCCCGGCGGCCGCAGCCTTGCGGTGCTCGATGCGGTGGTCGGGCGGCAGACCGACTTCATCGTCGCCGCCGATGG
>JAABQU010000146.1 GCA_011391285.1 Thiobacillus sp.
GCGGCCGGCTGACGCGCCAGCGCGATCTGGCGCACGAGTTGCTGACCCTGATTCCCGGCGTGAGCTGCGTGAAGCCGAAGGCGGCGATGTACTTGTTTCCGAAGCTCGACCCCAAGCTGTATCACATCCACGACGACCAGAAATTCATCCTCAACCTGCTGGAAGAGGAACGCGTGCTGGTGGTGCAGGGCAGTGGCTTCAACTGGGCGCATCCGGACCACATCCGGGTGGTGTTCCTGCCGCATGAAGAAGATTTGACCGAAGCGATCGGGCGCATCAGCCGGTTCCTTGACCGCAATCGCACGCATCGTTGACCTTTTTTTGACCGAGACTATTTAATGAAACCCATCAACGTCGGCCTGCTGGGCCTCGGAACAGTCGGTGGCGGCACGCTCACCGTGCTGCGCCGCAATGCTGAAGAAATCACCCGCCGCGCCGGACGCGAAATCCGCGTGGTGCGTGCAGCGGTGCGTGACCTTGACAAGGCCAAAGCACTGGCGGGCGACCTGCCGCTGACGATCAACCCGTTCGACGTGGTCGACGATCCCGAAATCGATATCGTGGTCGAACTGATCGGCGGGCTGGAACCGGCGCGCGAACTGGTGCTTCAGGCGATCGCCAACGGCAAGCACGTGGTGACTGCCAACAAGCATCTGGTCGCCAAGTACGGCAACGAAATCTTCGCGGCGGCACAGGCCAAGGGTGTGATGGTGGCGTTCGAAGCGGCGGTGGCGGGTGGCATTCCCATCATCAAGGCGCTGCGCGAAGGCCTCACCGCCAACCGCATCGAGTGGCTGGCTGGGATCATCAACGGCACCAGCAACTTCATCCTCACCGAGATGCGTGACAAGGGCGCAGCGTTTGCAGACGTGCTGAAGCAGGCGCAAGACCTGGGCTACGCCGAAGCCGACCCGACCTTCGACATCGAAGGCATCGACGCCGCGCACAAGCTCACCATCCTGTCGGCGATTGCGTTCGGCATTCCGATGCAGTTCGACAAGGCCTACACCGAAGGCATTTCCAAACTCACGCGCGAAGACGTGCAATACGCCGAAGAGCTCGGCTATCGCATCAAGCTCTTGGGCATTGCCCGCCGTGCCGAAGCCGGTATCGAGTTGCGCGTGCACCCGACGCTGATTCCCGAGCGCCGTCTGATCGCCAACGTCGATGGCGCGATGAACGCCGTGCTGGTGAAGGGCGACGCCGTCGGTCCGACGCTGTATTACGGTGCCGGTGCCGGCGCCGAGCCAACCGCTTCCGCCGTGGTGGCCGACCTCGTCGACGTCACCCGCCTGCATACCGCCGACCCGCACCATCGGGTGCCGCATCTGGCGTTCCAGCCGGATCAGCTGTCCGACACGCCGATCCTGCCGATGGACGAAGTGCGCACCGCCTATTACCTGCGTCTGCGTGCGTTCGACCGCCCCGGCGTGCTGGCCGACATCACCCGCATCCTGGCCGACAGCAACATCTCGATCGACGCCATGGTGCAGAAGGAGCCGGCCGAAGGTGAAGTGCAGGTCAACATCATTCTGCTGACCCACATCACGGTGGAGAAGAACATCAACGCCGCGATCGCCAAGATCGAGGCGCTCGACACGGTGGCGGGGCAGGTGATGCGCATCCGTCTCGAAGAGCTGGCGTCCAAGTAAAAAAGGTCAGGCAATGAACTACCTCAGCACGCGCGGCCTCGCACCGCAACTTCGCTTCTCCGAAATCCTGCTCGGCGGGCTGGCCAGCGATGGCGGCCTCTACGTGCCGGAAGCCTACCCGCGTTTCAGCGCGGCCGAACTCGAAGCGATGCGCGGCATGAACTACCGCGAACTGGCCTTCGCCGTGCTGTCGCGCCTGATCGACGACATTCCGCACGACGACCTGCGTGCGCTGATCGACAAGACCTACACGGCCGACGTTTATCGCTACACCAGCCCGGGCGAGAATGCGGAGGACATCACCCCGCTGAAAACGCTGGAACCCGGCCTGCACGTGCTGGCGCTGTCGAACGGTCCGACGCTGGCGTTCAAGGACATGGCGATGCAGCTGCTCGGCAACCTGTTCGAGTACGCGCTGGCGAAAACCGGTGGCGAGCTGAACATCCTCGGCGCGACTTCCGGCGATACCGGCTCCGCCGCCGAATACGCGATGCGCGGCAAGCGCGGCGTGCGCGTGTTCATGCTGTCGCCCGAGCACGGCATGACGCGCTTCCAGCAGGCGCAGATGTACGCGCTGCAGGACGCCAACATCCACAACCTGGTGATCCGCGGCGTGTTCGACCAGTGCCAGGACATCGTCAAGGCCGTTTCCAACGACCTCGATTTCAAGACCAAGCATCACATCGGCGCAGTCAACTCGATCAACTGGGCGCGCGTCGCGGCGCAGAGCGTCTATTACTTCAAGGCCTATTTCGCAGCGACCCACAGCAACGACCAGAGCGTGTCGTTCTCGGTGCCGTCGGGCAACTTTGGCAACGTCTGCGCCGGCCACATCGCGCGCCAGATGGGGCTGCCGATCAACAAGCTGATCGTCGCCACCAACGAAAACGACGTGCTCGACGAGTTCTTCAAGACCGGCGTCTACCGGCCGCGTCCGGAAACCCAACACACCTCCAGCCCGTCGATGGACATTTCCAAGGCGTCCAACTTCGAGCGTTTCATCTTTGACCTGACCGGACGCGACGCTGCAAAAATCCGCAGCCTGTGGAGCGCGGTCGAATCCGGCGGCAGCTTCGATCTGAATGCAGACGGCTTGTTCAAGCGTGTCGCCGAATTCGGCATGGTCTCGGGATCAAGCAACCATGCCAACCGCCTCGATACCATCCGCACGGTGTACGAGGTATACGGCACGATGATCGACCCGCACACCGCCGACGGACTGAAGGTCGGGATGGAACACCGCGAGCCTGGTGTGCCATTGATCTGCATGGAAACCGCGCAGCCTGCCAAATTCGATGACGCCATTCGCGAGGCGCTCGGCATCGAGCCGGTGCGTCCGGCCGAGCTGGCGAATCTGGAAACCCAGCCGCAGAAAAAACACATCATGGATGCCGACGTCAACGCGATCAAACAGTTCATCGTTGACCACGCAGGCTGATCGGCGCGCCGGACAGCGATATCCCTGGTTCGAGGCCAGCAACTCAATATACCGTCCGAAGCTCAGGGAACTGCATGAAACCCCTCACCTTGCTTGCCCGGCCCGATGGCCGCACTGCCCATATGGTGTTGTTGGGACGGCGCCTTGCTGTGGCCATCGGCTTGTTGTACCTGAGCGGCTGTGCGTCAACGCAACTGGGCGCGCAGTATGTCGATCCTCAGTTTCCCAAGCAGGCGCTGCGCGGTGCAACCATACTGGTCGTCTGCGAAGCACCCGAGCTGGCGATCAAGCTGATCTGCGAGAACCAGGTTTCCAGCCAGCTGACTCGACTGGGCGCCAGGCCGCTAACCGATTCGACGCTTGTGAATCCGACGCCCGGTCATGAACCGCAGGCCG
>JAABQU010000147.1 GCA_011391285.1 Thiobacillus sp.
CGCACTGGACAGCACCAGCAGCGCCTACGGCTGGCGCGACGGCATTTTCAGCGTGCCGTTGCAGATTCGTGACAATTCAGGCGTGGCGCGCCGCAATTGGCCCGCCACCACGGGGGTGCCGCTGCCTGTGGGCGTGGTGCAGGACGTTGGGCAATTGCGCCTGACCGATGCGGCGGGGCGGGAGATCCCGACCCAATTCACCGTCCTCAGCCGCTACGGGGCGCGGGACAATTCACTGCGCTGGGTTCTGCTGGATTTCCAGATGGATGTGCCGGCCAATGGCGAGGTGACGTTGCAGTTGCGCAATGACCACCCCGCCCAGGCAGTTCCTGCGCCGATCCGCATCACGGAAAACCGGGAGGCCATCATCGTGGACACCGGCGGGGTCGTTGCCACGATCTCCAGGCGCGATGGCAGTCTGCTGCAATCGGTCAGCGTCGGCAGCAAGCAGGTATTGAAGGCCGGCGACAGCGACGGCCCGGCATTGCGCGCCGGGGAAATGCGCCAAATGGAGCGCTTCCGTGGTCCGTCATGGAACACCCACGGGTGGGAGAAGTCACGTAGCTTGGAACAAATCAACATTGCAGAATCCCTCTATCGCGGTGGGGCGCCGCGAGAGGTGTCGGTGGAAATGGCCGCGCCGCTGCGCAGCGTGGTCGTGATACGCGGGCGCCATCTGCCGTCCGAAGGGGGGCGCGGCACCCTCAAGGCCGGGCTGTACGACTATGCGGTGCGCCTGCATTTCTACCGCGGCCAGAGCTACATCAAGGTCGAGTACGCCGTGGAAAACGCCGATCGCGCCCAGCCGCAATGGAGCCACCTTTTCCGCGAGGCCAGCCTGAACCATACACTGACCCTGGGCTCCCGGGCCGTCGTCACGGGGGGCGGACTGATGGCAGGGCAGGGGCGCCCGGCCCTGGCATCGTTTCCCGTCACAGCGCAGCAGGAGGGCTGGCTGGTCCAGGATGCCGGCCGCAGCGAGACCAAATATGGCCGTCCAGTGGTTCATGAAGGGGGCTACCAGGTCGGACCGGGGGCCGAAGGAGAAATCGACTCCCCCCGGGCTGCGGGCAAGCGGGGGCGTTTCCTCGACGTATCCGATGGCGAAAAGGGCGTCGCAGTTGCCATGCGCTATCTGTGGGAGCAGGCGCCACGCGCGATCAGTCTCTCGCCGAAACGGCTCAGGGCGGTGGTGCAGGCCGACAGTCCCGGCCATCGCGCCGATGCGGGTCGCCCGGCGTACGGTCTCGATTTAGGCGAGCGCAGCCTGCACGACATCCTGTATTACTTTCACACGGGTGACGCGCAGCAGGCCCGGGTCGGGGATGTGGCCGAGGCCTTCGAATATCCGCTGTTCGCGCGTGCGCCGCCTGCCTGGTATTCCGATGTCGGCAACTGGTACTTCGAAATCGGCCGGGGGTCGGGCAAGCCCGCACGGTGGGCGGACTCGGATAAGCACTGGATACCGGAGAGTATCGGCGTCGGCAGCCACGGGGAAAGCCGGAGCTACAATTCCGGCGGCCACCACGACAGCCAGAGTTCAGGCTGGCTGAGCTTCCTGCGGACCGGCCTGCTCGCGGACTTGGAGCGCAACCACGCGATCAGCCGCTGGAGCATCGCCCACAACCCCGGCTGGGCCTACCGTGACAATGTCCTCCGCTTCGGCAAAGGGGCGGAGCGCTACCGTGCCGTCGACCGTGCGCTGGATGGATGGAACCAACTGACCGCCTTCGGCCCCAAGGATTTCTATTTGTGGCGCAGCGATCAGACCTACACCGAGAAGACGCCCAAGGGCGAGGTGGTCAGGTACGAGGGTGGACGCAGCTACCTGAACGGCTACAAGGTGCTGCCTGACATGGAACACTATGCCCTGTTCCGCATGTTCGAGTACTACTACCTGACCGGCGACATGCGGGCGCTGGACGCCATCCACGGCTTTGTCAACTGGGACATCAACTTTCAGCACCGCCATCTGTTCCAAGGCAGGATGCAGCCGCTTGCCGTCACCGACCTGTTCGAACGCGACCCGGATGCGCTGCGGCGCGGCCACTACAGTCGGGTCTATGCCTGGATGCTGTTCACCAATCTCACCGGTTACCACGCCACCGGCAGTCCGGTGTACGACGAATTTGCCCGCTGGCAGATCCGTCGGGCGCTCGCCCTGCTGCGCCACCGCCACGGCCAGATAACCAGCTGGAACGTAACCGCTGTCAGTGTTGCCAGCCGCATTTTCGGGCGCGAGACGTCGGTGCAGGAGTCCGAATCGCAGAGCTGGATGGAGGCGATGGGTACCATCGCGCTGCACGAGGCGTACAAGACCTATGACGATGAACGCATTCTCGACGGGCTGTGGGGGCAGGCCGACTATTTCAGCCGACACGTCTTGTACTACCCGCGGCTGGGCATGATCAACAACCGCACCGGCATGCCCAACAAGCCGCTGGGCTACGGCGAGGGCAGGGATGCCACGGTGACCCCGCAGCGCCACGACTGGATGACCCAGGCGTGGCCCGTTCTCTACCATTACACGGGTTGGCCGGACGTGGCCGAGCGCTACCGGAATTTCGAGCGTGCGCGCACGGCCACCTGGACCCAGGACGTATTTCTGCAAACGGTCTATTGGGAACAGCAGAACGTCGCCAAGCGCTCGTCACGACCGCCGGACCCCATCACCGATCTGCGCGTCGCCCGCGCCGACCGTTCCGGCATCGCTCTGACCTGGACCAGCCCACGGGACGACGGCCCCACGGGCCGGGCTGAGCGCTATTTCGTGAAGTACAGCACCAAGCCCATCGTTGAGTTTGCCCCGACCGACAATCCTGCGCGCGACGGGGACAAGGCGCGCATCGTGCAGAAGGCCGAGGAACTGGTCCTGTCCCGCTCCAAGGGCAACCGCTTGAACACCAACATCCGCCCCGGCGAGGCAGGCACCGAAGCGCAGGACGTGCGGCGCGCCCACCCGGACTGGCACCACGTCGACGCCTTCTGGATGGCCGAGCATGTGGCGGGCGAGCCGGCGCCGGCGCCAGCGGGCAAAACCGAAACCTTCACCATTCGCGAACTGCGCCCGCATAACTGGTTCGGGGCCCCCAGGCAACCCGGGCTGGAGATCCTACCCGCGGGTATCTACTACGTGGCCATCTGCTCCTGGGACGCAGACAGGAACCTGAGCCGCCTGTCCAACGTCGTCAAGGTCAAGCTGCCTTAATGTTCGTTCGCCTTCAACCACTGCTCCAGCATCATCACCACCCAGACCATCACCCCGTAATAGCTGGCGTGCTGGCCGCGCTGCATCGCCAGCATGTGGTCCAGATACGCCGGCTGAATCCAGCCACGCTTCTTGAAGTCCGACAGGCTGTCGCCGACAAGATCGCCGAGCGGGGCGAACTGGTTGCTCCACACCCCGAAGGGCAGACCGAACCCGTGCTTGGTCTTGTTGATGATTTTCT
>JAABQU010000148.1 GCA_011391285.1 Thiobacillus sp.
CGGGTGAGATCGGCGACCAGCGCAGCGGTGGAGGAGGTGACGGTGGCGAAGCCGATGCCGAACACCAGGCTCAGCACCGACAGGCCGAAGAAGCCGGGCGCATGGGGCAGCAGCGCGACGCTCGCCGCGCCCACCAGCAGACCGGGAATGATGACCTGTCGGCGTCCCACCCGGTCGGACACCCGGCCCATTAGCGGCTTGGCGAACACGATGCTGAGCAGTTGCACGCCGAGAATGACGCCGATCTGCCACGCCGGGATGCCGAGCGAGGCGGCGTAAAGGGCGAGGAAGGCCTCGATCGCGCCGAACACCAGATACTGCGCAGCTTCGATCAGGCTTACCAGCATGATGCCGCGGTTGCGCAGCACGGTATTCAGGCTGTTCCAGAAGGGGGGGCGTTCCCGCTTCACTGTGGATACAGGGGTGTCGTCATCCAGCAGCAGCCCGGCGCCGAGCGCCAGCACGCCGCTGATGGCGCAGGCGATGTACACCGCGTGGAAACTCGCCAGAGAAATCAGGAAGCCGCCGAGAAACGGTGCGATGGAACGCCCGACGATGGTGACCGAGGAATAGGTGGACAGCCGGGCCGCACGGTCGGTCGTGTAGCGTTCCGCAATGGCGGCACTCGCCACGGTACCGAATATGGCGGTGGCGAAACCGTGATAGAAACGCACCGCCATCAGTTGCCAGGCGGTTTCGATCAGCAGATACAGGAAGGGTGCGGTGGCGAACACGACCAGCGAGGCCAGCAGCACACGCCGGTGACCCAGGGTGTCGGACAGCGCGCCGGCCGGGTAGCTGATCAGGACGCCGGGAATCGTCGAGGCCATCACGATCCAGCCGATTTCCGCCGGGCTGGCGTGAAGCGACTGGGCGAACAGCGGCAGCACCGGGGTTTTCGACAGGGTGGAGCTTAAAATGGCCAGTCCGCCGATGAGCGCGATCAGGATGAAGAAAGACGGTTTCGTGTGTTTCATCAGATGGGAAGCCAGGGGTTTCGCGGACCGTTTATCGGGAATGGTAGGTGAAATCGTGCAGCGTACGACTGCTGAAGTGATTTTGAAGAATCCGATGACTCCCATGGCGAAGCCCGGCCTGTGAATCCGACAACCCGCTCCCCCTCGGTATTGTTCGGCGCCTTCGATCGCCACAACTTCGGCGACCTGCTGTTTCCGCATCTGCTGACCGCCATGCTGCCCGGCCATTCATTCGAGATGCGCGGATTGGCTGAGCGCGACCTGCGTGCTTTTGGCGGGCACCGAGTGAGGGCGCTTGAAGCCCGCGTACAAGCTTCCCATCTGATCCATGCCGGCGGCGAATTGCTGACCTGCAGCGCCTGGCAGGCTGCGGTCATGCTGCTCGATCCGGCTGCTGCCGTGGCTGCCATTGCGCACCATGACAACGATCCCCTTGCGGCAGCCAATTGGGCCGCCCGACAGCTCGGTACCTCACGTCGCATGCCCTATGTGGTGGGGCGCGATGTGCTCGCGCCATCGGGTCGGCTGATTTTCAATGCCGTGGGCGGAGTGGAATGGACGGGTTTGTCAGCCGGGCAACGGGACGAGGTGTTGATGGCGCTGCGGCAGGCGGATTGGGTCAGCGTGCGCGATCATCTGACGCAGGAGGCGCTGCGGGCGGAGGGCATGGACGTTCCCTTGTGTCCGGACCCGGCCGTGATGGTGACGCAGTGTTTTGGCGGGACGATCCTAAATCGCCAGCAGCTTGGAGCGGTCAGGGCGATGCGTGAAGCCTTTCCGCAAGGCTACCTGGCCTGCCAGTTCAGCGCCGATTTCGGCGACGATGCCAGTCTGGATGCCCTGGCGCAGGGCTTGTCCCGGGTGCTTGCCGAAACCGGACTCGGACTGGTGCTGTTTCGTGCGGGCGCGGCACCCTGGCACGATGATCCTGAATTTTATGAAAAGCTGCAGCGCCGTCTGCCATCCGGATCGGCATCCCTTTTTTCATCCCTGTATCTGTGGGATATCTGTGCCCTGATCGCCGCCAGCCGCGGTGTGGTGGGCAGCAGCCTGCACGGCCGGATTGTCGCACTGGCCTGCGGTCTGCCGCGGGTCAGCCTGATGCCCCCGCAGCAGGGCGGGCGCCCGGACAAGCGGGTGGCCTTTGCCGAAACCTGGGAGCCGCATGCGGTGCCGCGCTGCGTGGCGGTCAACCAGGTCGATTCCGCAACGATGCAGGCGCTGGAGCTGCCGGCGGGCTTACTGCTGGAGAATGCGGCCGATCTGCGCGCGCAATATCTGCGCAGCCAGGCGCAGTGGATACGCTTGCTGAACGCCTGAATCGGACCGGGTTCCCCAGTCTTGCGCAATAATCCGGACATTCCACAGTGTTTGTGCCCGTATCCGCCTATGCCGACCGTCACCCTGTCACCTGCCGAGCTGCGCCTGACTATCGACCCTGAATCACTGGGGTTCGCAGACACTTCCGAGCTGCTGCAGGAACCGCTGCCGTGGATCGGCCAGGCCAGGGCCGAAGCGGCTGCACGTTTCGGCCTCGGGATGGACCAGCCCAACTACAACCTGTTCGTGATCGGCGAGGTCGGCAGCGGCCGCTCTTCCCTGCTGAAGCAGGCGATGACGGCGGCGGCAGCAGAGCGCAGGGTGCCGCCTGATTTGTGCTACCTGTACAACTTCGATGCTCCGGAGCGCCCGCTGGCGCTGCGTTTGCCGGCGGGACAGGGCCGTCTGCTGCGCCAACTGCTGGCGCAGGCCGTGAAAACCCTGCAGGCCGACATACCGCAACGCCTGGAAGGGCAGGAATACAAAGCCGAGAGTACGCGCATCGAAAAAGCCTATAAGGCCGAAGATGCCAAAGCCTATGCCGAGCTGTCGGCATTCGCCGAGGCACGCAGTTTTGCCCTGCACCGCGAAGAGGGGCGCATGGTGTTCACCCTGACCGGCAAAAAGGGCCAGGCGCTGACCGAGGACGAGGTGCTGGCGCTGCCGAAGGCGCGCCGCCTCGCGGTCGAGCAGGCCGATCAGGAACTGCGTGCCGAGATCTCCCGCTACATCGAGAAAACCCAGCCGCTGGAACGCGCGATGATCGAAGCGCTTGGCGCGCTGCGACGCCAGGTGGTCAGGCCGTTGCTGGAGCATGCGTTGCAGTCCGTTCGCAGCGGACTGAAAAAGCAGATCAAGGATGCCGCCAAGCTCAATGCCTGGCTCGAAGCGGTCGCACAGGATGTGCTCGATAATCTTGAACTTCTGCATGGCACCGCGGACGACGAAACCCGGCAGGCAGCATTGCAGGACATGCTGTCGCGTTACCGGGTCAACCTGGTGGTCGATAACGGAGGGCTCACCGGTGCGCCGGTGATCGTCGAGGAAAATCCGCTGTTCCGCGTGCTGTTCGGCAGTATCGAATACCAGTCCGAGAGCGATGTGCT
>JAABQU010000149.1 GCA_011391285.1 Thiobacillus sp.
GCCTGATGGCGACGGCTTACCAGGCGCATCCCTATCGCCGCCCCATCATCGGCTGGATGGACGATCTCGCGAGCATGACCGCGCAGGACGCGCGCGACTGGTACGCGCGCTGGTATGCGCCGAACAACGCCACGCTGGTGGTGGCGGGCGACGTCAATGCCGACGAGGTGCTTGCGCTGGCCAGGAAGCATTTCGGCGCGCTGCCCGCGCGCGCGCTGCCGCCGCGCAAGCCGCAGACCGAGCCCGCGCAGGTCGGCGAGAAGCGCATCGTGGTGAAGGCGCCGGCGCAACTGCCCTATCTGCTGATGGCCTGGCATGCCCCCACGCTGAAGGACTGGGCGCAGGACAGCACGCCTTACGCGCTGCAGATTCTGGCCGGCGTGCTATCCGGCAACGACTCGGCGCGGCTGCAGAAAACCCTGGTCAAGACGCAGCAGATTGCGGTGAACGCGAGCGCGGGTTACGACGCCGTCGCGCGCGGGCCGGGCATGTTCATGGTCGACGCGACGCCTGCGCCAGGCAAAACGGTGGCGGCGCTGGAAAAAGCCATTCGCGATGAGCTCAAACGCGTCCAGCGCGACGGCATCAGCGAGGCTGAGCTTGCACGGGTCAAGGCGCAGGTCATCGCGGCCGATGTCTACCAGCGCGATTCGCTGTTCTATCAGGCGATGCAACTGGGTGAGTATGCGATCGCCGGACTGCCGCCCGAGGCGCTGGCGGGGCGCGTCGACAAGCTTCGTGCGGTGACCGCAAAAGAGGTGCAGGCCGTCGCGCAGCAATGGCTGCAGGACGACCGGCTGAGCGTGGCCGAGCTCGATCCGCAGGCGCTGAAGACGCCGCCGCGTGCCAAGGGCGTCCCGGGAGTGCGCCATGCCCATTAACACCCCGCTCATCCAGCGCTTCCTCATCACCCTGTTGCTGGTTCTGCCGCTGTCGGCACAGGCCGCAGTCGCCATCCAGCACTGGCAAACGCCGCAGGGTACCCGGGTACTCTTTGTCGAAAGCCATGAGCTGCCGATGCTCGATATTGCAGTGGATTTTGCGGCCGGCAGTGCCCGCGATCCCGCCGGCAAGACAGGGCTCGCCTACTTGACCCACGGCCTGCTCGATCAGGGGGCAGGGGGGCTGTCCGATACCACCATCGCGCATCGCCTGGCCGATGTCGGCGCCGTGCTGGCGGGCAGTTTCGACCGCGACCGCGCCGGGGTGAAGCTGCGTACCCTGTCGTCTGCTGCCGAAAAAAACGCGTCGCTGGATGTTCTGGCGCGTGTGCTGCAACGCCCCGATTTTCCGCAGGCCGTGATCGGGCGCGAGAAACAGCGCCTGATTGCAGCCATTCGTGAAGCCGAAGCCGACCCCGGAACGGTCGCCGACAAGGCTTTTTATCGCGCGTTGTATGGCAACCATCCCTACGCGCACGATGAATCGGGTGAGCCGGCGCACATTTCACAACTGACGCGCAGCGACCTGCAAGGCTTTTATCGCACGCATTACAGTGCACCGAATGCGGTGATTTCGCTGATGGGTGACATCACGCGCGCCGAGGCCGAGGCCATCGCCAATCGACTGGCTGCCGGATTGTCCCGGGCACCAGCCGTGCCGGTCTTGCCGAAGCCTGTACCGGCGACGGTCTCCGATGTGCGGATCGCCCATCCCTCGGCGCAAAGCCATGTGCGGGTGGGCATGGTGGGCATGGCGCGCAACGACCCCGATTTCTTCCCGCTGTTCGTCGGCAACTATGTGCTGGGGGGCGGGGGCTTCGATTCGCGGCTAATGCGCGAAGTGCGCGACAAGCGCGGCTACGCCTACAGCGCCTACAGCTATTTCCTGCCGATGCGGGAGGCTGGGCCGTTCGAGCTCGGCCTGCAAACCAAGCTGGAGCAGACCGATGATGCGTTGAAGGTGGTACGCGAAACGGTGCGGCAGTTCATCGCCGACGGCCCCTCCGAAGCCGAGCTCGCCCAGGCCAAGTCCAACCTCATGGGCGGGTTTCCGCTGCGCATCGACAGCAACAGTAAAATTCTCGAATTCCTGTCGACGATCGGTTTCTACCGGCTGCCGCTCGACTACCTGGATACCTGGGTTGACCGTGTGAATGCGGTCGATGTCGTGGCGGTGAAGCAGGCATTTGCGCGCCGAGTCGATCCGGACAAGCTGGTGACCGTGGTGGTGGGGGCAGGTCGTGCACCCTAAGCGTGCTGCGCCCCACAGGCCACACGGCGTGGCCAACCGGGTGCGCATCATCGGCGGCCAATACCGCCGCCGCCTGCTGGATTTCCCTGACAGCGCCGGCCTGCGTCCGACGCCCGACCGGGTGCGCGAGACACTGTTCAACTGGCTGGGGCAGGACCTGCCGGGCTGGGCCTGCCTCGACCTCTTCGCCGGCAGCGGCGCGCTCGGCTTCGAGGCCGCTTCGCGCGGCGCCGGACGGGTCGTCATGATCGAACGCGACCGTGCCGCGCTCGATGCGCTGGAGAAAAATCGTGCCGTTCTCGGCGCCGGCCAGGTCGACATCCTGCGTGCCGACGCGCTGGCCTGGCTGGCAAACAGCCATGAAACCTTCGATCTGGTTTTCATCGACCCGCCGTTCGACAGCGGACTGGCTGCAGGCGTGCTGGCCGATCTGGCGCGCCATCTCAAATCCGGTGGCCAGGCCTACGTCGAACAGGGCGCGGAGGTGATCGCGCCCTCCGGGTTTGTCCTCCACCGAAGCGGGCACGCGGGGCGCTCGCATTTTGCCCTTCTGATCAAGGAATAACCGATGCTGACCGCTGTCTATCCAGGCACCTTTGATCCCATCACGCGCGGCCACGAGGATCTGGTGCGGCGCGCGGTGCGGCTGTTCGATTGCGTCATCGTCGCGGTGGCCGAATCGCGCAACAAGCGGCCGTTTTTCAGCATGGAAGAACGGGTGGCGATGACGCGCGACGTGCTGGCGGACGTGCCGCAGGTGCGGGTAGAGGGCTTCTCCGGCCTGCTGATCGATTTTGTGGCCGAGCAGGGCGCGATTGCCGTGCTGCGGGGGCTGCGCGCGGCGTCGGACTTCGAATACGAATTCCAGCTGGCGGGGATGAACCGCAATCTCAAGCCCGATATCGAAACCCTGTTCCTGACGCCGTCGGATCAGTACATGTTCATTTCGGCCAGCATGATCCGCGAAATCGCCCAGCTGGGTGGCGACGTGTCGCCCTTCGTCCACCCGTTGGTGGCGCGGCGATTAAGTGAGAAAATAATTAAAAGCTGATACTGCCCGGAGAATTTGATGGCCCTGATGATCACGGACGAATGCATCAATTGCGACGTCTGCCTGCCCGAATGTCCCAACGACGCCATTTCACAGGGCGACGAAATTTATATTATCGACCC
>JAABQU010000150.1 GCA_011391285.1 Thiobacillus sp.
TTTCGTCGGCTTTGCCGGTTACGGCTGGCAGGACGTGTTCATGAAGGAAATGCACACCGTGCGCGCCTTGTTCGACAGCCGCTTCGACACGCACGGCCGTTCGCTGGCGCTGATCAACAACACGCAAACCGAAGCCAGCGCGCCGATCGCCACCACCACTGCGCTGCAGACCGTGCTGGCGCATGTGGGCGGGCTGCTCGACCCGGAAGAGGATGTGCTGTTCCTGTTCGTCACCAGCCACGGCTCGGGCGAGCCGGCTTATCTGTCGGTCGACAACAACGACCTGCAGCTGACCCAGCTGACCCCCGCCCGCCTCAAGGCCGCGCTGGCGGCGACGCCGATCAAATGGAAAGTGATCGTGGTCTCGGCCTGTTATTCTGGCAGCTTCATCCCCGCATTGCAGGACGACAACACGCTGGTGATCACCGCCTCGCGTGCCGACCGCAACTCGTTCGGCTGCGATGCGAAGAACAGCATGACCGATTTTGGCCGTGCCTACTTTATCGAGGCGCTGAAGCAGACCACCTCGTTCACCGCTGCGTTCAAGCTGGCCAGCCAGCGCATCGCTGCGCGTGAAAAGGCCGAGGGGCTGACGCCGTCGCAACCGCAGATGTCACTGGGCAAGGCCTTTGCCGCCAAATGGCACGGACGTTATGACTGATCCGATTTTTTGATGGGACTGACCAGCGCATCCAGCGGCGAGCAATTGGATTGCGCCACCGCCGCGCCGCCGCCGCGATAGGCATCGGGACGCGGCACGAACCAGCCGCAGACATTGGCGCGGACCTTGTCGAGAACCCGCTCGGCAGCAAGCTCACGGCACTGTCTGGCGCGCCCGGCGTCGAAGTGGCGGCACATGCGGCAGGCGTGCAACGCCGCGCGGCAACTCGGGCAGGTGTCGGTGCGTGACAGCGGCAGCAACACCGTGAGGGTTGCGCCGCATTTCCAGCATTGCAGGCTCATGGCGTCACCAGAGCGTGGTATTCCAGATCGGCCAGTTCGACCGCACGCAGCGCGCGTTCATGGGTCGCATTCAGGATGACCGGCGGGGCGACGCCCGCTTCGGCGGCTTCCAGCCAGCGCGCGGCGCACACGCACCAGCGGTCGCCCGGCTTGAGGCCGGGGAAATCGTATTCCGGCACCGGGGTGACGAGGTCGTTGCCGCGTTGCAGTGAATACGCCAGAAACGCCTCGGTCATCCGGGCACATACGGTGTGGCTGCCGAGGTCCTGCGGGCCGGTTTGGCACAGCCCGTCGCGCGTGAAGCCGGCCAGCGGTGCCAGGCTGCACGGCTGCAGCTCGCCGCCCAGCACATTGCGTGAATTGCTCAAGAGACGCTCCAGAAAACGGGATACGGAAAAAATAACACGGCGATGTCCTTCAGGGGCTGGCGATCCGCGCCTGGGCGCTCAGGGAGTGTCGGCGAAGGTGGGCGCGGATGGACCGACGAGATCGCCTGCCGCCGCTGCCTCGGCATGGCGGCGCTCGACATCCGCCAGCACGCCCGGCGCAGGGTAGCCGTCTGCGGGCAGCCGATGTTTGACCTGATAGCGGCGCAGCGCGGTTTGCGTGCGCGGGCCGGGCAGGCCATCCGGCTTGCCGGCGTCGAAGCCCAACTCGTTGAGCGCTTTCTGCAGCGCCTTCATCTGCTCGGTCGTGAGCGAGCCTGGATCGGTGGGCAGCGTGGCCAGCGCGCTGCCGCCTGCCACCTGGTGGGCCAGTTGCGCCACCGAGAGGGCGTAACTGACCGAGCGGTTCCAGTCCATCACCACGTCGAAGTTGTTGAACACCATGAAGGCCGGCCCTTGCCAGCCCTGCGGCACCAGAATGGCGGCACGTCCCGCCACCCGGGGCAGCACGCTGCCGTCCATCGCCCGTACGCCGCGCGCCGCCCAGTCCGCCACCGACAGCCGATGCGCGATACGCGCCTGCCGCCAGTCGAAGCCCGCGGGCAATTGCACCTCGATCGCCACCGGCTCGCCCGCGCGCCAGCCTGCGCGCGCGAGGTAGTTCGCCGCTGAATGCATCGCATCGGGCAGCGATTGCCACAGGTCGATGCGGGCATCGCCGTCGCCGTCCACCGCATAGGCGCGGAAGGTCGAGGGCATGAACTGCATGTGCCCCATCGCGCCCGCCCACGAGCCGTTCATGTCGATGGCGGCGACATGGCCGGCGTCGATGATGCGCAACGCGTCGAGCAACTGGTTGCGGAAAAAGGTGCTGCGGCGGCCTTCCCAGGCCAGCGTGGCGAGACTGGCGGGAATGTTGAGCGAACCCATGGTGGCGCCGAAGTTGGTTTCCAGCCCCCAGAACGCGACCAGCACGTTTTTCGGCACGCCATACTTTTGCTCGACCGCGTCCAGCAGGGCCGCGTGCTCGGCCAGCTTGGCCTGACCGCGCGCGACCTGGCTCGGGGTGACCCGTTTGCCCAGATAGTCGGCAAAGGTGCTGAGGAATTCGGGCTGTTGGCTGTCCAGCTTGATCACGCGTTCGGCCGGGACGAGGCCGGTCAGTGCGGCGTCGAGGGTGTCGGCCGAAATGCCCTGCGCCGCTGCATCCTGGCGAAAAGCCGCCAGCCAGCTGTCGAAATCGCTCTGGGCGAAGGCGGGTGCGCTCACCCACAACGCGATCAGGAAAAAGAACTTACGCATTTTTCTGTAACCAGTATTCGAGTAGCGCCAGATGCCACAGCTTGCTGCCCTGAATGCGCGTGTGATGCTGCTCGGGGGCATCCAGCAGTTTGTTGACGTAGCCGCGCTGATACAGGCCGCGCTCGCGGCACGCCTGCGAGTCGAGAATGTCGCGCATAAAATCGAGAAATTCGCCGCGCACGAATTTCAGCGCAGGCATCGGGAAATAGCCTTTCTTGCGATCGATCACCGCGTCGGGCACCAGGCCGCGCGCGATTTGTTTCAGCACATGCTTGCCTTCGGAGGCGAGCTTCATTTCCGCTGGCATCGACGCCGCCAGTTCGACCAGCTGGTGATCGAGGAAGGGCACGCGCGCTTCGAGCCCCCACGCCATCGTCATGTTGTCGACGCGCTTCACCGGGTCGTCGGTGATCAGCATCGTGGTGTCCATGCGCAGCACCTGGTCGATGAAGTCGTCTGCGAACGGAGCGACCAGATGCGCCGCGATGGTTTCGCTGGTGTAGTCCGGCCCGTGATACGCGGGCATGGCCATCTCGAGAAATTCATCGTGGTCGCGGTCGAAGTAGTGCTTGCGGAAGCGGTCGAGCGCTGAGCCGGACGTTTCCGCCGCCATGCGCGGATACCAGAAATAGCCGCCGAACACTTCGTCCGCACCCTGCCCGCTCTGCACCACTTTGACCGTCTTGCTGACCTGTT
>JAABQU010000151.1 GCA_011391285.1 Thiobacillus sp.
CTCGTAGCCGAGGACGTCGCCGCGCCTGTCCTGGCGGGCACGCACCGAGCCGCGCACCACCGGATGGACGATTTCCAGATGCGACGGGTTGAAGGCGAGCGCCAGGTGAACCGGTCCGTAAGGCGTGGCGAAGTCGGTGGAAAAGCCCTGGTGGTACTTGACGTCGCCCGACAGCGGCGAATCGGGGTAGCTGTTATGCGGTTCCTCGAACAGGCTCTCGACCGTGCGCCCCATGATGTTGGTCAGCACGTTGATGCGGCCGCGATGCGCCATCCCCATCACGATTTCCTTGGCCCCATGACGCGCGCAGCGCGCAAACACCAGGTCCAGCAGCGGGATCAGGCTTTCGCCGCCCTCGAGCGAGAAGCGCTTCTGCCCGACATGCCGCGTGTGCAGGAATTTTTCCAGTGTCTCGGCGTCGGTCAGCCGCTTGAGCAGCTGCTTCTTCATGCCGTCGGGCACCCCGAAACGCCCCTGCGCCGATTCGATGCGCTCCTGCAGCCAGCGCTTGCGCGCCACGTCGTTGATGTGCATGTACTCGATGCCGATGGGGCCGCAGTATGCGCTGTTCAGCCGCTGCAGGATGTCGGCCAGCGTGGTGCGTTCCACCCCGAACAGCGATCCGGTCTCGAATTCGCGGCCGAGGTCCGCTTCCGTCAGGCCGTAGTGTGCGGGGTCGAGCTCGGGCGTGGGCGGCGATTCGAAGCGCCGCAGCGGATCCAGATCGGCCAGCCGCACCCCCAGATAGCGGTAGGCGTTGATAAGGCGCAACACGGCAACCTGGGCAGCATCCGAACCGGTCGCCGCGCCCGGCAGCGGCTGCGTCAGCCAGGGCGCAAGCGCATCGTCGCCGAACTGTTCAAGGTAGGCCGCATTGCCTGCGTACAGCGGCGAAGTCAGGCGCCAGTCAGGTGCGCTCATGGGAAATCGAATCGCCGATGGCGCACCGCTCAGGCACCCCGGTGGTCGATCGGCACGAAGTCGCGCCGTGCCGCACCGGTGTAAAGCTGGCGCGGGCGGCCGATCTTGTGGGCAGGATCGGACAGCATTTCGTTCCACTGCGCCACCCAGCCCGCGGTGCGCGCGAGCGCGAACATCGCGGTGAACATGCTGGTGGGAATGCCCATGGCGCGAAAGATGATGCCGGAATAGAAGTCGACGTTGGGATAGAGCTTGCGGTCGATGAAGTATTCGTCATCCATCGCGATGCGCTCGAGTTCCATCGCCATCTTGAACTGCGGATCATCGCGCAGGCCGAGCTCATCCAGCACCTCGTAGCAGGTTTCGCGGATGATGCGCGCGCGCGGATCCATGTTCTTGTAGACGCGGTGGCCGAATCCCATCAGGCGGAAACCGCTGGACTTGTCCTTGGCGCGCTTGATGAATTCGGGTATGCGCGAAATATCGCCCATCTCGTCGAGCATATTCAGCACCGCCTCGTTGGCGCCGCCGTGCAGCGGACCCCACAGCGATGCCATGCCACTGGCCATGCTGGCATAGGGATTGGCGCCGCTGGACCCGGCCAGGCGCACGGTCGAGGTCGATGCGTTCTGCTCGTGGTCGGCGTGCAGGATGAAAATGCGGTCGAGTGCGCGCGCCAGCACCGGGTTGGGTTCATACGGTTCGCATGGCGTCGAGAACATCATGTGCATGAAATTCTCGGCGTAGGTCAGCCGGTTCTGCGGGTAGACGAAGGGCTGGCCTTCGTTGTACTTGTAGGACCAGGCCGCTACCGTCGGCACCTTGGCAATGAGCCGATGCGCCACGATCTCGCGCTGACGCGGATCGAAGATGTTCATGTCCTCATGATAAAACGCCGACATCGCGCCGGTGACGCTGATCATCACCGCCATCGGATGCGCATCGCGGCGGAAGCCGCGGAACACACTATCCATCTGGTCGTGCAGCATGGTGTGATGGCGGATCGACTGCCCGAACGCCATCTTCTGGTCGGCTGTCGGCAACTCACCATGGAGCAGCAGGTAGCAGACTTCCATGAAGTCCGACTTGTAGGCCAGTTCCTCGATCGGATAGCCACGGTGGTACAGCAGGCCTGCGTCGCCGTCGATGTAGGTAATGGCCGAGTTGCAGCTCGAGGTGGCGGTGAAGCCCGGATCGTGCGTGAAATAGCCGTGCGCACCCAGGGTGCGGATGTCGATCACAGGCTTGCCGTAGGTGCCCTGTTCGATGGGCAGTTCGATCGAAGGGCTGCCGTCGCTGAAGGTGAGGGTGACTGTCTTTTTCATCTTGTTTCCCGATAGTGCTGCAGGCGTTGAACAAGCGCTGCAAGGCCGGGGTCGCCCGTGGGCGTCCGTCCGTGCAGCCGGTCTGCAATCTCCATGTCCGAAAGGGTCAGGAGCCGCTCTAGCGCGGCTGTCTCGTCAGGTGGAAGTGTAGCGCGGTGCGCGACCCAAAAGCCACCCAGCCAGATATCGAGTTCCAGCAGCCCGCGGCGGCAGCGCCAGGCCAGTGCATCAGACACGCCGTTTCACCAGCAGCGACTTGATGCGTCCGATCGCTGCCGTCGGGTTCAGCCCCTTGGGACAGGCATCGACGCAGTTCATGATGCCGTGACAGCGGTACAGCCGGTACGGGTCCTCCAGGTTGTCGAGCCGCTCGCCGAGGGCTTCGTCGCGGCTGTCGGCGATGAAACGATACGCCTGCAGCAATCCCGCCGGGCCGACGAAGGTGTCCGGATTCCACCAGAACGACGGGCACGCCGTGGTGCAGCAGGCGCACAGGATGCATTCGTAGGCGCCGTCGAGCAGTTCGCGCTCCGCGGGACTTTGCAGCCGCTCGACCTCGGGTTCGGGATCGTCATTGATGAGCCAGGGCTTGATCGAGCGGTACTGCCGGAAGAACGGCTCCATGTCGACGATCAGGTCGCGGATCACCGGCAACCCCGGCAACGGCCGCACCTCGATCGGCTGCTTCAGTTCGGTCAGCGGCGCGATGCAGGCCAGCCGGTTTCTGCCGTTGACGTTTACCGCGTCCGAGCCGCACACCCCCTCGCGGCAGGAACGGCGCAGCGAGAGCGTTTCGTCCTGTGCCTTGAGCGCCAGCAGCGCGTCGAGCAGCATCTTGCCGGCGGGGTCGATGTCGAGTTCGACGTCCTGCATGCGGGGCTTGGCGTCGGTTTCGGGGTGGTAGCGGTAGAGGCGGAATTTCATGTGCTGCCCCACTCGACCGTCATTGCGAGGCGCAGCCGAAGCAATCCAGAATGCACGCAGGCATCATGGCTTCTGGACCGCCACAGCCCTTCAGGCCACGCGATGACGGGATTGTGCCAGGTGCACCTAGCCGAGTATGTCGTCATACAAATCACGCCACTCAGGATTCA
>JAABQU010000152.1 GCA_011391285.1 Thiobacillus sp.
ATGCGGGGCTGTTCAACGACGGCGACAAGCTGAAACGGCTGGGCGAATTTTACGCGAAAGCCATTGTCGACTCGGGGATTGTGTTCGACGTGCTGTTCGGACCGGCCTACAAGGGGATTCCGCTGGCGGCGAGCATTGCGATTGCGCTGGCGGGCCTGGGCAGGAACGTGCCGTACGCCTACAACCGCAAGGAAGTCAAGGATCACGGCGAAGGCGGCACGGTGGTCGGTGCGAAGCTGCAAGGCCGCGTGCTGATCGTGGATGATGTGATTTCGGCCGGCACCTCGGTGCGGGAATCGGTGGAACTGATTCGCAATTCGGGAGCCGAACCCGCAGGCGTGGTGATCGCGCTGGACCGGATGGAACGCGGGTCGGGTAACCGATCCGCAGTGCAGGAAGTGCGCGAGCAATATGGTATTCCAGTGGTGGCGGTCGTCACGTTGGATAATCTGGTGGAGTTTCTGGGACGCGATGCAAACAGACAGCATGAATTGCAGGCCGTGGCGGGTTACCGCGCAGCATATGGCGTCTAGCGTGCTGGCGCTGGCCCTGCTGCTGGCGGCGGGCACCGCGCAGGCGGCGATGTACCGCTGGGTCGACAGCCAGGGCCGCGTGCATTACAGCGACACTCTGCCACCGACCTACCAGAAGAGCGGCGCGGCCGAGATGAACAAGCAGGGCACCGTCATCAAGCGCACGCAATCCGAGGCCGAACGCAAGGCCGAAGCCGAGCGCCAGGCTGAGCAGCAGCGCATCCAGCAGGAACAGCAAAAGCAGGTGCAGCGGGATCGCGCGCTGACCTCGACCTACACCACCGAAGCGGAAATCGATCTGGCGCGCGACCGCGCGCTGGAGCATCACAAACTGGCGATCAAGAGCGCCGGAATCCGCAGCGAGGCGGTGAACGCCACGATAGCGGATCTGGAGGCGCGCATCGCCACGATCGAAAAATCCGGCCGCAAGGTGGGATCCAGCCTCACTGAACAACTGGACCAAGCCACCCGTGAGAGCCTGGAGCTGAAACGCGCCATTCTGAACAACGAGGAAGCCATGCAGAAGGTGCGCGAGAAGTACGCAGCCGACAAGGCGCGGTTCAGGGAGTTGACGGCCCCGCAGCCGTAATTCCTGCGATCCGTTTGTCTGCCGGCGGGAACGGTTCGGCTCCGGTCTGTGGGTGACAGACCCCCGGGGCAGGTCCGATCTGATGGTAAAATCCGCCGCTTCATGCGCGCTGTCCCGAAAGCCAGGGCAGGCGCCATTCTGCCGGCCCTGACCTGTTCATGCTGCCTCCCGTTTCCCCGACGCGCGATCTCCTTCAGACGACTTCTCCCCATTATCTGGCTCGGGGTCGCATCGCCAATGCCGATGTCAGGCTGGTCGAGTGCGGCGGCCGGCGCTGGGTGGTCAAGGACTTCCGGTCTTGTCCCGGCTGGGTGCGCCACACCGTCGGCCGCTGGTTTATCCGGCGGGAGGTGAAGGCCCTGCAGCGCCTGCGGGGCATCCCCGGGATCGCGGAAAATCCCGTGCGCGTGGATGCCTTTGCGCTCGCGTATCTGTTTGTCGAGGGCCGTGCGCTGAATGAATTCCCACCAGGCCAGCCGTCGGTGGATTTCTTTCTGGCCCTGGAAACCTCGGTGAAATGCATGCATGCGCGTGGAATTGCCCATCTCGATCTGCGCAATCGCGGCAACGTGCTGGTCGGCGCGGCGCAGCAGCCCGTGCTGATCGATTTCCAGTCCTACGTGATCTTGCCACGCTGGATTCCACCGCTGGCGCGCTACCTGGAAAAGGTCGACCTGTCCGGCGTCTACAAGGCCTGGGGCAGAAGCCAGCCCGGCACGCTGGATGAAGCGCGCCAGGGGCTGCTGGACAGCGTCAACGCCTGGCGCAAATGGTGGGTGTTAAAAGGTTATCTCGGGATGGGCCGCCTGGCAGGCCGTCGCCGCCGTTAAATTCAATCAACCCCTTTTTCCGGAGTCCACTGCCCATGTTCGAACCCATCCATGCCCTGTTCAACAACCCTGCGCTACGAAAATTCTTGGTGCGCTACCGCATTGTGCTGGGCATTGCGCTCGTAGCGCTGCTGTTCTGGCAACTGGGTTGGCGCGCGGAGAATTTCTGGCTCGCGTTCGCGGTGTCGATGGCGGGCGAGTTCATCCAGCTCTGGTGTTTTGCCTCGCTCGACAAGAATGCGAACCTGGCTTTCCGCGGACCGTATTCGCTGGTGCGCAACCCCATGTATCTAGGGCGCTACTTCATCGTGCTGGGGCTGTTGCTGCTGCTCGATCAGGGACGCCTTGCGGTCATCGTCGGCTACACTGTGATCTACTGGTTCTACATGGTGAACCGGGTCAAGCGCGAAGAAGCGCTGCTGAAAGAGGTGTTCGGCCAGAGCTATGCGGACTACTGCGCGGAGGTGCGTCCCTTTCTGCCGCGCCTGACGCCCTGCAGCAACGGCACGCTCGCCATCTGGGATAAGCGCCTGTTCCGCAACTGCAACGGTGGACGCAATCTGATCGGCACGCTGGTGGTGTGGGCCCTGATCGGGTGGCTGCTGTTGGGCTGACGCGGTCAGCCGTGCCCCTCAGCCCAGCTTGCGCTTCAACAGGTCGTTGACCTGCGCCGGGTTGGCCTTGCCACGGCTGGCTTTCATCACCTGGCCGACCAGCGCGTTGAAGGCTTTGTCCTTGCCGGAACGGAATTCCTCGACCGATTTCTGATTCGCGGCGAGTACGTCGTCGATGATCTTTTCCAGTTCGCCGGAATCGGACATCTGCTTCAGACCGCGTGCCTCGATTATGGCATCGACTTCACCGGTGCCTTCCCACAAGCCTTCGAACACCTGCTTGGCGAGCTTGCCCGAGAGGGTGCCGTCCTGGATGCGCGCGATCAGCGTACCGAGCTGGGCGGCGGAAACCGGGCTCGCGGTGATATCGAGTTCGGCCTTGTTCAACGCGGCGGAGAGTTCACCCATCACCCAGTTGGCAGCGAGCTTGGGCTGCCCTGATTGTTGGGCGGCAGCCTCGAAGTAGGCGGCGAGCGCGTGCGAGCTGGTGAGTACCGTCGCATCGTAGGCCGATACGCCGTATTCATTCTGGAAGCGCGCCTGCATGGCGGCGGGCAGTTCGGGCAGCGCGGCACGCACCGTGTCGATCCAGTCCTCATCGAGCTTCACCGGCAGCAGGTCGGGGTCGGGGAAGTAGCGGTAGTCGTGCGCGTCTTCCTTGCTGCGCATCATGCGCGTCTCGCC
>JAABQU010000153.1 GCA_011391285.1 Thiobacillus sp.
GCGCCGCATCAGCACCATTGACACATCGCTCGCCTGATTTTGCTGCAATTCGGCGTAGGCCGCCGAATCCGGCAACGGCAGGGTGTCGAACAGGGCCTGCAACTGCGGCACGCTCTGCTCGACAATGACAAAACCGACGCGTTTGCCGTCGTCGCCCGTGACCGGATGCGACACGGACAGGTTAAAGGTCGCGGTGGCTGTCGCCCCAGCGCTGTCGCCGCCGGCACCGGACAACAGCCGCCGGGTGTCACCCGGCAGGAAGCCCGGCAGCAACTGGCGCTGGCCGTCGGTAACAAAGAGCACGGTGGCATCCTGGTTCAGGGCATGCAGATTGGTGGCCTGTGCCTGGCACACCTCCGGCGCGGCGCTGACGAAGCACGCCAGCGTCTGTGGATGGGCGGCAATCCGTGCCGCGCTGCGCTGCATGGCATCGGCCAGGAACTCGATCTGGGTCGCCATCACCGGCTTGTCCAGCTCTTCCGGGACGGGCTGCCCTTGCGGCCGCGAATGATAAATCGCAAACGTGACGAGTCCGGCCAGCAGCACCAGGGCTGCGGCCAGGATCAGGCCAAACCGCGTTATGGACGTATGGGGCATGACTGCGCCAGCCGGCACTCCAACCTCTTATATTTATGGTTCTCCGCAATGACAGGCATACCAGCTTCAGGCAGCCTGCCGACATGGCGCTTACAGCAGCAAATTCCATGCCCTGACGTGCACGCACCCGACAGATTGAACTGCCGGGTGCGTCTGTTACTTAAGTGTAAAAAATTCCGACACTATTGCCGGCCGGTACTGCCGAATCCGCCCTCGCCCCGCTGGCTGGCTTCAAAGTCGTCCACCATATTGAATTCGGCCTGCACCACCGGCACGATGACGAGCTGTGCCAGCCGCTCCATCGGCACCAGTTCAAACGGCTGCTGCCCGCGGTTCCAGACGGAAACCATGAGCTGGCCCTGGTAATCCGAGTCGATCAGCCCCACCAGGTTGCCCAGCACGATGCCGTGCTTGTGGCCGAGACCGGAGCGCGGCAGGATCAGCGCGGCGTAACCGGGGTCGGCCAGATGAATCGCCAGCCCCGTCGGAATCAGCCGGGTTTCGCCGGGCGCTAGTACGATCGTACTATCGATGCAGGCGCGCAAATCGAGTCCGGCAGCGCCCGGGGTGGCGTATTGCGGCAGTTGATCTCGCATCCGGGTGTCGAGAATCTTCACATCCATCTTCATATTCGTCGGGTTCTCGTCAGTTGAGCAGTCTTGCAAGGTGGTTCATCAGGGCCCGTGCCTGGGTGAGTTTGTCGGCACGTGGCAGCCGGTGCTGGCCCTGGTCGTCGAACAGCACGAGTTCGGCGCTGTCCTGCCCCAGCGTGTCCTGCGCCAGGTTACCGACCAGGAGCGGCAACTTCTTCTTCAGACGCTTGGCTTCGGCATGCTCAGCCAGGTGTTCGGTCTCGGCGGCGAAGCCCACGCAGAACGGCGCGCCGGGCAGGGTGGCGACTTCGGCCAGGATGTCGGGGTTGGCGACCAGTTGCAGGGTGAGGCCGGCAGCACTTTTCTTGATTTTCTGCGTCGCCGCGGCGTCCACCCGGTAATCGGCCACCGCCGCCACCGCGATGAAGACGTCGCTCGGCAATTCACCCAGCACCGCGTCACGCATTTCGGCTGCGTTTTGCACATCGATGCGGCGCACACCGGCCGGCGACGTGAGACAGGTCGGCCCCGACACCAGGCACACCTCGGCGCCCGCCTCTGCCGCCGCCTGCGCGACGGCATACCCCATCTTGCCGGAGCTCAGGTTGGTCAGGCCGCGCACCGGATCGATCGCTTCGAAGGTCGGCCCAGCGGTAATTAAAACCCGCTTGCCCGCGAGCGGGCCTGCGGTGCCGAGCACGCCCGGCAGCGCGGCCAGGATTCCGTCCGGCTCGAGCATCCGCCCGAGGCCGGTTTCACCGCAGGCCATTTCGCCCACGGACGGCCCCAGCAGGCTCACACCGTCCGCGCACAATTGTTGCAGGTTGCGTTGGGTGGGTGCGGCGGCCCACATTTCCCGGTTCATCGCCGGAGCGACGGCCAGCCTGCAGGTGCGGGCGAGACACAGGGTCGACAACAGATCGTCGGCCCGGCCGTGGACAAGCTTGGCGAGAAAGTCGGCCGAGGCAGGCGCGACCAGCAGCAGATCGGCATCGCGCGACAGATGGATATGCTCCATCCCGTCGCCGCTGCCGGCATCCCACAACGAGGTCAGAACAGGCTTGCCGGACAGCGCCTGAAACGTCAGCGGGGTGACGAACTGCTGCGCGGCAGCAGTCATCACCACGCGCACCTCGGCGCCGGCCTTGATCAACAGGCGACACAATTCGGCCGCCTTGTAGGCCGCGATCCCGCCCGTCACCCCCAGAATGATTTTTTTATGTGCCAGCGACACGGCCTTTATTCCCAGCGTGCTTTCCATGAATAATGGCGCATTCTACGGGAGGGGAACAGGCATGGCGATCCGCGACTGGCCGGAGGATGCGCGTCCGCGCGAAAAGCTCTTGAAGCAGGGTGCCGCCGCACTGACCGACGCCGAACTGGTGGCGGTCTTCCTGCGTACCGGCGTGGTCGGCAAAAGCGCGGTCGACCTCGGTCGCGAACTGATCGAACGCTTCGGTGGCCTGGGCGGACTGTGCCGCGCCGACAAGCAATCCGCGTGTGCCGCGCCCGGTGTCGGCGAGGCCAAATATGCGTTGTTGCAGGCGGTGATGGAAATGGCCCGGCGCACGCTGGCCGAGGACATGCAGGCGGGCGACGCGCTGACGTCCCCCACAGCGGTGCGCGACTACCTGCGGCTGGTTCTGCGCAACAAGGAATACGAGGTGTTCTGCTGCGTGTTTCTCGATGCGCAGAACCGCGTGATCCAGGTGGAGGAACTGTTTCGCGGCACCCTGACGCAAACCAGCGTCTACCCGCGCGAAATCGTCAAGCGCGCGCTGGCGCACAATGCCGCCGCGCTGATCCTGGCGCACAACCATCCCAGCGGGGTCGCCGAACCCAGCCAGGCCGACCGCAGCCTTACCCGCAAGCTGGCGGATGCCCTGGCGCTGGTGGACATTCGCGTGCTCGACCATTTCATCGTCGCGGGGCCGTCCTCGCTGTCGTTCATGGAAGCCGGCCACCTTTGACCCGCCCCGCGGAAGCGGCTTCATCCTGAAAGCGCCGGCCGGAAAATCCGCTCACGCTT
>JAABQU010000154.1 GCA_011391285.1 Thiobacillus sp.
TCGGCGAGGATGGAGAAATCCCGCAAGCCATTCTTGTTCACCGGCTGGTCGAGCTTGCCGGCCGCCATCTGCTTCATGTCCTGCACCATGCGCTGGAGCGGCACGAACAGGAAGCGGTTGAACAGCCACAGGGCAAACAGCAGGGTACCGAAGGTCAACAGCAGAAAGCCCGTGACGGTGACGATGCGGGTTCGCTCCATTTCTGTGTTGAGTGCTCCGACATCCTCGTAGCCGACGATCTTGAATGCAGGCAGGCCATCTGCGGTATTCAGGGTGTAGGCGATCGGCAGGCTGTTATCGGTGCTGCCGGGATCGCTGGCGATGATGGGCTTGCCGTCAGGCGAGAAAATGCTGATCGGTGTCCGGGTGATGACGCCGATGTCCGGGAGGTTGAACACCGGATTGATGATGATTTCCAGATAGCCGATTTGACGGAGGCCGCCGATGGGAACGAGCGTCGAATGCAGCGGCCCCTTCGGAGACATCCAGAGCGCATCGACAGCCTTCAGGCGCTCGACGCCGGAACGTTGCGCAAGGCTGTGCGTCAGGGGGGCGGCAAGCTTTCCCTTCAGGCCGGTGATGCCCTTCGCGCTCTCGGCGATCAGCCGCAGGTCGAGGTCGTAGACCCGGATCTTTTCCAGGTTGATGTTCGCGAAGCCGACGAAGCCGTTGATGAACGGGTCGTCCAGCAGTTGTACCAGCTCGCCGTGGCCGCCGGGCCGGTTCGCGTTGCGGATGGCCCGGATCATTTCGTCGCTGTGGCCGAGGCGCATGCCGAGATCGAAGGCATGCCCCCTCACCGCCTTGAGCATCTCCTGGGAGGCCACCTCGATGACCCGCGACAGGCTGTTCATCTGGGCGTTCAGCGCAGCCTGCCGGAAGTAGTTGCCGGCAAACAGCGACAAGGCGCTGGCAACGGTGCCTATCATCAGGATGATGATGACGGTGACGGTTCTGATGGACAGGGATTCAATGCGCATGAGCGTGCAGGCTGCTCCGCAATGCGGCGGTCAAGTCGGAAGGCCTGGATTGCCGTGACACGTCGCTTATTCCGTGATGGCAGGCAATCGCTTTTCTTCCCATTCCTTCCAGCCGCCACGGAACCAGAATATGTTTCGGTAGCCCCAGTCCGTTGCCTTGCGTATGGCGTCCGAACTCCGCATACAGCGGGTGCCATTGCAGTAGAAAACGATCGGTGCGGTCTTGTCGGGAACGATGGCCGCCAGGTCTTCAGGGCGCATGGAGGTGTTCAGCAGATTGACGGCGCCTTCGATATGGCCCTTGGCGAATTCGGACTTCTTGCGCGAATCGATGATGACGAGTCCAGGCCTGGACAGGACCAGTTCGACCACCTGCTCCGCGCTGACGATGACCGTGCCCGGCAGCGTTTGGGGGGCATGCGGCTTTTCATCGGCAAACAGGCCGGCGGAAAAGGACAGCAGAAAACCCAGCAGCACGGCGCGGCGTGATAGCCGGTGGTTGTTCGTTCCTTGATCTGGTCCGGGCGGCATGGTGTTTCTCGTCGGATTGAGCGCAGCAGGCATCGCCAATGATGCGACAGTCATGATTCTCAGGCAACAAAAATAACGGCTCTCGGCGCCCGGGCCATGATTCAAGCGGGCCGGCCGGGGGGGCAGCTTCACCGTCACCCACGACATCACGCAATGCACCCGCTCCAGGCTGTTTTCGCAGATCGGCTAGGAGCACGAAGATTCTGGTGGCGGTGGACGAAAGCGATACGTCCCGGCATGCGCTGCAACAGGCAGTCGAACTGGCCGGCAGGCTCTCGGCCGCATTGCGCATGATCCATGTCGTGGACATGAACTGGCTGCCGATCGGTCCCGAGGTGGCGATCATTAGCGGGACATTGTTGCCGTCCTGCTGGTTCCTTAACTCAAAGGGCAGTGAGCAAACGAAACGAGGCCGCAGCCCCGTTTTGTATTGCGTCTTTGAATCCGCTCAGCCTAGCACTTCGGCCCAGATGTTTCTGGCCCAGGCCTGGTTGAACTTGAAGTTGTCCTCGTCGCCCCTGGTGGTGGCACCGCCTCCGGGCTGGCTGACGTAGCCCTTGCCGGCTTCGTGGCGGTAAACGTTGGCGACATAGCCGGAGGTGTTGCCGGATGTGGCCGAGTAGCAGGTGTTAACAAGCACCGGCGTGGGGTCGGGCTGGCGACCTGCCAGCAGTTCGACGATGGCGGCGGCGCAGATCTTGGCCTGGTTGGTCGCCATGTGGCCGGACTTCGGCAGGCTGGACAGAACCGAGTCACCGATGATGTGGACGTTGGGCACGGTGGTTGACTCGAAGGTGACGAAGTCGACTGTGCACCAGTTGCCGCCGCTGTCGTTGCGCGCACCGGCCAGTGCGCAGAGTTCACCCGCGCGCTGGCGGGGCACGACGTTCAGCACGTCCCCCCTGACATCGTCGAACTCGGTGGAAACACGCATCGCGCGGCCGTCCACCGCGTACGGGGCGTTATTGGGCCGGTAATCGATCATGCCCGGATAGAGGGTGTTCCATGCATCCGTGAACAGGGCCTTCTTCGACGCCACGTCCGCATTGCCGTCGAGCAGGATGATCCTGGACTTCGGCTTGGCCTGCTTGAAATAGTGGGCCACCAGGCACGCCCGTTCGTAGGGGCCGGGCGGGCAGCGGTAGGGTGCCGCCGGAACCGACATGACGAAGGTGCCGCCATCGGGCATGGCTTCGAGCTGCTTTCTCAGCAGCGCGGTCTGCGGACCGGCCTTCCAGGCGTGGACTACCTTGCCGGCGGCTTCGGCCTCCCTGAAGCCTTCGACCGTATCGGTGAGGATCTCGATGCCGGGGGCGAGTACCAGACGGTCATAGCTGATGCTGGCGCCGCCGCGGGTCGTGACGGTACGCCTGGCGGGGTCGATGGCGACGACCGAATCCCTGACCATCCTGATGCCATGCCCGGGCAGCTTGTCGTAGCCATGGGTGATGTCGTCCATGCTGCGCAGGCCGCCCAGCACCCAGTTGGAAATCGGACAGGAAATGAATCTGTCGTTCGGCTCGATCAGGGTGACGTCGATGTCTGGGCCCCACTGGCGCAGATACCTGGCGCAGGTGGCACCGCCGAAGCCGGCGCCGACCACGACGACGTGGGCGCGGGTTGCTGAACTGCCGGGCAGGGTGGCGCAGCCGGTGAGCGCAGCGGCTGTGCCGGCAACGGTAAATTTCAGAAAATTGCGACGATTCGGCTTCATGTCTCGGGCCTCCTGCAGGGGATCACTTCAGCGTGGAGAAATAGCTGGCCATGGCCGCGATTTCGGCGTCCGTATAGCCGGAGGCATGACGCTGCATGATGGTCGCGGGTCGCGTGCCGGTTTTGAATCCCTGCATCAATCGCACGAAATAATCCGGGTCCATTCCAGCCAGGCTGGGGATGGTGCCCTGGCTTTTGCCGCCGTGGCCGTGGCAGGACATGCAGGTGGACGCGATGGTTCGGGTGTGGATGTCGGCGGCGCCGGCCATGCCGGAAAGGGCAAGACAGGCGAAGCCGGCAATTGCCAGGGGCTTCTTGTACATGGGCTCCTCCATGAGAAGAGAATCAAGAATGGCAACCGTGACGGTTCTGCAGCCATGGATTCCCGATCGGGCCCGGGAGTTCCCGGTCAGGGGTCCGGTTTGTCTGCTTGTCTGGCGCGGTGGTTGTGCGTGTGCGTGTAGAGGGGGAGGGCGCGTGTCAGTTGCGGGCCCCCAGCGTGAGGGCCAGATTCTTGCTGGTTTGTCTCGCCTGTTCGTCGGCGTCGCGATTCCAGGTTTCGCTCACCCAGCCGCCCAGGTTGTCCAGTGCAATCCGGCCCAGCGCGGCGATCCATTGCGGATGTTCGTTGAGTGCGGGGATGTAGTGAAACTCCTTGCCGCCGGCCTGCATGAAACCGGTGCGGCCTTCCATCGCCAGTTCTTCCAGTGTTTCCAGACAGTCTGCGGTAAAGCCCGGGGCGACAATGTCGACGCGCGCCACGCCTTCACGGCCGAGCGCCTCCAGCGTCTTGTCGGTGTAGGGCGTGAGCCATTCGGCACGGCCGAAGCGCGACTGGAAGGTGAGGCGGAACTGTTCGGGTTCGAGCCCGAGCGCTTCGGCGAGCAGCCGCCCGGTCTTCTGGCATTCGCAGTGGTAGGGGTCACCCCTGTCGAGCGTATAACGCGGCACGCCGTGGAAGCTCATCAGCAGGACATCGGGGCGGCCGTGCATCTGCCAGTAGTCGCGGATGTTGGCGGCCAGCGCGTGGATGTAGGCGGGGTGGTCATGGTAGTGCTTCACCGTGCGCAATGCAGGCTGGTTGCGGGTCTTCAGCAGCCAGGCGTAGGCGGCGTCGAATGCGGTGGCGCTGCTGGATGCGGCGTACTGCGGATAGGACGGCAGGATCAGGATACGGTCGCAGCCGGCGGCCTTCATCCGCGCCAGGGTGTCGGGCACCGACGGCTGGCCGTAGCGCATGGCGTATTCGACCATGAACGGCGTGGCGATTTTCTCGCCAAGCCAGCCTTTTAGCAGCTTGGCCTGTTTCTCGGTGTGGACCTTGAGTGGCGAGCCGTCAGGGGTCCAGATCGAGGCGTATTTCTCGGCGGATTTCTTCGGCCGCGTATTGAGGATGATGCCGTTGAGGATCAGCCACCACACGGCGCGCGGGATTTCCACCACGCGCGGGTCGGACAGGAACTCCTTCAGGTAGGGCCGCAGCGCGCTGGCGGTGGGTGCCGCGGGGGTGCCGAGGTTGACCAGAAGGATGCCGGTCCGGGCCTGCTGGCCGTGGGTGTAGTCGGGCTCTTTGAGATAGCGCATCAGTGGTGCGACAGCGCGCTCGATAGAAGTTTGGCGGTGATGTCGACGATCGGCACCACGCGCTCATAGGCCATGCGGGTGGGGCCGACCACGCCGAGCGTGCCGACCACCTGGCCGTCCACGGAGTAGGGCGCGGTGACCAGGCTGCATTCGTCGAGCGGCAGCAGGTCGGATTCGCCGCCGATGAAGATCTGCACGCCGGTGGCGCTGCGCGACTGGTCGAGCAATTGCAGGAGCCCGGTTTTCTGTTCGAAGGCGTCGAACAGCCGGCGCAGGCTGCCCATGTTGCTGGAAAGTTCCTGCACGTCGAGCAGCCTGCGGCTGCCGGACACCACCACGTTGTCCTGGCTGGCGTCGTGCGCCTGGCTGCCGGCATCGACTGCGGCGGCCATCAGCCGGGTGATGTCGTCGCGCATGCGGCCGAGTTCCTCGCGCAGCTTCACGCGCACCTGGTCGAAGCGCTGGCCAGCAAAATTCTGGTTGAAGTAATTGGCGGCCTCGGTCAGTGCAGACGCACTGACCGGTTGTTCGGTGAGGATGACGCGGTTTTCGACTTCGCCTTCCATGGTGACGATGATGAGCAGGATGCGCTTGTCCGACAGGCTGAGAAATTCGATCTGGCGGAATGCCGGGCTGCGCCGCGGCGTCATCACCAGCCCGGCGAACTGGCTGAGATCGGACAGCAGGGTCGAAGCCGCCGTCATCAGCCGCTGAGGGTCGGAAGGCGTCAGGCTGGATTCGAGCTGGCTCACCGCGCTTTGCTCCAGCGGCCGGACCGTCAGCAGCGTGTCGACGAAGAAGCGGTAGCCACGCGGTGTCGGCACGCGTCCGGCCGAGGTATGCGGACTGGCGACAAAGCCGATTTCTTCAAGGTCGGACATGATGTTGCGGATACTCGCCGGTGACAGGGCCAGTCCAGCGTGCTTCGACAGGGTGCGCGATCCCACCGGCTCGCCATCGGCGATGTAACGTTCCACCAGGGTTTTCAGCAGGATGCGGGCGCGGTCGTTGAGCATGGAGGGATTATATAGGGGGCAGGGGGCAGGGGCGCGTGGTATCGGCAATACTGGTTTGATCAATAAATGCGCAGTGCATTCCCTGAATCCTGATCCCCGACCGCCGACCCCTTTATAATCGTCCCCCATGCACACCCCTTTCCACACCGTCGGCCTCGTCGGCAAATACGATAACCAGGGCATGGAAGCTTCCATGCGGGCGTTGGGAGAATTTCTTCGCGGGCGCGGGCATACCGTTCTGCTGGCCAGTCAGACCGCGGAGCATTTTGCGATCGAGGATTTTCCCAAGCGCAACCTGCACGATCTGGCGGCCGAAAGCGATGCCGTGGTGGTGCTGGGCGGAGATGGCACCATGCTGTCGATCGCGCGCGAACTGGCGCCGCAAGGCGTGCCGCTGATCGGCATCAACCAGGGGCGGCTGGGATTTCTCACCGATATCACGGTCGATGGCATGTTCGACGCCGTGGCTGAAATTCTCAGCGGGCAGTATGTGGCGGAAGAGCGCATCCTCCTGAACGGGCAGATCCGCCGCAATGGCGAGCGTGTGTTCGAGGCCACCGCGTTCAACGATGTGGTGGTGGGCAAGGGTGGTTCGGGCCGCCTGATCGATCTGGAAATCGCCATCAACAGCGAGTTCGTCTATAGCCAGCGGGCCGACGGCCTGGTGGTCACCAGCCCGACCGGCACCACCGCGTATGCGCTGTCGGCGGGTGGACCCATCGTGCATCCGACGCTCGAGGCCGTGGCGCTGGTGCCGATCTGCCCGCATACCCTGTCGGCTCGCCCCATCGTGGTCAGCAGCCATTCGCGCATCGAACTGCACCTGACCTATGCCGACGATGCGCGGGTGCACTTCGACGGCCAGCATCATTTCGACCTGAGGAGCGGCGACCACGTGTGGATCACCCGCGCCAGCCGCCCGGTCACCCTGCTGCATCCGCACGCCTACAGCTACTACGACACCCTGCGGCAGAAGCTGCACTGGGGCAAGAAACTTTAACCCGCCTGCGACGCGCGCGTTCATGCTCGCTCATTTATCCATCCGCAATTACCTGCTGGTCGAATCGGTCGAGCTTGACTTCGCGCCGGGGCTCACGGTCCTCACCGGCGAGACCGGCGCTGGCAAGTCGATCCTGGTCGACGCACTTGCGCTGGCGCTCGGCGACCGTGCCGAAGGTGGGGTGGTGCGCCAGGGCGCACCGCGCGCCGAGATCGCCGCCGAATTTGCCATCGACGGCTTGCCACAGCTGGCGCACTGGCTCGATGAAGCCGGCTTCGCGGCGGACGAAGGCACGCTGATCCTGCGCCGCGTGATCGATGCCGGCGGCCGCTCGCGCGCCTTCATCAATGGCAGCGCCGCGCTGCTCACGCAACTGAAGGACGCCGCCGAATTCCTGCTCGATATCCATGGCCAGCACGCTCACCACGCGCTGTTGCGCCCGACAACCCAGCGCGAGGTGCTCGATGCCTACGCCGGTGCGCAGCAGCAGGCCGCCGCGGTGGCTGACGCCTGGCACGCCTGGCAGGCTGTGCGGCAGCGGCGCCTGGACGCTGAAATCCACGGCCAGGCGCGGCAGATCGAGCGTGAAGGATTGACCCTGGCGGTGGAGGAGTTGTCTGCGCTCGGTGACGACCTCGCGCGCTGGGACGAGATCCAGGCCGAGCATGCCCGGCTGGCACACGTCACCACCCTGCTCGAAGGCAGCCATGTCCTGATCCAGGGACTCGACGAGGGCGAGTCGGCTGTGTCCGGCCAGCTCGGCGACATGCGCGCGCGGCTCGGCACGATGCAGGCAGTGGACGACAGCCTGAAGGACATTGCCGCGCTGCTGGATGCGGCGGGCGCCGATATCGCCGAGGCAGTGCATGAACTGCGCCGCTATGTCGACAGCCTGAACCTCGATCCCGAGCGTCTCGCCGGGCTCGACCGGTTGCTCGCCGACCTGCATCGCCTGGCGCGCAAGCACCGCGTGCAGCCCGCTGCGCTGGCCGGCCTGCTTGAGCAGTTTCAGGCGCGCCTGGCCGAACTGGCGGCCGGTGACGACCTTGAAGCCCTGCAGGCAGCCGAGGATGCTGCTTTCGCGCATTACCAGACCGAGGCGAAGCCGCTCGGCGCGCTACGCCGCAAGGCCGCTGCCGCGTTGTCGAAGCAGGTGACGGCGGCGATGCACGAACTGGCGCTGGCCGGCGGGCACCTCGATATCGTGCTGCAGCCGGTGAGCGAGCCGCGTGCACACGGGCTGGAAGACGTCAGCTTTCTCGCCGCCAGCCACCCCGGCCTGCCGCCGGGGCCGCTCGGCAAGGTGGCGTCGGGCGGCGAACTGTCGCGCATCAGCCTGGCGATCCAGACCGCGCTGTCGGGTGTAGCCGGGGTGCCGACGCTGATCTTCGACGAGGTCGATGTCGGCATCGGCGGCAGCGTGGCCGAAGCGGTCGGGAGGCGGCTGGCCAGGCTCGCCGAAACCCGGCAGGTGCTGGTCATCACCCACTTGCCGCAGGTGGCGGCGCGCGGCGCGCAGCACCTGCGGGTGGCGAAGCAGGCCAGCGGCGGCTTTGTGTCGTCGAATATCGAATTGCTCGACGCCGACACGCGGGTGGAGGAAGTCGCGCGCATGCTCGGCGGACTCAAGATCACCGCCACCACCCGGCAGCACGCCGCGGAGATGCTCGCCGGGTGAGAATCCTGCTGGCGCTGTGGCTGCTGTTCGTCGCGTCCGGAACGGTTTGCGCAGACACGCTGCACGGCGTCGTCATCGTGGTGATCGACGGCGACACCGTGCTGTTCAGGCCCGACCACTATTCCCCCGGATCGCGCGCCTTCCTGAAGGTTCGACTGGCTGATATCGACGCCCCCGAAACCAGCCAGCCATTTGGCGAGGCTGCCACCGAAGCGCTAAAGGCACGGGTGCTGAAGCAGCGAGCGCAGCTGGACATCGTCGCCATCGATGTCTACGGCCGCAAACTGGGGCACCTTGCCGTGGAGGACCGGTCGATCAACGCGGACATGGTGCGGCACGGCCTGGCCTGGGCATACGACTCCACACGCGCTTCAGCACGTAGTGGATCGGAGTCCTTTAGGGCATACGACTCCACACGCGCTTCAGCACGTAGTGGATCGGAGTCCTCTAGGGCGTCGGCGCGTGGTGCGGTGCGCCATGGCATGTTGGCGTTGCAGCATGAGGCGCAGAAAGAGCGGATCGGGCTGTGGCAGGACGCCGCGCCGACGCCGCCCTGGGTGTGGCGGAAGGCGCAGGCGGCCCCCGCCTATTGATCACCCGGCTGGCCGGTCGCGCCCAGGGTCGGCAGCAGCTGTTGTTTGCCATGGCCTGAACCCGGATGCCGAAGCTGGCCAGGCAATGATTGACAGCTGCGCCAAAAACCCATACAAATGAGAAACATTCTCATATGAGACGTCGCTAATAATGACCCCGCCCGCGCATACCTTCACCCTCCACGGCCCCGGCCTGCGCGGCGCAAGGCGGCCTCGCGTGGCGATCATCGGACGCGCCGGCAGCGGCAAGCACAGCATCTTCCGCGCAGCCGCCGCCACCTCCACACGCCACGAGCGCCTTGCCGGCATCGGTCCCGCGTACGAGGAATGCCTGGTCGAGGTGGGCATCGACCAGATTTCCCTGGTCGCGCTGCCCGCCGTCGACGGCCTGCACGATCTGGATGCGGACGCCTGCGTGACGCTTAAATACCTCTTGTGGGGCGATCACTGGCCGGCCATCGCCGGACACGAGGCCCATCAGCCGGCGAGCACTTTTGACGCCCCCGACGTGCTGCTGATGGTGATGGATGCCACGGCGCTTGAGCGTGACCTCGAACTCGCGCTGGAACTGATGCAGCTGGGCCGGCCGATGGTGTTTGCACTCAACCGCATGGACGAGGCGCGTTCCAGGCGGCGCTTCATCAATGTGCGCGCCCTGTCGGCGAAACTGGGCGCGCCGGTGGTGCCGACCGTGGCGCACATGGGCATCGGCCTGGCCGATCTGTATACCACCGTGGTGCGGGTCGCGCGCGAGGCCCGGCATGGCCACGCGCAGCCGCCGGCGCAATCGCCCAGCGCGCACATCGAGATGCAATTGCACGCCATCGCCGAGATCGCCCGGCAGCCCGAGGTGGCGGCGGCGTTCGCGGTGCCATCAGCCTTGCTGACGCTGCAGCTTGCGGAGAACGACGGTTATTTCGCACAGGAACTGCAGGCACACTTTCCTGGCCAGCATGCAGCCCTGCTGGTCGCGCGCGCCGCTGCCGATGCAGCCTTGCCGCGTCTGCTGGCGGAGGAAATCCACGCCGACCGGCATCACCGCGCAGCCATCCTGTTCGAGGCGGTGACCCGTCCTGGTCAGGAGGGCACACCGCCGCGCTGGCAGATCTGGGCGGATGACCTCTTCCTGCATCCGCGCTGGGGCTTCGTCGGCTCGCTGGCGATCTTTGCCCTGGTGCTTTTCGTGGTGTTCGAGGTCAGTGCCTTTCTCGACGCACTCACTGTCGCACGCCTGATCGAATGGGCCGCGCCGTGGCAACCAACCGATCTCGTGGGGGTGGTCGCCCGCGCGGTGCTGGATGGCTTCATCGGCCTGGCGGGCATCGTCATTCCCTACATGATTCCACTGGTGGTGGTGCTGGTGTTGCTGGAAGAATCCGGGATCATGCACCGTGTGGCCTTCGTCGTCGATCGCGGCTTCCATCGGCTGGGCCTGCACGGCGGCGTTGCCCTGCCGTTCCTGATGGGGCTGGGCTGCAACGTGCCGGCACTGGCCGCCACCGCCGCCGTCACCCACGGCCGCGACCGCACCGTGGCTTCATTGCTGATCACCTTCCTGCCCTGTTCGGCGCGTTCGGCCATCATTCTGGCGGTGGGCGGCAAGTACCTCGGCGGCTTCGGTGTATTTGCGCTTTTCATGCTCGCCCCCATCGTCGTCAGCCTGGTCGGCAAGCTCCTGAAGCGCCGCTATCCCGAGACCACGCCCGGCATGATCCAGGAGATCCCGCCCTATGCCGTGCCCACTTTGCGCGCCTTGCTGGTCAATACCTGGGCGCGCAGCCGCGACATCGTCACCATCGTGCTGCCGCTCCTGGTGGCGGGCAGCGTGGTGCTGGCGCTGCTGAGCCATGTCGGCATGGACGACTGGATCAATCTCGCGCTCACGCCGGTGACGGGCTGGTGGCTGGGGCTACCGGCGGCGCTGGGCGTGCCGATCCTGTTCGGCGTGCTGCGCAAGGAACTGTCTCTGCTGATGGTATTCACCGCGCTCGGCACGCAGGAACTGGCCGGCGTGCTCGACACCACGCAGATCGCCACCTTCCTGGTGTTTCTGACCTTCTACGTGCCCTGCGTGTCCACCTTCGCCATGATGCTGAAACTGCTCGGCCGGCGCGATGCACTCTATTCCGTCGGGCTCTCCATCGGCGTGGCGCTCGTAGTGGCGGCCGCGGTGCGCTGGCCGATGGAACTGGCGGGGTGGGCGTTATAGCGGTTGGCTTAGCTGATTTCAGCGTCCCGCGTTTCGAGAAGCGCTTTGAGTATCGATCGGTGGCAGCGACTTTCGTCCTCGCAGTAGCAGCCGATGGAGAAGTTGGCGTGGTGCGAGAGCGCGGCGAGAAGATCCAGATTCCGCCTCGCTTCAGGCACCTTCATTTCCGCAAGGAACCGCCGTTTGAACGCGCGCCAGGTTTTGTCGTCCGTCACTGGAAAGGCTTCCCGAAGCAGGGCCTCGCTCGGAGACAGGTTCGGAAACCACACGTCATAGATATCCTTCGACGCATAGTCTTCCTTCCGCACGCCGCGCGGGGGGCGCCGCACCGTACCGATGCGCAACCCCTCGTCGCCTGCCCTGCTACTGCCTAATCGTACGATCCGTATGGCCATGAGGGTGCTTCGTGGAAGGCTGATGCGTCTGCAGAGAATGGGCGTTGGCGGTCGTCTCAGGCCGCATCAGTTGTTTCCGCTGAGCTTGCATTTGCAGAGCTTCCCAACGGAATTGAGTTGCAGGGTGTTGCCTTGCAGCGTCGAGGTGAAGGATGTAAGCGTCGGGTCGTAGCCACTGACAATCTCACCGCAGTTGTAGTCGCCGATGCCCGTCTTCAATACCAGCTTGAATACCAGCCCGCATTCGCCCTGGCTGCAACTCGGATCGCCCTGCAACGGGACGGTCTTGATTTCATCGAAGCTTGTAAAGTGCACGCGGCGGTTGTTCACGCCCTTGAACTCATGCGAGGAAATAAAAGTCGCCTTGCCATCCTGGAAGTCGGTAATGCCCAGCGGTACGGCAGTGAACGTGACCGGGATCTGTTCGCCGGTCGCGACGATGGTCATAGTCGAGTTTCCCACGGTCACACCGCTCTCCAGACGCGTGCCACTGCCGCTTAGCGTGACAACGTCACACCCACTTTCCGGATTGCCCGCCACCGCTGTTGGAACTGCTGCGAGAAAGCCCATAACCGCAAGCGCTTCACCAAGCCATTTCGTCTTCATTTGAATCTCCTTTTACACAGTCAAATCCACCCTGGTTCTTAACCATAGAAGATAATTCGCGTCCTGCTGTTGCGTGGCGCGGGGCGGGTGGAACTGCCCTTAAGGAAACAGCCGGAACGGTTCCCCCCCCACCCCGGGGCCTGAGCGCCTAAAGCTGCGCTGCATTCCTGACCCCGCTGATACAGCCCGCAAGGGCCGCAAAGCGTGACTCATAACGCGGCCAGCGCCTTGATGTGCGCCGCCACGCTGCGTCCCAGTGAATTGAGGTCGTAGCCGCCTTCCAGTACCGAGACGATGCGGCCTTCGGCATGGCGTGCCGCCACCGCCATCACTTGTTCGGTGATCCAGATGTAGTCCGCTTCGACCAGGCCGAACTGCGCCATGTCGTCTTCGCGGTGGCCATCGAATCCGGCGGAGCAAAACAGCATCTGTGGGCGAAAGCTTTCCAGGCCTGGCAGGATGCGCGCGCTGAAGGCTTCGCGGTAGGCGGGTCCGGTGGTGCCGGCGGGCAGCGGCAAGTTGACGATGTGATCGCTGACGGTGTTAGCGCCGCAGTTGGGATAGAAGGGGTGCTGGAAGGTGGAGCACAGCATCACACGCGGCTCGTCCTTGAAGATGTCCTCGGTGCCGTTGCCGTGGTGGACGTCGAAATCGACGATGGCGACGCGTTCGAGTCCGTGCGCTTCCAGCGCATGGGCGGCGGCGACGGCGACGTTGTTGAAGAAGCAGAAGCCCATGGCCTGGTTGCGGGTGGCATGGTGGCCGGGCGGGCGGCAGGCGACGAAGGCGTTGCCGACCTCGCCGCGCATGATGCTGTCCACCGCCATCACCGCCCCGCCGGCGGCATGCCAGGCGGCCTCCAGGGTGTGCGGGTTCATGCTGGTGTCGGGATCGAGCGCGTGGAAGCCTTCGCTGGGCGAGGACGCTTCGACGAAGTCGATATAGGCAGCGTCATGCACCCGCAGCAGCTGGCCGCGATTCGCCCGCGCAGCTTCGAGGTGCACCAGATAATCGAACAGATGGGCGGCATGCAGGCGGTCGTCGACGGCACGCAGGCGCTCGGGACTTTCCGGATGCCAGCCCCCCATGCTGTGCAGGAGATAGCTGGGGTGGGTGATGTAGGCGGTGTGCATGGTGCGCGAAGTAAAAACAATGGAGAAACTATACGCCGGCTGTGATGGCGCTGTAACAGGGGATGCCCTAGCATAGTGCGTCCCGGCCCTGTCGGGCCTCAGCTGCAATTACCGATATCGAAGCCATGTCCCATCACTATCTGCACCCCCTGTTCAATGCCCGCTCAGTGGCAGTCTTCGGCGCAAGCGAGCGCGAGGATTCGGTTGCCGGCATCCTGTTTCGCAACCTGCGCAATGCCGGCTACAAGGGCGAGGTCTATCCGGTCAATCCGAAGCATCAGACGGTTTTCGGCGTGCCCTGCTATGCGTCGGCCGGCGAACTGCCGGTCATCCCGGAACTGGCGCTGATCGCGACGCCGGCGCCGACCGTGGCGCCGATCATGGAGCAATGCGGGCAACGCGGCATCCGCCATGCCATCGTGCTGTCGGCCGGCTTTCGCGAGACAGGCGAGCGGGGCGCGGCGCTGGAGGATGCGCTGAAGGCGGTGGCCAGGAAGCATGGCATCCGCTTCATCGGCCCCAACTGCCTGGGGGTCCAGCGGCCGTCCATCGGGCTCAATGCCACCTTCAGCCAGGGTGCGACCCTGTCCGGTGATCTTGCACTGGTGTCTCAGTCGGGCGCAATCTGCACCGCCATGCTGGACTGGGCGGAAAACAACGGCATCGGCTTTTCCAGCGTGGTCTCCACCGGTGCCTCGGCCGACCTCGATTTCGGCGAGATCCTCGACTACCTCGCGACTGACACACAGACGCGCGGCATCCTGCTCTACATCGAAGGCATCCGCGACGCGCGCCGCTTCATGAGCGCGCTGCGCGCCACTGCCCGCCTCAAGCCCATTGTCCTGGTCAAGGTGGGGCGCCACGCGGCGGGGTCGCGCGCGGTGCAGTCGCACACCGGCGCGCTGGTCGGCTCCGACGCGGTGTTCGACGCGCTGGTGCGGCGGGCCGGCGTGGTGCGGGTCAACACCATCCTGCAGCTGTTTGCCTCGGCGCGGGCGCTGTCGACCCACATCCGGCCCTCCGGCAATCGGCTCGCCATCGTCACCAACGGCGGCGGCCCTGGCGTCATGGCCACCGATCTCGCAGTCGACATGGGGGTGCGCATGGCCGAGCTTTCTCCTGCCACGCTCGCCACGCTCGACGGCGTGCTGCCGGCCAGCTGGTCGCGTGCCAACCCGCTTGACATCATCGGCGATGCCACAGCCGAGCGCTATCGTGCGGCGGTTGACGCCTGCCTCGACGACGATGGCGTCGACGGCGTGCTGGTGATGCTGACGCCGCAGGCGATGACGCGACCGACCGAGGTGGCCGCAGCCGTGATCGAGGCGGCAAAAAATTCGAGCAAACCGGTACTGACCTGCTGGATGGGTGAAGCCCAGGTGCACGAGGGCCGGCGCCTGTTCAAGCAGGCCGGGATTCCCTACTTCACCACGCCGGAACCGGCGGTCGAGGTGTTCTCCTTTCTCTCCGCCTTTTACGATAACCAGCGCCAGTTGATGCAGACGCCTGGACCGCTGTCGCAGCAGGCCGCGCCGGACGTGGAAGGCGCCCGCCTGATCATCGAGAGTGCCCTGGCGCATGGCCGCCACCTGTTGAACGAGGTGGAATCGAAGGCGCTGCTGGCGGCCTTTCATATCCCGATCGCGCAGACCCTGATCGCGCGCGATCCCATGGAAGCAATGCTGATGGCGCAGCAGCTGGGCTTCCCGGTGGCGATGAAGATCAACTCGCCGGACATCACCCACAAGTCCGACGTCAACGGCGTGCGCCTCGGGCTGTCCAGCGGCCAGGCGGTGCGCTCGGCCTTTGGCGAGATGCTGGCCGACATCAAGCGCCTGCGCCCTGACGCCACCCTCGACGGCATCGTCGTCGAGCCCATGGTGGCACGCCCGCACGCGCGCGAAGTGCTGCTGGGGATGACCTCCGATCCGGTGCTGGGGCCGGTGATCGTGTTCGGCGCCGGCGGTGTCGACGTCGAGGCGTTCCGCGATCGTGCGGTGACCCTGCCGCCACTCAATCACTACCTGGCGCGCGACCTGATCCAGCGCACCCGGGTTGCCACCCTGCTGGGCCCGTTCCGCAACCGCCCGCCGGTCGACATGGCCGCACTGGAGAACGTGCTGCTGCGCCTGTCGGAAATGGTCTGCGAGTTGCCCTGGCTGGCAGAAATGGACATCAACCCCTTGCTGGTGGACGAGCACGGTGCGCTGGCGCTGGATGCGCGCATCGTCATCGCGCCGCGGGTGCCGACCGCCGACCGTTACGGCCACATGGCGATCCATCCCTACCCGGCGCATCTGGTTTCGCACTGGCAGCTGCCCTCGGGCAACGACGTCATCATTCGTCCGATCCGTCCGGAAGATGCCGATCTGACCCAGGGCTTCGTGAAGAGCCTGTCGCAGGAAAGCCGCTATTTCCGTTTCATGGATGCGGTGAGCGAGCTTTCGCCCGACGCGCTGGCGCGGCTGACCCAGATCGACTACACGCGCGAGATGGCGCTTCTGGCATTGACCCAAATCGACGGCCGCGAAGTGGAGCTTGGCGTGGCGCGCTATGCGATCAACCCGGACGGCGAATCGTGCGAATTTGCCCTGGTGGTGAGCGATGCGTGGCAGAAGCAGGGCATCGGCCACAAGCTCATGGACGTGTTGATGGACGTGGCGCGCGGCAGGGGCTTGAAGCGCATGGAGGGCGAAGTGCTCAAAGCCAACCGCCCCATGCTGAAGCTGGTGGAGGCCCTGGGGTTCGGGATCGGGCCGCACCCGGAAGATGACGCGGTGCGAAGGGTTTCACGCGCGTTGTGACGCGCGTCTACCGCATCAAGCGTGCGGCACGTACGCGCCAGTTCAACGCGACGGTGGTTGACGTCCGTTGCAGGTGCAGTTGCGGCCGGCTTCCTTGGCCGCGTAGAGCGCCTGGTCGGCAGAGCTGACGAGTGCGTCGATGTCGGCGGTGCCGGGTCCGCGCATGGCCACGCCGATGCTGACGGTGATGGTTTTTTCGGTCTGTCCGATGGCGATCCGCTTTGCGCACAGGCTGGCACGCAGGCGTTCGGCCGACAGCATGGCCGACTTGAGATCGGTATTGGGACAAATGACCAGGAATTCCTCGCCACCGATCCGGCAGACGCTGTCCTCGCGTCGCGCCGAGGCGCGCAGGGTCGCCGCGGCCTCGCGCAGCACCATGTCGCCGGCGGCGTGTCCATGGGTATCGTTGATCTGCTTGAAGTGATCGATGTCGACCACCATGACCGAAAGCGGCAGCCCTGAACGCGACGCGGCACTCCAGGCCTGATCGAGCTGATCCATGGCGGAGCGGCGATTGGGCAGCCCCGTCAGCAGGTCGGTGAGCGCGACATTGGCCAGCCGCCGGTTGGCCACGGCGAGTTCGGCTGCGATCTGGCGCAGCTGGGCGCGGTCCTTCTCCCAGTCATCCTGCTGCCTGACCAGGCGTTGCGCCGCCTGCAGCCGGATGCGCAGTCCGGCGGCAGTGATGGTGCCAGGCACATAGCCGTCAGCGCCCGCCTCGTAAGCGCGGTTCAGCTCTTCCTCGCAATTGTCATGGGCTGCCAGCAGGATGTGCATGCGGCGGCCCTCGACGGTTGCGCGCAATGCCTGGCACAACTCCACGCCATCGAGCAGCGGCAGGTCGTAATGCGCGATGATGACGTGCGGCAGCACCTCCATCGCCAGCGCCAGCGCCGTGTTGCCATTCTCGGCCGGATACACGAAGTGTTCGCTGCCCTCGGCCAGCAGCGCTATGGTCTTGCTGCGGGAGTAGGGGTCTGCGTCAGCCACCATGATGCGCAGCGGCGGTTCGCTCTCAGGGGTTTCCTGTTCAGTCGCGTAGTCGGCTTGAAGGACTTCGGCAAACGAAGGCAGCGCAGTGGCGGGAATCTGCAGCAGTTTGCCCCACTCCTGCCATTTGGCGACCACGTCGTCGATAAAGCCCCCGGCGGCGTCCTGCTGGATGTCGAGGCTGGCGGCCAGCGCGATCCATTCCCTGGCCAGGTTCGGGCGCATATCGGCTTCGGCCAGCCCGAGATTGGCGAGGCGATACGACAGTCGGAGCATCAGCATCAAACTGTTGGAGCGCGAGTCGTGGGGATAACTCGGGTGGTCCGGATCCTCGTAATGGGCGAGTGGTCCGGTAAAGACCCTGGGCAGGCCCCAGTCGGTCATCATGACAATGCCCAGTTCGATATGGTCGGTTTCCAGGCGGCCCCGCTCATGGCTGACGAGCGTTTGCGTGGGGTCGGCCTGGTGCGCAGTCAGCACCGCGCTGTATTCGTCCGGGTACACGGTGGCCAGTGCCAGTTTCCCCACCTGCGCCAGCAGGCCGCACACGAAGAGTTCGTCCGCCGCCGCGATGTGCACCCGCTCGCCCAGGGACTGCATGCAGAGCGCCATCAGAAGCGAGTGTGACCAGTACCCCTGGTAGTTGAATGCCTTGCACGCCCCGCCCCGGTACTGGTCCAGCAATGAAAAACCCAGTGCGAGCTGGCGTACGGTGTTCATGCCCTGGCGCACCACGGCCTCCTGCACCGACACCACCGGGCGGGCGATTTGCGAAGCGGAGTTGGCCAGCTTGATCAGCCGTCCGGACAAGGCAGGATCGGTCTGCACGATCCGCGCAATCTCGCCCAGGGTTGCGTTCTCGCGCCGGGATAACTCCAGGATTGCCAGCGCGATGCCGCGCGGTGAGGGCAGCTGACCACTGAGTTTGAGATGTTCAACCTGTTTCATCAATCAACCTGTTTCGGAGCAATGAGTGCTTTTTTCTCGCATGCTGGCGACCCGGGTGAGCCAGCAGCCCAAGGCACGATCCTGGCAAAGCTACCAGTGCAATCGAGACCAGGAGGCGGGCTGACACCAGCGGACGCCAAGCGGCGCCCATGTCGAGTGTTCAACAGGAGTATCGGCAGGATTTCGACAAAATGAAGCCGGCAAGCGGCGATGGGAGGTCAGGCCGTGCCGAGCTTCAGGTCCAGGCAATGCAAATACGTGGTCGAATCGAATGCCGTCTGGTAGCGCTGCACCTGCCAGATCATTTCTCCCAGGCAGTCCATGACGTCATGCTGGGCGTCCATCGCGTTGCCATAGCGCTTGAGCAGCTGCTGGTAACGCTCGCGGATTCCCGGCGGCTGGTCGATCGACAGCTGCTCGGCAATCGCCATGTGCATGGAAAGATGCAGGAACGGGTTGGTTTCACCGGCCTCGGGCAGGTAATCCCGGTCCCGGTGGTGATCCGGCTGGTCGAGCAGCGCGTGATATTCGGGATGGACGAGCATGGCATCGAGCGCGTGCTGCTCCGCGCCCGCCAGCGGCTGTCCGGCACGGTACTTCGCCCAAACGTCGAAGAAGAACTGGCGAACCTGGTCGCGGCTGGGATTGAACATTAACCGGTTTTGGCGGGCGTAGCCCGGCGCTTGGTCTTTCCCCCGGTTCGGGGGGAGGGGGGAGGATAACCAGCGGCTTGCCCGCTTGCGGGCTTGGTCGAGTGGCTGGTTGTTCCATCAGAGGCGGTGGAACCATGGCTGCGTTTTTTCTTTCCCTCGGCTGCGGGCCACGTCTTGTCCTTGTACTCGCACAGGTCCGCAATGATGCACTCGCCGCATTTCGGCTTTCTTGCCTGGCAGACATAGCGTCCGTGCAGGATCAGCCAGTGGTGGGCGTCGACGCGGAACTCGGCGGGGATGGTCTTGAGCAGCTTCCTTTCCACCTCCAGCACCGTCTTGGCGGGCGCGAGGCCGGTGCGGTTGGCGACGCGGAAGATATGGGTATCGACCGCCATCGTCGGTTGGCCGAAGGCGGTGTTCAGGATCACGTTTGCGGTCTTGCGCCCCACGCCCGGCAGCGCCTCGAGCGCGGCGCGATCGGCCGGCACCTGGCTGCCGTGCCGTTCGGCCAGCATCCGGCAGGCGATGATGAGATGCCTGGCCTTGCTCTTGTACAGACCGATCGTCTTGATGAGGTCTGCCAGCGCGGCTTCACCCAGCGCGACGATGGCCTCGGGGGTGCGGGCCACCGGAAACAGCCTGCGGGTGGCGAGGTTGACGCCCTTGTCGGTGGACTGCGCCGACAGCACGACCGCCACCAGAAGCTCGAACGGCGTCGAGTACTCGAGTTCGGTGGTGGGGTGGGGGTTGGCAGCGCGCAGGCGGCTGAAGATTTCGTGACGCTTGGCCTGGTTCATCGAAGCGGGATCACTGTTCGGTCAGGCGTTTTTTCAGGGCCTGCTTTTCTGCCTGGCGTCTGGCGCCGGGGGTTTTTTCGTGTTCGCCCGCCTTGCGGGCAAGCACCAGCGGTACATAGGGATTGCGCGGCTTCGGCACACGCCGTTTCAGCGGCGGCTTCATGCCGGCATCGGCACGGTGGCGCGTGCGTGTTGTTCGACGCGGGCCTTGTTCCAGTTGTGGGCCGCGATCAACAGGCCCAGCGCGATGAAGGCGCCGGGCGGCAACATGGCGAGCAGAAAGCCCTGGTAATTGGGCAGCACGTGCAGCACGAACTGCCTGGCATCCTCGCCGAAAACCAGGTCGATACCCGACAGCAGCGTGCCCTGGCCGGCGAGTTCGCGCATGCCGCCGAGCACCACAAGCACCAGTGTCAGGCCCAGTCCCATGGCAATGGCATCGATCACGCTATCCAGCGGACGGTTCTTGGAAGCAAACGCGTCGGCGCGCGCCAGCACGATGCAGTTGGTGGTGATGAGCGGAATGAAGATCCCCAGCACCAGGTACAGCGGGTGCACGAACGCATTCATCAGCAGGTCGATCACCGTGACCAGCGAGGCGATGATCAGCACAAAAATCGGGATGCGGATTTCGTGTGGCACGAAATGGCGCACACCCGACACCGCACCGCTGGCCGATGCCATCACCAGCATGGTCGCCAGGCCCAGCGACAGCGCATTGACCAGCGTCGTGCTGATCGCCAGCAGCGGACACAGGCCGAGCAGCTGCACCAGGCCGGTGTTCTGCTTGACGAGGCCGTTCTGAAACAGGCTGCGGAATTCGCTCATCGTCATCATGCGTCTTGCTCCTTGGTTTCGACTTCCCCGGCCGTCCGGGCGGGAGGCGGGACGAGTGCCGCGCGGTGCCGTGCGAAATAATCGAGGGCATTCCTGACAGCCCGGACTACCGCACGGGGTGTAATGGTGGCGCCGGCGCGGGCGTCAAACATGCCGCCATCCTTGGTGACTTTCCAGCGACTGGATGCCGGATTGCCGAGTGACTTGCCGACGAACTGCTCGATCCATGGGCTCTTGGTGCGGGCGATGTAGTCGCCGAGTCCCGGCGTTTCGCGGTGGGCGGTGACGCGCACTCCGGTTACCGTGCCGTTGACGTCGATGCCGATCAGCAGGCCAATGTTGCCACTGTAGCCGTCCGGAGCAATCGCTTCCAGTACCACCGCAGTGATCACGCCGCCGCGGCGGGCAGTCCACATGGCCGAAGCCTGCCGGGTACCGAGCAGTTCGTCGGGCGGCACGCTTTGCTGGCTTTGCAGCAGATCGTTGTCGTATAGCGTGGCAGGCAGCACCTGGTTGATGAGGGCCTGTTTTTCAGCTTGCTGGCTGCGGGTGATGACCGGTTCGGTGCGGTCGAAGGTGAGTGCCAGCATGGCGGTGCCGACGAGCGCGAACACGAACAGGATCGCGCCGGTACGCAGCGCGTTGCGGCTGGCCGCCGGGCTGATCATGTGCCGGGCTCCTTGCCCTGGTCGCCGTAGATGCGGGGCTGGGTGTACTGGTCGATCAGCGGCACGCACAGGTTCATCAGCAGGATCGCAAAGGCCACGCCATCGGGGAAACCGCCCCAGGTGCGGATGACCATGGTGAGGAGGCCCGCGCCGAAGCCGAATATCAGCTTGCCGCGCGGCGTGGTCGCACCCGACACCGGGTCGGTGGCGATGAAGAAGGCGCCGAGCATCACCGACGGCGCGAACAGATGGAACCACGGTGCACCGAAGCGCCCGGCATCGAAGAAGTGCAGGAAGCCGGCGGCCAACCAGATACCGGCGAGAAACGCCAGCGGCACCTGCCAGCCGATGATGCGCAACGCCCACAGCAGCAGTCCGCCGAGCAGGAAAGCGCCCGCCAGCCACTCGAAGCCGGTGCCGCCGTAATGGCCGAAAATCGGCTGCGTCATCACCTCGTCGACGGTCAGTTGCTGCAGCAGGCCCGTTCGCAATGCATCCAGCGGGGTCGCCATGGTCACTGCGTCGAGCGTGGACTGGGGAAAATCGCCGCCAAAAATCACGCTTGCGCTTTGCGCCAGCGTAAGTGGAACTTCGGTAAGTGCAAGCGGCCCCGCCCATTGGGTCATCTGTACCGGAAATGACACGATCAGCACCGCGTAGCCCACCATCGCCGGGTTGAAGATGTTCTGCCCCAGCCCGCCATACAGATGCTTGGCCACCACGATGGCGAACAGCGTGCCGGTGACGATCAGCCACCACGGCGCCAGCGAGGGGAGCGACAACGCCAGCAGCCAGGCGGTGACGATGGCGGAGAGATCGGTCAGGTAGGGTTTGGCCGGGTAGCCGCGCACCTTCAGCATCGCGGCCTCGGCTGCCAGGGCCGTCACGGTGGCGAGCGACAGCGTGACCAGGATGCCCGGCCCGAACAGCCAGACATACACCGCGAGGCCGGGTAGCAGCGCGGCCAGCACCCATGCCATGACCTGGGTGACGCTGCTGCGGTCAAGAATGAAAGGGGAGGGCATCAGGGTTTTTTCTCGTCGGATTCCAGCGGCTGGTGCGCCAGTTCGCGGATTTTAGCCCGGCGCGCCTCGATCTCCTCGATCTCGCGTTGCTTGTCAGGCGGTAAATGGTCGATGTTCTTCGGCGCGACCTCGGCTTTTTTCGCCTGCGCGCGGGCCAGCGCGGCGGCGATCAGGGCCTTCTTGGCGTCGGCATCGCTCTGGCCAGTGCCTTCGGTTGCAGGGGCCCCAGCCAGTTCGGCATGCTGCGTTTGATCCAGCGCAGCTTGCGCGCGCGCGGCCTGTGCCTTGGCGGCGAGCTTCTCGGCCTTTTCCTTCTTCTCGCGCTCCTGCCGGAACAGGCGGAATTCATGGCGCTCGCGTGCGAGGTCGGACGCGCGCTTGTCCTTTTCGCGCGCCCAGATTTCGCTCTTGGCGTAGCGATAGAAGTCGACCAGCGGGATGTGGCTGGGACAGACGTAGCTGCAGCAGCCGCATTCGATGCAGTCGAACAGGTGATATTCCTGCGCGCGGCCGAAGTCGCCGGCCTTGGCGAAGCGGAACAGTTCCTGCGGCTGCAGTTCGGCCGGGCAGGCAGCGGCGCAGCGGGTGCAGCGGATGCACGGCAGCGCCTTGGGCAGCGGCGGAAACAGTTCGTTCGACTTCACCAGGATGCAGTTGGTGGCCTTGACCACCGGCACGTCGAAGTCGGGCACCGGCATGCCCATCATTGGCCCGCCCATCAGCACGCCAGTGGCGCCGTCGCGTTCGCCCGCCAGCGTGATCAGTTCATGCATCGGGGTACCGATCAGCACCTCGACATTCTGCGGCTGCAGCACGTGTCCGGTGACGGTGACCAGGCGCGAGATCAGCGGTTCGCCGTGGTGCACCGCGCGCGCCAGCGCATGGGCGGTGCCAACGTTGAACACCTGGATGCCGATGTCGGTTGACAGCTTGCCTGAGGGAACCTGCTTGCCGGTCAGCGTCTGGATCAGCTGCTTGGCGCCGCCTCCCGGATAGCGCGCTGGCACCGCGATCACCTCCACCGCGAAATCCATATTCGCGGCCGCAGCCCGCATTGCTGCAATGGCCTCGGGCTTGTTGTCCTCGATCCCGACCAGGACTTCGCTGCTGCCCAGCAGGTGGCGCATGATCGCTGCGCCCTGCAGGATCGCGTCGGCCCGGGTGCGCATCAGAAGATCGTCGCAGGTGATCCACGGTTCGCATTCGCCGCCGTTGATGATGAGTGTCCGGCAGTGGTGCGAGGCACCGGGGTCGAGCTTGACCGCGCTGGGGAATACCGCGCCGCCGAGGCCGGCGATGCCCAGGTCACGCAGCCGCATGCGCAGGTCGGCCGGCTCCATCGCGCGGTAATCGATCGGCGCGTGGACGATCCACTCGTCGCGGCCATCGGTTTCAATCGTGATGCAGTCGTCGGGTAGCCCCGATACGTGGGGCACGACGGCCGGACCGATCGCGGTGACGGTACCGGAACTCGACGCGTGGACGGCTGCTGAAATATAGCCATCCGCCGCACCGATCATCTGCCCCTTCAGCACATGGTCGCCGATCTCGACCACCGGCTTGGCCGGATTGCCGATGTGCTGGCGCAGCGGGATGACGAGCTTCGTCGGCAATGGCGCGGTGCGAACCGGTTGCGTGTTCGATTCCGACTTGTGCTCGGGTGGGTGTACCCCGCCCCTGAATTTGAACAGTTCGCGGCTCATGACACTTTTTTCATCATCACCACTGGATGCTTCCACTTCCAGTGCGGCAGATCTTCGGCGATCGGCACCATCGAGATGCAGTCGACCGGGCACGGTGCCACGCACAGTTCGCAGCCGGTGCATTCGGCAGCAATGATGGTGTGCATCTGCTTGGCCGCGCCGCAAATCGCGTCGACCGGGCAGGCCTGGATGCACAGCGTGCAGCCGATGCAGGTCTGTTCGTCGATGAAGGCCACCGATTTCGGCTTGGGTGCGCCGTGGCTTTCATCGAGCGGCTTGGGCTCGACGCCGAGGAGTTCGGCGAGCTTTTTCACCCCCTCTTCGCCACCCGGCGGGCACTGGTTGATGTCGGCTTCGCCCCGGGCGATGGCCTCGGCATAGGGCCGGCAGCCGGGAAAGCCGCACTGGCCGCACTGCGTCTGCGGCAGGATGGCGTCGATCTTTTCCGCCAGCGGATTGCCTTCCACCTTGAAGCGGATCGCTGACCAACCAAGCACCAGGCCGATGACCACGGCGATGCCGACCATCACCAGTATGGCGGTGAACATTATTTCACCAGCCCGGAGAAGCCCATGAAAGCGAGCGACATCAGGCCCGCAGTGATCATCGCGATGCTGGTGCCCTTGAACGGCAACGGTACGTCACAGGTGTCGAGGCGCTCGCGGATGCCGGCGAACAGGACCAGCACCAGGGTGAAGCCGATCGCTCCACCTGCGCCGAAGAACAGTGACTCGACAAAATTGTGGTTCTCCTGCACGTTGAGCAGCGGAATCCCCAGCACCGCGCAGTTGGTGGTGATGAGTGGCAGGTAGATGCCCAGCACCTGATACAGCAGCGGGCTGGTCTTGTGGATGAACATCTCGGTGAACTGCACGATGCCGGCGATCACCACGATGAACGACAGCGTGCGCAGGTAGAACAGTTCGGTGCCGAGCAGGTATTCGTTGATGAGGTAGCTGGCGCCGGAGGCCAGCGTCAGCACGAACGTCGTCGCCAGCCCCATGCCGATCGCCGTCTCCAGTTTCTTCGACACACCCATGAAAGGGCACAGGCCGAGAATCTTGGCCATCACGATGTTGTTGACGAACACCGTGGAAATGAGGATGAGGATGTAGGTTTCCAAAATGGGCAGGTCCGGCGCAATAACCCTAGAAACCGCAGTTGGACGCGCCCGATGGTACGTCTGGGCGGGTGGCTGCCGCGAAGCGAGGAGGCGGCAGGCCGGGGCCTGCAACGACGAGCGACAAAGGTAGGCGCGCGATCAGATGTTCCAGCGGGTGTGTAGCAGTTCCACCCTTCCGATGAATGTGATCGAAGGCGGAAAATTCAATATCCATGAGGAAGCCCATAAGCTTATAAGGGGTCAACTGCGGTTTTTAGGGTTATGCATTATCCGCCGCGGAGTGCATGCGATTCAAGCTGTTGCGGTGAGGGGTATTCAGCCCCTGGCTTGGCTGTTCAGCCGGCCGGCTTGCCGCTGGCCCAGAAGTCGTAGCCCTTGCTGAGGAATTCGTTCCACGGCAGGTAGTGTGAACCGTCGCACGAGAAGGTGAGGCCGACCATGCCGTTGAAGATGTTGAGCGAGCCGGCGCGCAGGTAGAAGGTCTCGTCCATGAAGCGCAGCGCGCGCAGCCCCTCGAGCACCGGACGGATCTTGTCGCGCGGCACCACGGCGTCGGCCGGGTAAGGGTGACAGGGGTAAATCAGGCAGGTGTCAGGGCGGGTCAGCGCGTCGATGTCGAGCAGGCGGTAGCGGTAGGGATCGTCGACCACCCAGAGGGTGGCGCGGCTGCTGGAAAAATGCAGCTTGCCGTGGAACACGCCGCGGTCGGTCATGAGTTCTTCCATCACCCCGATCACCGTGTCGAGGTTGAGGTCCATCTGGCTGTCGATGCGGGTCTGGTGAAACACCGCACCGCGTATCGCCGGGTCGCCCTTGATCTGCCGCCAGTAGGTCGGCTCGTCGTACAGCTTGCTGGTGATCGGCAGGTCGCGCAGGTCGAAATCGGCGCCGACGAAGCCGAGCGCCCTGCCGTCGTCGTCGCGCACGATCTGGATCGCGGTGAGCGACGGTCGCTTGGCGCGCAGGCTGATGTAGGCCTGGGTCAGCAGAAAGCCCTGGTTCGGCACCGCCTCGCGCATGTAGGGGCGATCAGAGCGGTCACGCCCGTAATCCGTCTCGATCAGGCCCTCGCGGCTGATGTTGTCGGAAAGCTGGATTGCACGGGTGTCCAGCGCATACAGGTATTTGCAGGCGGGCATCGTCGTCAGCGCATGCGTCAGCGCGGCGTTGAGGCCGGCGCGGCTCGGCCACGCGCGGCTGCAGGCTTGGGCAGCCAGCGCCAGCGGTTCGCGCAGCAGGTTGGCCAGCGCTTCACGTTGTTTGGTGACGCTTTCGGCAAGGGTGGTGGAGGTGGACATGAGCGATCGATCCGCGGCGGGAGCCTGCATTGTCCGCAATATTAATGACGCAGGGATTATTGGCGCAAGGAAATTACCGGCCAGCCCCGGGCCTCGGCATGGGCGCGCAGCGTGGCGTCGGGATCGACCGCGACCGGGTGGCGGACTTTTTCCAGCAGCGGCAGGTCGTTGTGCGAATCGCTGTAGAACCAGCTGCTGTCGAGGCAGTCCAGCCGGGTGCCGTGAGCTTCGAGAAAGTGTTCAAGGCGGACGACCTTGCCCTCACGGAAACAGGGCGTGCCGGCGACTTCGCCGGTGAAGCGGCCGTCGATCTCCTCGGGGTCGGTGGCGATCAGGTGCGGGATGCCGAATTCCTTCGCGATCGGACCGGTGACGAAGCTGTTGGTGGCGGTGATGACGGCGACCAGGTCGGCCTCGTTCAGGTGTCTGTTGACCAGGTCGCGCGCAGCCTGCGGGATCATCGGCTTGACGCGCGTTTCCACGTATTCGGCGCGCCAGGCATTGAGCAGTTCACGCGGGTGGGTGGCGAGCGGACGCAAGGCAAACGCGAGGAAAGCGTAGATATCGAGCCGGCCGGCCTTGTAGTCCTCGTAGAAGGCGAGGTTCTTGGCTTCATAATGCGGCCCGTCGACCGCGCCCTTGGCGATGAGGAACTGCCCCCATTCATAGTCGGAGTCGCCGGCGAGCAGGGTGTTGTCGAGATCGAAGAGGACGAGGTTCATATCGAGAAGCAAGTTACAAGTATTCAGGCGCGCGGTCCCTGGCCGCGGTCGAGCCAGAATTCGCGCAGTTCGTAGGCGCCCCAGAGGGCCAGGGCGAGGTGATCTTCGCGTCGGACCGTCAGTTCCTCGGCGCTGAGTTCGTCGAGTGGCGCGGCCAGCACGTAAAACGGATCGAGCACTTCGTCGACGAAGGCTTCGTCCTTGCTTTCAGCGGGCAGGGTCCAGTCGTCTTCCCAGTGTTCCACCGCCAGCAGGAAGCCGCCGGCCCACAGCTGGGCGTAGGGTGGGATGCCGGCCTCCTTCAGGCGACGGGCCTCGGCCGGCGGCAGATCGGCCAGCAGGCCCTGCCAGTCCATGATCAGCGGCGACAGCGCCTTCGGGTCGGCCAGGTTTTCGATCGGCGCGGCGAGCGCGCGGGCGATCTCCTTGCGACGGCGCTCGACCAGTGCCAGAAAGCGTTCAGCGTCGGTCGGGTCGTCGAACAGCGCAGCGATGCCGTCGTCGCGTTCGAACAGCACTGGAAAAAATTCCTCGGGCGGAATTACGCGCGGGCTGCAGGCCAGCGCGAGGAGGAAGCCGTCGAGGCCTTCCAGCGAAACCGGCACGTCGGTGCGCTCGTCGATGAGGTCGACCAGGTCGGCCAGCGCATCGATGTCTGCGTCGCTGAGCGGGGCGTTGGAGGATTTGGGTGCGGACATGGCTGGGACTCGCGTCAGGCGCTTCGCGTAAAATTCGCCCATGAATTTTACCGCGTCGGGCCTGTCAGCATCATTGTTGCCCGAATCCTTTTATCTGATCGGCTGGCTGGGCCTGGCCTTTCTGGCTTGGCGCTGGCTGCTGTCGGGTGACTGGCGCAGGCTTGCCGATCCGGTGCGGCTGAACATTTTTCTCGGCGCCACGGTGGCGGTGCTGGCGCTGTGGCAGATCCGCACCGGCATCAAGCCTGGGCTGGCGTTTCACTTTTATGGTGTGGCGGCGTTGACGCTGATGTTCGGTTTCTGGCGCGCCGTCCTTGCCGGAGTGCTGATTCTTCTGGTTAACGCGGCGTTCGGGCGCGGCAGCTTGACCGCGCTGGGCCTCGATGCGCTGCTGCTGGCGGCACTGCCCGCAGCGGTGACCTGGAACCTTTTCCATCTGCTGGAACGCCGGTTGCCGAACCACTTTTTCATTTACGTGCTGGGCAACGGCTTCTTCGGTGCCGCACTCTCGGTGGCAGCGATCGGTCTCGCCACCACCGCAGTAATGGCCCTGGCCGGCGCCTATCCGCTCGAATATCTGCTTTCCTACTACACGCCTTACGCCACCTTGCTGATCAGCTGGGCCGAAGCGTTCACCACCGGCATGGCGATCACCATGATGGCGGTGTATCGCCCGGCCTGGCTGGAGACCTTCGATGACGTGCGGTATGTTCAGAACAAGTAAACCTTTTATCCGCGAAGGACGCGAAGGACGCGAAGGACGCGAAGGACGCGAAGGAGCGCGAAGAAGGGCGATAGAAACCGCTCCGGCTCGTGCCCAAAACATGATTGGGTTTTCTTCGCGTTTATTCACGGCCTTCGCTTCGTTCGCGGACAATCCGTTTTTTGAGTTTTGAGCCCCACCTTGCACATCACTTATCCCGACCTGCCGGTTAGCGCGCGCCGTGACGACATCCTGGCTGCGCTCAAGGCCAACCGCGTGCTGATCCTGTGCGGCGAGACCGGATCCGGCAAGACCACGCAGATTCCCAAGATGTGCCTGGAAGCCCGGCTGGGATCAGAGGCGGCACGCCCGGGCAAGCTGATCGGCTGCACCCAGCCGCGCCGCATCGCCGCACGCTCGGTGGCGGCGCGCATCGCGCAGGAACTTGGCGGCGAGCTCGGCGGGCTGGTCGGCTACAAGGTGCGCTTCACCGACAAGGTGCGTCACGACACCGCAATCAAGGTGATGACCGACGGCATTCTGCTGGCCGAAAGCCAGGGCGATCCGCTGCTCTCGCGCTACGACACCATCATCATCGACGAGGCGCACGAGCGCAGCCTC
>JAABQU010000155.1 GCA_011391285.1 Thiobacillus sp.
AGCTGGCCACCAGCGAGGAGCGCCGCCGCGAAGCCTGCATCATGGCCGACAACTCAAGGCGCGATGCCGATCGCACCGCACAACTGGCAGCCAAAGGTTTCGTCAGCCCGCAGCACACCGAAAGCGCCGGCGCCGAAGCGCGCGCGCGCCAGGCCAACTGCGATGCGCTCGCCGCCGACGTCAAACGCGCGCAGGCTCAGATACGTGTCACGCAGGTCGGGCTGGAGCGCACCACACTCACTGCGCCGTTTGCCGGAATCGTGGCGCAAATCACCGGTGAGGTCGGAGAATTCACCACGCCCTCGCCGCCCGGCATCCCCACGCCGCCCGCGGTCGACCTGATCGACGACACCTGCCTCTATATCAGCGCGCCGATGGACGAAGTCGACGCGCCCCGGCTGAAGGCGGGCCAGCCCGCACGCATCACCCTCGACGCCCTGCCCGGCCAATCCTTCTCCGGCAAGGTACGGCGCATTGCACCGTATGTGACCGAGGTGGAGAAGCAGGCACGCACGGTCGATGTCGAGGTCGATTTCGACACGCCACCCAAACAGATTCTGCTGGTCGGCTACAGCGCCGACGTCGAAGCCATCATCGAACGCCGCGACGACGTGCTGCGCGTGCCCACCCAGGCAATCCGGCAGGACGGCAGCGTGCTGGTGCTGGGCAAGGACGACAAGCTGGAAACGCGCAGCCTGAAAACCGGGCTGGCCAACTGGGCGTTCACGGAAATCATCAGCGGGCTGAACGCAGGCGACCGGGTACTGCTGTCATTCGACCAGGAAGACGTGAAGGCAGGCACCCAGGTCACACCCAAAGCCGCCAAGCCATGATCCGCCTGTCCGCGATCACGCGCGTCTTCCGCATGGGCGACCAGGAAGTACGCGCGCTCAACAACATCAGCATTGACATCGCATCGGGCGAATACGTGTCCATCATGGGGCCGTCGGGTTCCGGCAAGTCCACCCTGCTGAATGTCATCGGCCTGCTCGACCGTTCCGACAGCGGACGCTACGAGCTGGACGGCACCGACGTCACCGATCTTTCCGAGAACGAGCGGGCGCGCGTACGCCGCGAGAAGATCGGCTTCGTGTTCCAGTCGTTTCACCTGGTGCCGCGCCTGACCGCGGCGGAGAACATCGAGTTGCCGCTGATGCTGGAAGGCGTCAATCCGGCCGAGCGCACCTCGCGGGTTGACGCCGCACTGGACGCCTTCGACCTGCGCGACCGCGCCCGCCATCGTCCGGCCGAGCTCTCCGGCGGACAGCGCCAGCGTGTGGCGATCGCGCGCGCCACCATCCTGCGCCCGACCGCGCTGCTGGCCGACGAGCCGACCGGCAACCTCGATCACCGCATCGGCGCCGAGGTGATGGCGCTGCTGGAGAACCTGCACCATGCGGGCACCACGCTGATCGTCGTCACCCATGACCGCGAACTCGGGGCGCGTGCGCATCGCCACATTGCGATGCGGGATGGCGAGATCGTTGCCGACGAAAAATGAATCTGCGCGATACGTTGACACTTTCCTTCGAAACCGTGGTGAGCTACCGCACCCGCTCCCTGCTCATCGTTCTGGCGATGGCGCTGGGGGTGGCGGCGGTGGTGGTGCTGACCGCGCTGGGCGACGGCGCGCGACGCTATGTGGTGGGGCAGTTCTCCTCGCTCGGCACCAATCTGGTCATCGTCCTGCCGGGCCGCGCCGAAACTGCGGGCGGGTTTCCCGGCGCGGCGCTCGGGCAGACGCCGCGCGACCTGACCCTGGAAGACGCCCACTTCATCAGCCAGCTGCCGCAGGTCCGGCGCCTGGCGCCGCTGAATGTGGGAGTGGCCGAACTCACGGCCGGCGGGCGGCTGCGCGAGGTGACCGTGCTCGGCAGCAATTCCGAACTGCTGCCGATCCGCCACATGAAGCTGTCTCAGGGCAGCTTTCTCGCCCACGGCTCGGAGCGTAGCGCGCAGATCGTACTGGGCAGCGTGCTGGCACGCGAATTCTTTCCCGACGGCAAGGCGGTAGGCCAGCGCATCCGGCTGGGCGACAGCCGCTTTCTGGTGTCCGGTGTGCTGGCTGTCCAGGGCGAATCGATGGGCTTCAACTCCGACGAAATCGCCATCATCCCGATCGATTACGCGCAGGAACTGTTCAACACCGAGTCGCTATTCCGCATTTTGGTCGAGGCGCGCAGCCGCAACGATATCGAACCGGCCAAGGCCGCGATCAGCCATGCCCTGAAGCTGCGCCACGACGGCGAGGAGGACGTCACCGTCATCACCCAGGACGCGGTGCTCGCCACCTTCGACCGCATCCTGCGTGCGCTGACCCTGGCGGTGGCGGGCATCGCCGCGATCAGTCTGGCGGTGGCAGGGATTCTGGTGATGAACGTGATGCTGGTGGCGGTGGCCCAGCGCACCTCGGAAATCGGCCTCTTGAAAGCCATCGGCGCACCCGCCGCCGACATCCGCCACCTGTTCCTTGCCGAGGCGCTATGGCTGTCGCTGGCGGGCGGCGCGCTCGGCTTCGGGCTGGGGCACGCCGGCAGTTACCTGATACGCCTCGCCTACCCGCTGCTCCCCGCCTGGCCGCCGACCTGGGCCAGCGTGGCTGGCGTGGCGACCGCACTCATCACCGGCATCGTCGCCAGCCTGCTGCCCGCATCGCGCGCGGCCAGGCTCGATCCCGTGCTCGCGCTGAGCGGAAAATGAAGGTGCCTGGATGAGTGCCGCCGACACCCTGCGCTTCGCCCTGCACGCGCTGACTGCGCACCGGCTGCGCACCTTCCTCTCCGCCTCCGGCATCGCGGTGGGCATTGCTGCAGTGATCCTGCTCACCTCGATCGGCGACGGCATCCATCGTTTCGTGCTGGCCGAATTCACCCAGTTCGGCACCAACATCATCAACATCAGCCCGGGCAAAACCAGCACGCACGGCGCCTCGGTGGGCGCCATCGGCAGCGCTCGATTGCTGACGATTGAAGACGCGCTGGCGCTGAAGACCTCGCGCTACGCGCAGTACACCAACTCGGGCGTGATGGGCAACGCGGAAATCCGCGCCCACGGCCGCAGCCGGCGTGTGACGGTGTATGGCGAAGGGCCGGACTTTTCGTGCGCCTTCAACATGCACGTGGCGGTCGGCCAGTTCCTGCCCGCCGACGACCCGCGCAATCCACGCGCGTATGCGGTGCTGGGTTCAAAAGTGCAA
>JAABQU010000156.1 GCA_011391285.1 Thiobacillus sp.
ATGCCCGTCATACCAGCCCTTTTCGGGACTGGCACGACGGGCACTTTGCGGTTGGCGCCAGGGCGTGCGCGAGTGTCCGTAAACCAATCGCGCGCGCACCGTTTCTCTACTTCTTCCGGGCCAGAGCCTTCTCCGTGGCCTCCGCCTGCCACATGTTGGAGGTCACATCGACCTTCTGGGCCTTGCCGGCGTTGTCCAGATCCATCTGCACCTCGTAGCTGTCGCTGCCCTTGACAACCTCCAACTCGACATAGTTCTTTTCCTTGTCGTTGGTGGAGGTGATCTGATACCCCATCTTCTTCAGTTCGCTGGTGTAAAAGGCAAGGTCCTTGCCGAGAACCATGCTTTTCTCGATCTGGTCCTTTTGATCGGTCCAGCCCTTGGTATTGGCACGGTCGCTGTAGACGTTGCCATTGGTCTGCAGCTTCGAGGCCATGACAGGCTTGCCGCTGCGAATGGCCTCTTTCGTGGCATCGGCGCGCCACAGGTTTCTGTCGACGTCGACCTTGCTGCCCAGGCTGGTCTTCTTGTCCAGGTCGATCTGCACCTCGTACGAATGGTCACCCTTGACCACTTCGTATTCGACGTAGTCCGCCGTGTCCTGGTTGATGGCCGTGATGGTGTAGCCGTTGTCAGCAAGGGTCTTCCTGTAATCGCCCTTGCTGGCGCCGTCCTTGAGCGCCTGCTCCAGCTTTTCCTGTTCGCCGCTCCAGGATTTCATGCGTTCGCGATCGCTGTAGTTCACGCCCTTCTCGGCCATTACCGCCGTCTTCTCGGCTGCAGTGGATTTCTTGTCGGTCGTTTGTGCAACAGCGACGTGCATCGCAAAACTCGCTGCCACTGCGGCGGCGACGACGGTCAATGATGATGAGATCTTCATATAGAGCTTCCTTTGGAATGGCTGGAAATGGTCAGTGCATTGACGAATCAATTTCGGACAAATCGCACTGGCGTTCCGAAGCGTCCGAACGACGCGACCGGTAACGCATGTTGGTCCAGACAAAGCAAAGCTTCCATCAGCGCGCACGACGTTGCAGCGTGGGAAATGTCCGACGCGCGGCAGGTTGAAATTTGGGTCCGCCTACGTGCGCGAACGAACAGACCACCGTGGGTTCGGTACTTATGGTTTGCTGCATGGGTGAAGCACGAGCCGCCCTGCTGGCGCAAGCCGCCTGAATCAAAGGAGAAGCCTCATGAACGAAACCTACTATCCCGCCAGCGCGACCGTGCGAAAACTGGGCGAAAGCATCTCGGCCGCCCCGCTGAAGACCGCCAAAAGATGACCATGAACAGCGACAGTCAAGATGTCGACGCGAACCGCGGCCCGATCACCGGTGCACCCTCTGCACACCCACTGGGTACGGCCCCCGGCGCGATCGTCGCCGGAGCGGCGGCTCGTGCGGCAGTCGCTGGCGTGCCGGCTGTAAAGGGTGCGGCAGACACGGTCGACCCGACCCGTGAGCGCGCTTACTGGAGCGAGAGCTTCAGCGGACGCGATTACGTCGAGACGGGTTCGAGCTTCGACGACTACGGTCCCGCCTACGGCTTCGGTGTGAATGCACGCGGCCGGTATCCGGGACGCGACTTCGACGATGTCGAATCCGAGCTGTCGGGCGATTGGGCTGCCAGCCGCTGCGCATCTGGCTTGAGCTGGGAGCGGGCCAGGCACGCGGCGCGAGATGCCTGGATCCGCATCAGCCCGTCGAGCTGAATAGGCGCATTGTGCGTATGAAGCAACTCGTCACCGATTGCGAGCCTGCCGCCCGATGCGCTGACAGGCAACTCCTTCAATGAGCCTTTCCACCAACAAGGAAATTTCATGAACACCCCCTTTGCCTTGATCGCGCTCTGCGCATGCTTACTGAGCCTCGGCGCTTGTGACAAGTCACCGACGACTCCCCCGACGCCGATCGTCATCAATTCCGTGCCGACCGAATCCGCTGCAACGACAGGTTCTGTCACCGATCCGTCGCTGCCGTCCGCCAAGGCGGTTTTCCCGTCCGCAAGCGCTACTCAGGCGGGTTCGACGCCAGGGCGAACGGACGGCATCAGGAACCCGGCGCAGGAAGCCACCGGAACGATGATGCCCGGGCAGAACAACGATCACTCGGCCCCGCTCGGCCCGTCCAAGTCTGCCAGCTCGCCGTAGCGCCCGCCGGTTCCATACCTTCCTTGCGCCGACACAGCGCGCTGAAGCGCAGCGTCACTGGCGGGCTGCGCAAATTCCGAATGACGAGACCCAGGAGACAGATCATGAAAAGCAAACGCGAAGTTTCGACCTCGCCCCATGGCGCAGCATCGGCCGAACCGCTCTCGCCCGCGGAGCAGCGTGCCGCTGCGCAGGCGCTGGCGGCGGCGATGCCCTACAACGCCGGCAAGGCGCACGATTTCGGCCGCGAGAACGCCGTTGCACCGCCGCGCGGCGCCAGCACGGCCAGCAACTCGCCGGCAGCCTCGGCCAGCACGCTGAGCGAGCCCAACGTGTCGGCCAAGACCGGCGCGCTGGACACCGCTCGGTCGGACGCGTCGGGCCAGGCGATGACCACGAACCAGGGTGTGGCGATCGGTGACAACCAGAATTCGCTGAAGGCCGGGCTGCGCGGCCCGACCCTGCTGGAAGACTTCATCCTGCGTGAGAAAATCACGCACTTCGACCACGAGCGCATCCCCGAGCGCATCGTGCATGCACGCGGCTCCGCAGCGCACGGCACCTTCGAGGCCTACGAGCCGATGACGGCGTTCACGCGCGCCGCACCGTTCCAGGCCGCCGGCAAGATCACGCCGGTGTTCGTGCGCTTCTCGACGGTCGCCGGCGAACGGGGCTCGACCGACACCGCACGTGACATTCGCGGCTTCGCCGTCAAGTTCTACACCGACGAAGGCAACTGGGACCTGGTGGGCAACAACATCCCGGTCTTCTTCATCCAGGATGCGATGAAGTTCCCCGACCTCGTGCATGCGGTGAAGCCCGAGCCGCACCACGGCATGCCGCAGGCCGCGTCGGCGCACGACACCTTCTGGGACTTCGCCTCGCTCAGCCCTGAGACCACGCACACGCTGATGTGGGTGATGTCGGACCGCGGCATTCCGCGCAGCCTGCGCATGATGCAGGGCTTCGGTGTGCACACCTACCGGTTGGTCAACGCCAAGGGCGAGTCGCACTTCGTCAAATTCCACTGGAAG
>JAABQU010000157.1 GCA_011391285.1 Thiobacillus sp.
TGCTTGCAACCAGCCTCGCCAGCGGCGCGGTATATGCCAGAGGGGGTGGCAGTGGTGGCAGTGGTGGCAGTGGTGGCGGGATGGGTGGGAGTGGCATGGGAAGCGGCAATGCATCCAGCGCCGACCAAGCCCAGCGCACCGAGCAACGTACCCAGACGCGTACACAGACGCGTACCCAGGCACGTGATGGCTCACAGGCCGGCGACGCCCAGCGCCAGGAAAATCGTTACGAGTACCGTAACGAGAACCGCGAACAGATGCGCGACGCAAACACGCTGCCTTCGATGTAAAAATCCGGCACCTGTTGGATAGCGGGGGACGCCAACAGGCGTCCCTTTCTATTTACCCCTGTTTCGCACAGGTTTTTGGGCATGCACCGGGCACGCTAGAATGCGGCTTTATTCCTGCTTGCCCGTTACATGACAGTCACCATCAAAACCGGCCCCGAAATCGAGGGCATGCGCGTCGCTGGCCGGCTCGCTTCGGAAGTGCTCGACTACATCACGCCTTTCGTCAAACCCGGCGTCACCACCGGAGAACTTGATCGCTTGTGCCACGACTACATGGTGGACGTGCAGGGCACCGTCCCGGCCCCGCTGAACTACGCACCGAACGGTCACGCACCCTACCCCAAGTCGATCTGCACCTCGGTCAACAACCAGGTCTGCCACGGCGTGCCGGGCGAAAAGGTGCTGAAGAATGGCGACATCGTCAACCTCGACATCACCGTGATCAAGGACGGCTGGCATGGCGATACCAGCCGCATGTTCGCCGTCGGCGAAACCTCGATCCAGGCCAGGCGCCTGATGCAGATCACCCACGAGGCGATGTGGGTCGGCATCGCCCATGTCAAACCCGGCGCGCGGCTGGGTGACATCGGTCACGCCATCCAACGCTTCGCCGAAAACCACGGTTACAGCGTGGTACGCGAATTCTGCGGTCACGGAATCGGCCTCAATTTCCACGAGGAGCCGCAGGTGCTGCATTACGGCAAGGCCGGCACCGGACTGGTGCTGGAGCCCGGCATGACCTTCACCATCGAGCCCATGATCAACGCCGGCCGGCGCGATATCCGCCAGATGCCCGATGGCTGGACCATCGTCACCAAGGACCGCAGCCTGTCAGCACAGTGGGAACACACAGTGCTGGTCACCGACAGCGGTTACGAAGTGCTGACCGTGTCGGCCGGCACCCCGTCCGCCCCCGACCGTATCCGTCACGCAGCGTGAATGTCCAGCCGTTCGCCGGTCTTCGCGAGCGACTCAAGTCCGGACGCGCGGCGCTGGCCGAGGCCTATCTTGAAAAACCCGCCGCGCCGCGTTACCTGTCGCGCCACGCCGCCCTGGTGGACGGCGTGCTGTCGGAAGTCAGCAGCGGGATTGCCCTTCCTGCCGGCTTCTGCCTTGCCGCGGTCGGTGGTTACGGACGCGGCGAACTGTTTCCTGCCTCGGACGTGGACGTACTGCTGCTGCTGCCACACGAGCCCACTCCCGACCAGCAGGCGATACTGGAAAAATGGGTGCAGACATGCTGGGACGTCGGACTGGAAATCGGTCACAGCGTGCGCACCATCGAGGCCTGTATCGCCGAGGCTGGTGCCGACATTACGGTGGAAACCAACCTGCTCGAGGCCCGCTTCGTGTGGGGCAATGCGGGGCTATTCGACGAATTCGGCAGCCGGTTCCAGGCGCGGTTCGACGCCCAGCATTTTTTTGACGGCAAGCTGGCCGAACAACAGGCGCGCCATGCCCGTTTCGACGACAGCGCCTACAAGCTCGAACCCAACCTGAAGGACAGTCCTGGCGGGCTGCGCGACCTGCATACCATACACTGGCTGGCGCAGGCCTGTGGCATCCGCGGTGGCTGGAGCGGCATTGCACGCGCCGGCCTGCTGACCGCGGCCGAGGCGCGCCGGATTGCGCGCGAAGAACGCTTCCTGTCAGCGCTGCGGATTCACCTGCACCTGCTGGCCAGACGGCGCGAGGATCGCCTCGCCTTCGATTACCAGACCGAACTCGCCGCGCGCCTGGGACTCGCCTCCACCGCACACAAACGTGCCGGCGAGCGCCTGATGCAAGGCTATTACCGTGCCGCCAAGCTGATCCAGCGCGCCAACGACATCCTCATCCAGTCGCTACGGGTGCGGCTTTTTCCGGTGACAGCGCCGCCACAGCCGATCGACGCGGATTTTCAGGTCCGCGCCAGGCTGCTCGAAACACGCGAACCCGACCTGTTCGAGCACAAACCCGATGCCCTGCTGCGCATCTTCCTCGTCTACGCTCAGTATCCGGCGCTCGCCGGATTCGAGCCTGCCACGCTGCGCGCACTGTGGCGCGGCTGTACCCGCATCGACGCCGCCTTTCGTGCCAATCCAACGCACCGTGCCCTGTTCATGACGCTGCTGCGGCAGCCGGCCGGCATCACCCGGGCGCTGCGCGCGATGCACCGCTACGGCTTTCTGGGCCGTTACATCCCGGCATTCGGCCGCATCGTCGGCCAGATGCAGCACGATCTGTTTCACGTCTACACCGTGGATGAGCACATCCTCACCGTGTTGCGTAACATGCGGCGTCTCACGGTGCCGGAATTCGCGCATGAACTGCCGCTCGCCAGCCGGTTGATCGCCGCCTTCGACGCGCCCGAATTGCTCTATCTGGCCGCGCTGTTTCACGATATTGCCAAGGGCCGCGGCGGCGACCACTCTGAACTGGGGGCGGTCGATGCACGTCGGTTTTGCCGACAGCATGAACTCGACAGGGCCGACAGCGAACTGGTTGCGTGGCTGGTGGCCATGCATCTGGCGATGTCGCGCACCGCGCAGAAAGAGGATATCAGCGACCCCGAGGTGATCGACGCCTTTTCCGCCAAGGTCGGCAGCCTGCGTCGCCTGACCGCGCTGTATCTGCTTACGGTGGCCGATATCCGCGGCACCAGCCCCAAGGTCTGGAACGCCTGGAAAGGCAAACTGCTGGAAGACCTCTACCATGCTGCCCGCGCCCAGCTGGCAGGCGGCGACATCACCCGCCCCGACCTCGCCGCCAAGCAGAACGAGGCCCGCGTCAATCTTGCGCTGTACGGCCTTCCCGCCGATGCAGCCGACGCACTGTGGCAGCATCTGGACGAACGCTATTTC
>JAABQU010000158.1 GCA_011391285.1 Thiobacillus sp.
CTTGAGCGTGTTGTTGGCCATCAGGTTCGGTTTCACGTTGTGTACCCAGCCGTGGCGCAGGCCGAAGGACTTGGGGTAGTAGGCGAAGATCCACGGCGCGTCACGGCGCACGATCTCCAGCATGGCGTCGATTACCTGCTGGCGCGCGGGGCCGTTGTCCATGTCCTTCATGCGTTCGAACAGGCGGTTGAATTCCGGGTTGTCGTAGTTGGCGGCGTTCTCGCCACCGCTGGCGACCTTCTTGTGCGGACCGTACAGCAGGAAGAAGAAGTTTTCCGGATCGGGGTAGTCGGCGTTCCAGCCCCATTCGAACAGCTGCGCGTTGCCTTTGCGGATCTTGTCCTGGAAGCGGTTGTAGTCGGTGCCGCGCACCACCAGTTGCACGTTGAGCTTGTCGAGCTGCTTCTTCATCCAGTCGAGCCGCGACTTGGCATCCGGCCCCGACGCCATGGTATCGAAATACAGCACCAGCGGTTCGCCCGTCTTCGCGTTGCGGCCGTTCGGGTAACCGGCCTCGGCCAGCAGCGTTTTCGCCACGTCGATCGAACGTCGTACGACCCTGCCATCGCGAGCCTCGTACACGTAGCGATTCAGCCCGGCCTCGCCCTCGACGTAGCCGAACAAGCCAGGCGGAATCGGCCCCTGCGCAGGAATGCCGCGACCGTTGAGGAATATGGAAATGAATTCGTCGTAGTCGAACGCGATGGAAAGCGCCTGCCGCAGCTTGCGGCGGTCCTCGCCCAACCCGCCCACCACCGGATCGAGCATGTTGAAGCCGACATACCAGAGCGAAGCCGCCACGGTGGTGATGAGGTGGATGTCCTGTTGGCGCATGCTGTCGGTGAGTTGCGGGTCGCCGCCGGCCGAGAACTGCACGGCCTGGTCGAAGCTGTCCGAGCTGATCCCGGAACTGTCGTAGTAGCCCTGGAGAAACTTGCTCCAGTAGGGAATGGTTTCCTTTTCCAGGCTGAACACGGCCTCATCGACCAGCGGCAACTCTCTGCCGGCGTCCAGCAACAGGCCGGCCTGCCGGTCTTCCACGTCGCCGTCTGCAGGATAGGTTTCGCCGTGGAAGTAGGGGTTCCTTTTCAGCACCATGCGACGGTTGGGGTCGTTCTCGGACAGATAGTAAGGCCCGGTGCCGACCGGCTGCCAGTCGAGGGTGAGGTTCTTGTCCGCCATGCCGGGCTGCGCGTAGAAGACCTCGGCCTCCCATGGGATCGGCGCGAAAAACGGCATCGCCAGCCAGTAGATGAACTGCGGGTACTTGCCCTGGACGCGGATGCGGTAGGTGTGACGGTCCACCACCTCGGCGCCGGCAAGCGGGAAGTCGTTGAGATTCAGTGTGGCATCGGGATCGCTTTTGACCGCCTTCTCCAGGGTTTCACCCAGCGCCTTCAAGCCAACGATGTGCTCGGCCATCAGGCCGAAAATCGGCGAGCTGAGCTTGGGATGGGCCAGCCGCTTGATCTGGTACACGTAGTCGGCGGCGACCAGTTCGCGGGTGCCGGTATGCGTGAAGTCGGCAATCCGGGTCTTGGCTGCGACGTCGGCAGCTGCCATCGCATGATAGCGGTAGCGCCCCGCGGCATCGCGCGCGAATGCCGGATGCGGCTGATAGCGAATGCCAGGACGAATCTTGATTTCGTACACACTTTCAGCGATGGCTGCGGGCGGTGCGTCGTCCGCGAGCAGTTTACCGGCAACGTCGACATAGCGCGGCCGGGGCACCGCCTCGGCAGTCAGCGGAATCAGTTCGTAGGGACGCTTGAGGAAATGGTATTGCAGCGGCGGCTCGTAAATCTGGCCGGTGAACTCGACTTCGTTCGAACTGTAGGATCGCGCCGGGTCCAGATGCTTGGGACGCTCGGAAAATGCGCTGTAAAGCACATTGGCACGCGCCTCGCTGCCAGGATAGGGGGTGTTCCAGCTGTCGGAGCAACCTGCCGTCAGGCCCAGCCCCACTCCCAGCAGAATCACTCCCAAGCGCGTCATGCCGCAAGTGTACCCAAGCACGCGGCGAACGTCAGCCGTTATAATCCCCGACACCTCAACTCTTCGAGACCATCATGGGATTTCTTGCAGGAAAGCGCTTGCTGATCACCGGCGTGATATCCAACCGTTCCATCGCGTATGGCATCGCGGCGGCGTGCAAGCGCGAAGGCGCCGAACTGGCCTTCACCTACCAGGGCGAGCGCGTCAAGGATCGCGTCACCGAATTCGCCAAGGAATTCGGTTCCAGCCTGGTGTTCCCCTGCGACGTCGGCAGCGATGAACAGATCGAAGCGCTGTTTTCCGAACTCGGCAAGAATTGGGATGGCCTGGATGGCCTGGTGCATTCGATCGCCTTCGCGCCGAAGGAAGCCCTGGCCGGCGATTATCTCTCCGCGGTCACCCGCGAAAACTTCCGCGTCGCGCACGACATCAGTTCCTACAGCTTTGCCGCGCTGGCCAAGGCAGCGCTGCCGATGATGGAGGGCCGCAAGGCAGCGCTGCTGACGTTGTCGTACCTCGGCGCGATTCGCTCCGTGCCCAACTACAACGTCATGGGGCTGGCCAAGGCCAGCCTGGAATCGGGCGTCTACTACATGGCGCAAAGCCTCGGTCCCAAAGGCATCCGCGTCAACGCCATATCGGCCGGCCCGATCAAGACCCTGGCCGCCAGCGGCATCGCCAACTTCGGCGAAAAACTCGACCTGGTCGCCCAGAACGCACCGCTGCGCCGCAACGTGACAATCGACGAAGTCGGCAATGTTGCGGCTTTCATGCTCTCCGACCTGGCTTCAGGGATTACCGGCGAAATCACCTACGTCGACGCCGGCTTCAACTCCACCGCCGGAGCAGAGCACTAATTCAGCTCATCTCCCGTAAAAAGTGCGCCTCGACGGCCAGGTGTCTCGACGGCCACCGTTGAGCGGTCGGGGAGATAGGTAACAAAAAAGTCCGGGGATATGGGTGACACCCTATTTGCGTTTCAGTCTGCCATATTCATCCTCGATTCGCATGTGCCGCTCGTGCAATCGCCCCAGCTTGGGGGGCAGTGGCTGTTCCTACTTTCCTTGGTCGGCTATTTATTGGCTCTGCGGCTGCTTGGCGTTTGGGTGGCTAAGGTGCGTAGGCAAAGG
>JAABQU010000159.1 GCA_011391285.1 Thiobacillus sp.
GTGGGCGGCCTTGACGTAGCGCACCTTGAGCCCGAGCGTCGCGGCGAAGGCCTCGACCAGGTCGTAGTCGAATCCGGTCGTGGCCGGCTCGTCGCTGCCGGCCGCGCTGTCGGGCGGCTCCTGCTGGAACAGCGCGGGCGCTTCGCGCACGCCGACGACGAGCTCGCCCAGTTTTTCCGGCGGATCGATGCGGGTGCAGCCGGACAGGCTCAGCAGTGCCGCGAGCAGGCAGACGAACCAGCGCATGCGATTGGGGCTTGCGTAGGACGGAACCGGCATTGTGCCACGGAAGGGTGTGGTACCCGGGAGGGGGCGGCCTGTCGCGGATGGCGACGCGGGCTGCGGGACGCGTCGATCTGCGCTAGAATGCGCGCCCACGGAGAGGTGGCAGAGTGGTCGATTGTACCTGACTCGAAATCAGGCGTACTGAAAGGTACCGTGGGTTCGAATCCCACCCTCTCCGCCAGAAGTTCAAGCCCCATCGCAGGCCATCCTGCGATGGGGCTTTTCATTTGTGCCGGCCGCTGTACGCCCGCCCTCCGTGCCGGCCGTGCCACGGCCGGGGACTTGTGCTAGGCTGCTGCCGTCAGAAACGCTTTTTCTTTCATCGACCCAGGAGAACTTGCAAACATGAAAATCCAGAAGAGCATGATCGGAATCCTTGTCACGGCGATGCTGCTGGGATCGGGCGTAGCGTTCGCCGCGGATGCGGCGAAGAGCGATGCTGCGGCGACCGAGGCCAAGAAGGCCGACGGCACGGTCACCATCGACGAAACGCAGTTTGCGTTCATCATCGGTGGCAGCACTGGCGGCGGCAAGCTGACCTACCAGGGCAAGACACACGAGTTCAAGATCGGCGGTCTGACCGCGGGCGTAAACGTCGGCGTGACGACGATGAGCGCTGCCGGCGAAGTTTACGATCTGAAGGACGTGTCCAAGTTTCCCGGCACCTATACCAAGATCGAATCCGGCGTGGCGCTGGCTGGCGGCGTCAGCGGTCTGCACCTGAAGAACGAGCACGGCGTTGTCATGAAGCTGACGTCCCGCAGCAAGGGCCTGCAGTTGAACGTGGTTTCGGCCAGCGGCGTCACGGTCACGATGAAGTAGGCAAGGCCTTCGCCAGGTCATGGACGCCCCCGCGAGGGGGCGTTTTCATTTACGGCCTCGGCCAAACGCTCCCATGCAATCGCCTGATTACGACAGAGATTGTGCTTCATGTCCGCTTGACGGCCGCGCGTCGGGCGGGGATAATTGTTGCATTGCAACAAATCCATCGTTCTGCGATGGGTGAACCGGTCTAGTGCCATGACGAATCGAAAGTTTTCCGTGCTCGGCGGTCATTACGAGCGCGATGCCACGGGGAATCCGCGGCTGCTGGTGCATGAAACGCGCGCCGACGACGAGCCCGCCCAGGTATGGGCCGTCATGGCCTCCGCCAGCCCCTATCCGCTGCTGGTGTTCGAACGCGACCACCGCGGCCTGGCGCGGCTGGTGGCGGAAAAGCTCAACGAAGGCCGTGTCCTCGACGTGATCGAGGCCTGCCTTTCGCTGGGGGCCCAGTATGCGCCGGACGTCATCGAGCGCAACGGCATGGTGGTGACCGAGGCGCGCGCCGAGACGCTGGCGTCGGCCCAGCCGGATCATTGGCATAGCCTGGACTCCACTCTGCCCTGTTTCGTCCCGCAGGATGGCGGGGCGCCGTGGGCGCGCTGCGACTTCGAGGCCCATGTGCGCGAACGTTTCGGCGACTGCATGAGCCAGGCGGGTGCTCCCAGCGCAGGCTTCGCCCGCGCGGTGTTCGACCACTGTCTCGCCACCGGCGCGTCTCCGCAGGAGGTTGCGACGGAACTCGCGCGGATCATGCTCGGCTGCGACCTGCCGACCGCCGCGTCATCGCCCCGCCTGCCGATCTAAAGACCCCCTCGCCGTATTTTTATTAGTTGACCTGTTGACTTGGGTAAATACCTGAGTAGAATTATCGGAAATAAAGCATTGTCCAACCCGATACCCCCAAACCCGACAGGAGAAAAAAATGATTGAAGTGAATGGCAAGCAGATCGAAACCGACGCCGAAGGCTTTCTGGCCAATCTCGAGGACTGGTCCGAGGAGGTCGCCGTTGCCCTCTCGCAGCAGGATCAGCTCGAACTGGGCGAGAAGCACTGGCTGGTGATCAACTGGATCCGCAACTATTACGCCGAATACGGCACGTCGCCGAACCTGCGCGCGATAACCAAGACTATCGGCAATGACCTCGGCGATGAGTACTCGGACAAGAAGTACCTGTTCGACCTCTTCCCCTACGGTCCCGCCAAGCAGGCCGGCCGCTACGCCGGCATGCCCAAGCCGACCGGCTGCGTCTGACACAACAAGAATACCCCTGACCCCGATGACGACGCCCCGCGAGGGGCGTTGTCATTTCTGGCGCGGCTGCTGCCTGGTGGCGGCGCCGGTGCGCGGGCGCCGTGCCGCCGGCGCCGACTTTTGGCGGCGGCCATCGTCGCTCGGCTGCCAGGCCGGCACCAGGTGCTTCTTGCCGCTGCCGATGAGGTCGTTGCGGCCCATGGCGTTTAGCGCATCGCGCAGCAGCGGCCAGTTTTTCGGGTCGTGATAGCGCAGGAAGGCCTTGTGCAGCCGCCGCTGTTTCTCGCCGCGGACCACGGCGACGTCCTCCGCGCTCTTCGAGACGCGCTTCAGCGGATTCTTTCCCGTGTGCCACATCGCGGTGGCCAGAGCGAGCGGCGTCGGCAGGAAGGTCTGCACCTGATCGAGACGGAAGTCGTTGCGCTTGAGCCAGAGCGCGAGTTCCAGCATGTCCTCGTCGGTCGTGCCCGGATGGGCCGCGATGAAATAGGGGATCAGGTACTGCTCCTTGCCGGCGTCCCGCGAGGCCTTCTCGAACATGGCCTTGAAGCGGTCGTAGGTGCCGATGCCCGGCTTCATCATCTTCGACAGCGGCCCTTCCTCGGTATGCTCGGGCGCGATCTTGAGGTAGCCGCCGACGTGGTGGGTGGCCAGTTCCTTGATGTACTCGGGCGACTTCACCGCGAGGTCGTAGCGCAGGCCCGAGCCGATGAGGATCTTCTTGATGCCGGGGAGTTTGCGCGCCTCG
>JAABQU010000160.1 GCA_011391285.1 Thiobacillus sp.
AGCGAGCCCATGAACCAGGGGTTGGCGCGGCCCAGCCCCTGCATCAGCAGGGCGCCCGCACCGGTGGCCAGCGCCAACCCGGCCAGGCCCGAGGCATCGACGAACCGTGGGCCGGACGGCGCGGGGTCGATGCCGGTCAGGCCGCTGGCCTGCAACCCGAATGGAATCGCCAGCACCACGACCATCAGGCGCAGGCTGTGCGCTGCGGCGACCAGGTCGGTGCGGGCACCCACCCGTTCGGACAGCAGCGTCATCTCGGACGCCGCGCCGATGGCGCCGGCAAAGTAAGCGGTGGCCCGCATGGCCCGCGCGCTGACCTGGGGCAGGCGCGGCGCATGCAGCCAGTGCAGCCACGCGCCGAAGCCGGCACCCAGCAGCAGGGCCCAGACAATGGCCAGCGCAATTGCCCACCACAGGCTGGCCACCAGCGCCGTGACCTGGGGCGTGAAATACAGGCCCAGCGCCGCGCCAATGGTCCACTGCCCGGTGTTGCGCAACGGCCCCCAGCTTTCACTGGGCGCGCCGGCCATGGTCAGGATGGCGGTCGCGACCAGCGGGCCAATCATCCACGGCAGAGGAGTGTGCAGCCAGACGCAAGCTGCCGCCGCGCCCAGCGCCAGCAGCAGGGTCAGGATAACGCGCAGGAAATAGTGCAGTCGCATGCAGGGGTCGGGCTTGAACGCTTAGTATGGCGCGATGAACTGTCGAACCGCTGTCACGCACGGGCTCCTGTGCGCTCTGTTAGGCACCTTGCTGTCCGCCTGCGCGGGCCGCGATGCGCAAACCTCGACCCTGACGGAACCGGCCAGCGCCAACGCGGCCGCCGAAACACCCGACGCTGTAGCCGTGTATCGCCAGTTGCAGCCGCTGCTGCCCGCCGATGTCCTGATGATCGGCGAACAGCACGATGCGCCCGCGCACCAGAAACTGCAGGCTGCGGTGGTGCAGGCTTTGGCATCCAACGGCCTGCTTGCCACCGTGGCACTGGAGATGGCCGATCAGGGCACGTCCACGGCCGGGCTGCCAGCGCACGCGACACAGGCGCAGGTGCAGACCGCCTTGCGATGGAACGACGACGCCTGGCCTTGGGCGGTCTATGGCCCGGTCGTGATGCTTGCGGTGCGCGCGGGCGTCCCCGCTGTAGGTGCGAACCTGCCGCGCGACCAGATGAAAAATGCTATGATAAAAGTAGCGTTTGATGACCATTTGACAGTGGACTTGTGGAAAAAGCAGCAGCAAATCATCCGCGACGGGCATTGCGGCCTGTTGCCACCGTCCCAGATCGTCCCGATGACCCGGATACAGACTGCGCGTGACGCCGCCATGGCTCAGACCATCGCGGCGGCACGCCAACCCGGCAAGACGGTGCTCCTGATTGCCGGCAATGGCCACGTGGATCGGGAACTCGGCGTGCCCACGCACCTGGGGCGTGATGTGAATTCCAGAAGCCTGGTGCTGAGCCCGGTCCGCAGTTCTGCCGATGAGACCGAACCACCCTCCGCAGATGCCGTATGGCGTACGCCGGCGCCAGCGCCAAAGGATTACTGCGCAGACCTGCGCCGGCAGTTGGCACCGGGTCGCTGAGCCGCTCCCGTCGGCGCCGGCCCGCAACCACCTGCGACAATTCAACGCCATGAACCACGCTTACGTCCTGAACCTGTCCTGCCCTGACCGAACGGGCATCGTGCACGCCGTCTCCGGTTTCCTGCTGGAGCGCGGCGGCAACATCGAAGAAGCCGCCCAGTACAACGACCACGGCACCGGCCTGTTTTTCATGCGGGTGCAATTTGCCTGCGCCCAGGTCACGCACGAGGACCTGCGACTGCAGCTCCGGTTCTTTGCCGAGCCGTTTGGCATGCAATGGAGCCTGCACCCCACCAGCGAGCCGATGCGCACCGTCCTGCTGGTCAGCAAGGAGGGCCACTGCCTGAACGACCTGTTGTTCCGCTGGAAAAGCGGGCTGCTGCCCCTGGACATCCGCGCCATCATCAGCAACCACCGCGATTTCTACCAGCTGGCGGCCAGCTACAACGTGCCGTTCCACCATATCGTCGTCAACAAGGACAACAAGGCGCAGGCTGAGGTGAAGCAGTTCGAGATCATCCAGAACGAAGAGGCCGAGCTGGTGGTGCTGGCGCGCTACATGCAGATCCTGTCCGACGACCTGTGCCGCAAGCTCTCCGGCAAGGCGATCAACATCCACCACAGTTTCTTGCCGAGCTTCAAGGGTGCCAAGCCGTATTACCAGGCGCATGACCGCGGCGTGAAGCTGATTGGTGCCACCGCTCACTACGTGACGGCCGACCTCGACGAAGGCCCGATCATCGAGCAGGACGTGGCCCGCGTGGACCACAGCAAGACCGTTGAAGACCTGACGGCCATGGGCCGCGACACCGAAAGCCAGGTGCTGGCGCGCGCCGTGAAGTGGCACAGCGAGCACCGGGTGCTGCTGAACGGCCACAAGACGGTGATCTTCAAGTGAGCCCCGGGAAAACGACCATGCGCATTCCGCCCATCCAGTGCCTGCTCACCTTTGAGGCGCTGGCGCGCCTGCGCAGTGTGACGCAGACCGCGGAGGAGCTATGCGTGACTCCCAGTGCGGTGAGCCATCGGGTCAAACAGCTGGAGCAGATCATCGGCACCAAGCTGTTTGGCCGGGCTGATTTCTCGCTGACCACCGAGGGCAGCGAGTACCTGGCCCATGTTCGCGAGGGGCTGGCCATCCTGCAGAAATTCCCTGGCGCGGCATCGGCCCCGGGCAAACGCAAGCTCAAGCTGGCGGTCACGCCGACGTTCTCGCGCTCGATCCTGATGCCGCGCCTGCGCTCTTTTATGGAGGTCTACCCCGAGATCGACATCACGCTGCAGGTGAGCATCCCGCTGCTCGATGTGGTGGCCGAGGACGCCGACCTGACGATTCGCTTCGGCACCGGCCGCTACGCCGATGTGGAGCATGTGTGCCTGATGAAGGACGAGGTCACGCCGCTGGCCTCGCCCGCATACATCCGTGAAAACGGTCCGTTCGACATGCCGGAAGACCTCAAGACCGCCGCCCTGCTGCGCAGCCCGCTGGAGCCTTGGCGCACC
>JAABQU010000161.1 GCA_011391285.1 Thiobacillus sp.
CTTTAGGATGTCGAGCACGCGCATCGCTTCGGTATCGATCGCCACTCCGGTCGCCGGCGGATGCACGATGACGACGAATTCGCCGCGCACGTTGTTGGGGTCGGCCGCAAGCCAGGCCGGCGCGTCGGCGAGTGGCAGGATGACGATGGTCTCGAAGCGCTTGGTCAGCTCGCGCGCCAGCGTTACCTGGCGGCGGCTGTCCAGCACCGCCACCATGTCAGCGAGTGTTTCCTCGATGCGGTGCGGCGCCTCGTAGAACACCAGCGCGAAGGGCAGCGCGGCGAGCGCCTGCAATTGCGTGCGACGCGCGCCCGACTTGGGCGGCAAAAAACCGTGGAATAGCCACGCGCCCGACTCCAGCCCGGCGGCCGACAGCGCCGTTGTCACCGCCGAGACCCCGGGAATCGGCACCACCCGTTGCCCCGCCGCCCGCACTGCTGCGACCAGGCGCGCGCCAGGGTCGGACACCGCCGGCGTTCCGGCATCCGACACGTAGGCCACCGCATCGCCTGCAAGGATCCGGGCGACGATGCCGTCGGCGGCTTCGCGCTCATTGTGCTCGCGCACCGAAATCAGCGGCTTGGAGATATCGAAATGCGCCAGCAACTGGCCGGACACACGGGTATCCTCGGCTGCCACGCGATCCACACGCTGCAAAATGTCGATTGCCCGCAGCGTGATGTCGCCGAGGTTGCCGATCGGCGTGGCGACGACATAAAGCCCGGGAAACAGGGGGGTAAGATGCGAACTATCACTCATTCGGGCATTGTCGCAGATGTTCAAGCTTGGGCAATCCGCCGAATCACACGCCGCGGCCTTCCTGCAAACGCATGGCCTGAAACTGCTGACGCGCAACTGGCGCTGCCGCTTCGGCGAAATCGACCTGGTCATGCAGGATGGCGTCACGCTGGTATTCATCGAGGTGCGGTTACGCAGCCGCAGTGATTTCGGCGGTGCAGCCGCCAGCGTGACGCCGGCCAAGCAGAAAAAGCTGCTGGCTGCCGCGCGCCAGTACCTGACCACGCTGAACACGCTGCCGCCATGCCGTTTCGACGTGGTGGCGCTCAACGGAAACGCCCCGCCCGACTGGATCAAGAACGCATTTGACGATGTGGGATAATCGCCCCCAATCATGTCCTTACACGATCGAATTCTCGGCCACTTTCAGGCCTCGGCGCAGGCCAAGCTGAACGCCGCCGGGGTGCTTGCCCCGGCAATTGAACAGGCAGCGCGCCACATGGTGCATTGCCTTGCGCAGGGTGGAAAAATCCTCGCCTGCGGCAATGGCGGCTCGGCGGCGGATGCGCAATATTTCGTCTCCCTGATGGTCAACCGCTTCGAGCAGGAACGCCCCGGCCTGGCAGCGGTTGCACTCACCACCGACACTTCGACGCTGACTTCGATTGCCAACGATTCCGCTTATGATCAGGTGTTCGCGCGCCAGGTGAAGGCGCTGGGCCAACCGGGCGACATCCTGCTGGCGATTTCCACCAGCGGCAATTCGCACAATGTGCTGCAGGCAGTGGCTGCCGCCCACGCGCGCAGCATGCCGGTAATCGTCCTGACCGGACGCAGCGGCGGCGCCCTTGGGGAACAAATGCAGGATGACGACGTCTTCCTGTGCGTGCCGATCGAATCCACGGCACGCATCCAGGAAGTCCATCTGCTGACCCTTCATTGCCTGTGCGATGCGGTGGACAGCGTTTTATTAGGAGTTGAGGAATGAACAAACTGATCCAGATCGCACTGGTGGGCGTTGCCCTGTCGCAATTGCACGGGTGTGCCGCTGTTGCCGTCGGCGGCGCCGCCGTCGGCGCTTCAATGGCCACCGATCGCCGGACCACGGGTGCTTACGTCGGCGATCAGGAAATCGAATTGCGTGCCATACAAGATTTGGGCAAGGCGTTTCCGCAAGAGACTGTCAGCATTGCCGCCACCAGTTTCAATCGGCAGGTGCTGCTGACGGGCCAGGTTCCCGATGAAGCCGCCCGGGCCCGGGCAGACGCGGTGGTCAAGGCGATACCCGAAGTGCGCACCGTGTTCAATGAATTGATGGTGTCCGGTGTCGCGTCGGCGGCTTCTTATACCAACGATGCATCGATCACCAGCAAGGTCAAGACCCGGCTGTGGGGCGACGATGGTGCGCCGGGAACCAAGATCAAGGTGAAAACCGAATCGGGCGTTGTGTATCTGATGGGCCTGGTAACGCAAGCCGAAGCCAGCGCGGCCACGGAAGTCACCCGGACCACTTCAGGTGTCACCAGGGTCGTCACCCTGTTCGAAATCATCAAGTGATGCCGCAGTCCTCTATCGACTGTACCTGCCCATGATCGGCCATCCATGATCTATCGCGACCTGCGTGACTTCATCGCCCAACTCGAAACCATGGGCGAACTGAAACGCATCGCCGTCGAAGTCGATCCGAGGCTGGAAATGACCGAGATCGCCGATCGCGTGCTGCGCGCCGGCGGGCCGGCACTGCTGTTCGAAAACCCGAAAGGACATCGCATTCCGGTGCTGGCGAACCTGTTCGGCACGGTCAAGCGCGTGGCGCTGGGCATGGGCGAGGACGACCCGGCACGGCTGCGCGAAGTCGGCAAGCTGCTCGCCTACCTGAAGGAACCCGAACCGCCGAAGGGCCTGCGCGATGCCTGGGACAAGTGGCCGGTATTGAAGCAGGTATTGAACATGGCGCCGAAGGAGGTCCGCAGCGCGCCGTGCCAGGAAATCGTGTGGGAAGGCGCCGACGTCGATTTGAGCCGCCTGCCGATCCAGCACTGCTGGCCGGGCGACGTGGCGCCGCTGATCACCTGGGGGCTGACCGTCACAAAAGGTCCGCACAAGAAACGGCAGAACCTCGGCATCTACCGCCAGCAAGTGATCGGGCCGAACAAGCTCATCATGCGCTGGCTCGCGCATCGCGGCGGCGCACTGGATTTCCGCGAGCACACACTGGCGCATCCGGGAGAGCCGTTTCCGCTTGCCGTGGCCCTGGGCGCCGATCCGGCGACCATCCTCGGCGCGGTCACTCCGGTGCCGGATTCGCTGTCGGAATACCAGTTCGCCGGGCTGTTGCGCGGCG
>JAABQU010000162.1 GCA_011391285.1 Thiobacillus sp.
TGTAGGGGCCCATGGAGAAGTGCAGCACCATTTCCACCAGGAACAGGATGATCGCCGCCCCCAGCGCCGCTTCGCCGAAGGCCAGCACGATGAGCGGGATACCCATGTTGCCGGAGTTGTTGAACATCATCGGCGGCACGAAGGTTTTCGCGTCGACCTTCAGGAGCCGCGCCACCGGCCAGGCGAGCAGGCCCGAGCCCAGGATCACCAATGTGCCGCCGAGCGCCAGCTGCCAGTAGTGCGCGAAGTCGAACTCCTTCGACGCGAGCGCGGCGAACACCAGCGCCGGCACCAGCACGTCCATGCTGATCTGGTTGGTGACGCCGATGTCGGGGCGCTTGACCCGGCCATACCACCAGCCGATGCCGATGATCGCGAAGACGGGGAAGACGATGGACAGGATGCGCAGGGCGAGCATCGCCGGATGTTAACCAGAAACGACCGTTGGCGCGCGGGGGCTGGACTGCTAAATCCAGCGCACTTGCGTTGACCAACCCCCTCCCCCTCGATGGGGGAGGGCTGGGGAGAGGGTGAGCCGTTGCAGCGCGTGTTCTGGCAGCGGGAAGATTATTTGCCGGCGTTCTGCGAGGGATGCGACTCGCCCTGCGCTTGCCGCAGCCAGGCGTAGTAGGCGTCGTACATCGCCATGCCCTGCTTGAGCATGGCGTGGTCGTCGGGAAACATCGCCGACAATCCGAGCGACTGCGCCAGCAGCCCGGCGCATTGCGGCGCCAGGTCGAGCCTGCCGGTGTCGGCGCCGCGCACGATGACGGCAAGCTGCTGCAAGGCCGGGTCGGTAAGGTCGTGCAGCCGCAGGAAAGCGTCGAAGCTGCACAGCTCGCCGACGTGGCCGTATTCCACGCCGGGGATGTCGTAGGGCGTCGCGCCGGTTTCTTCGGCCACCTTCAGCACCTGGTCGGCGGGCACGTAGAGAAACTCGGCCTGCGGATCGATGAAGCGAGCGATGAGCCAGGGGCAGGCGATGCGGTCGATCTTCGGCCGCTCGCGCGTGACCCATTTCATTTCTTCGCGACCTTGCCGCCCGCCGCCTTGTAAGCCTCGAGGCCGCCCTCGATGTAGCGCGCTTTGACGCCCGCGGCCTGCAGGCGATCGACCACGCTGTTCGACACGCTGCCGCCGCGCACGCAGTAGATCACCACGTCGAGCGTGAGCGGGAGGGCGCCGATCCATGCGTCGATCTTGTCGGGGTTTTTCCACATCGCGCCGGGAATGATTTCATCGGAGGCGGCGAAATCGGCTTCGCGCCGCACGTCGAACACCAGCGCGTCGTCCGGATTCACTTTCGCGGGCGCGATGGTGCGCGGCAGGTCTGGGCATTTGTCGGTGGGGGCGCCGCAGCCGCAGCGCTTCAGGGGTTGGGTTCCGGGTTCCATGGTGTCCTCACATCAAAAACGAATAAGCCAGCCCGACGAGGGCGCACACGCCGATCACCTTCATGATGTCGGCCTTGTATTTCCACAGGGCGACGAAGGAGGCGACGGCGACGATGACAGGAAGCCAGTCGAAGCGCCCTGCGAAGGGTGCCTCCGCTGTGCCCTGCGGCCAGAAAGTATGCCAGGCGAAGAAGGCCGCCAGGTTGAGAATGACGCCGACCACCGCCGCGGTGATGCCGGTGAGCGGCGCGGTGAAGCGGATTTCACCGCGCGTCGCCTCGACCAGCGGGCCGCCGGCCAGGATGAACAGGAAGGACGGCAGGAAGGTGAAGAAAGTTGCAACCGCCGCGCCTGCCAGGCCGGCCGCGACCGGATTGTCGAACACGCCCTTGGCGACGCCGCCGAGATAGCCGACCCAGGTGACAACCATGATCAGCGGCCCCGGCGTGGCCTCGCCCAGCGCCAGGCCGTCCATCATCTGCGGGCCGGTCAGCCACTGAAAATGCTCGACGCCCCCCTGATAGACATAGGGCAGCACCGCATAGGCGCCGCCGATGGTGAGGAAGGCGGCCTTGGTGAAGAACTCGCCCATGTCGTAGAGATCGGGCACGCCGCCGATCGCACCGAGCAGTCCGGCGGCCAGCACGATCCACGGAAATGCGATATCGAAAAAGAAGATGCCGATGAAGGCGAGCGCGGCCATCCCCCACAGCACCTCGTTCTTCAGCGCGCGGCTGCCGATGCGCCAGGCTGCGAACAGCACCACCGCCACCACCGCCGGGCGGATGCCGTAGAAGATGCCCTGCACCCAGGGGAGGTTGCCGTACGCGAGATAGAGGCCGGCCAGCAGCGACAGCAGCAGAAAGGACGGCAGGAAAAACAGCACGCCGGCGATGATGCCGCCGCGGATGCCGTGCATCAGCCAGCTGATGTAGATCGCCAGCTGCGTGGCCTCGGGACCGGGCAGCAGCATGCAGTAGTTGAGCGCGTGCAGATAGCGGTGCTCGGAAATCCAGCGGCGTTTCTCCACCAGTTCCTGATGCATCATCGAAATCTGCCCGGCGGGACCGCCGAAGCTGATGAAGCCGAGCTTGCGCCAGTATTTGAAGGCTTCGCCCAGGGTGGGGCGCGCGGGTGCGGTGGTGGGTACGGTGTCCAAGAAATAAGCTCCAGGTTGAATGGATAAAACCAGGCTTGGACGGGACACCGTCTTGCGGATGAGTCATCCAGACGCCGGGGGCTGGTGCCCCGACTGCGTCGATTCTAGTGCAGGACCGTGCGAGCAGCCAAGTGGATCTGCCCCGTGCGGACAGCCCGGCAAGCGCGTGGACGCGAACAGAACCTGCCGGTGAGGGCGGCCTGGGGCGACATCCGGATGTGGGGTCGTGCGCGCAGTTTCTCGCTGCGAGGACCTGAAAGCCAGGCGGCTCAAGCCTTCCCGGGGTTTCGGTTCAAGGCCGGGATTGCCAGCCCGGCTCATTTCGGTTAGAATCCTTTTGCACAAAAATAAATTGTGCAATTGTTATGTGCTGGTTTTCCAGTTTCACAGGCAAGCGCAAATTAAACAAAGGGATCGCTCGTACGTCTTCTGCGCCTGTGATTGTTTCCATCCGCCAAGCCTGGCGGT
>JAABQU010000163.1 GCA_011391285.1 Thiobacillus sp.
ACGCTGGGACTGGAAGTCGGCTACCGCCTGATTCCGCTGGTGGACAGCGCCGCCGATGGCGAACTGGTGCGCCGTATCAAGGGCATCCGCAAGAAGTTCGCGCGCGAAGTCGGCTTCCTGCCGCCGGCCGTGCATATCCGCGACAACCTCGACATCAATCCGAACAGCTACCGCATCACGCTGAAAGGCGTCGAAATCGGCAGCGGTGAAGTGCGCACCGGCCTGTTCCTCGCCATCGACCCTGGCAACATCACCGCCAGCCTGCCGGGTACGGCCACGACAGACCCCGCGTTCGGCCTGCCGGCGGTGTGGATCGATTCCAGCCTGCGCGAGCAGGCGCAAGCCATGGGCTATACCGTGGTCGATCCCGGTACCGTGGTCGCCACCCACCTGAATCATCTGGTGACCCAGCACGCAGCTGAGCTACTCGGGCGGCAGGAAACGCAGGCACTGCTCGACCATCTGGGCAAGAGCGCGCCCAAGCTGGTGGAAGACCTGGTGCCGAAAATGCTGCCGCTTTCCACGGTGCAGAAAGTGCTGCAGAACCTGCTGACCGAAGGCGTGGCCATCCGCGACATGCGGAGCATCATCGACACCCTGCTGGAAAATGCGGCGCGGGTGCAGGATCCGCAAGAGCTCACCGCCCTGGTGCGGGTTGCGCTGGGCCGCTCGATCGTGCAGCAGATTTACGGATCAACCAGCGAACTGCCGGTGATTGCGCTGGATCAGGGACTGGAGCGGCTGCTGCTGCAGACCCTGCAGGCAGGCCATGACGCCGTCGGCATGGAGCCGGGACTGGCCGATGCCCTGCTGGAACGGGCTCAGAACTCGACGCAGCGCCAGGAGGCGCTGGGCCACCCCCCCGTATTGCTGACGCCGGCCGTGCTGCGTCCGCTACTTGCACGTTTCCTGCGGCGCACGGTGCCGCAACTCAAGGTGCTTTCGCACGCTGAAGTGCCCGAAGGCAAACAGATCAAAGTGACTTCCCTGGTAGGAGGAGCAGCATGAACGTGAAACGAATCGTCGCCAAAACATCCCGGGACGCCATGCGCCAGTTGCGCGAATTGCTCGGGCCCGATGCGGTCATCCTCTCCAACCGCGCCGTGGACGGCGGTGTCGAGGTGCTGGCGCTGCCGGCAGAAGACATTGCCGCGATGGCGCCGCCGGTGGTGGAGGCGCCCGCACCTGCGGCTGCAGCCCCGGCCATGGCACCTGAGCCGAGCGCCCAGGTCCGGCCCGAGCCCGAGCCTGCGGTCACCTTCAAACGCCGCCTGATCGAGCGCGTCGCCGTGCCCAGCCAGGAAGGCACCCAGCTGGCACAGAGCGTCATCAGCGAAATCAAGACGATGCACATGCGCCTCGAAAGCCAGCTTGCCGATCTGGCCTGGCGCGATCTGCCGGGACGCGACCCGGCCGGCGCCACCGTGATGCGCGACATGCTGGCAGCGGGTTTTTCCGCCACGCTGGCGCGCGAGTTGCTGGACACCCTGCCCAAGGGCGACGAGGAACAGACACGGGCCTGGATGCGCAACACGCTGATGAAGCGGCTGCAGGTGATCCAGAGTGAAAACGAGTTGCTCGAATCCGGCGGCGTGTTCGCCCTGATGGGGCCGACCGGGGCCGGCAAAACCACCACCACCGCCAAGCTGGCGGCGCGCTTCGTGGTGCGCCACGGTGCCGACAAGCTGGCGCTGCTGACCACCGACAGCTACCGCATCGGGGGCCACGAGCAGCTGCGCATCTACGGCAAGATCCTGGGCGTGACGGTGCATGCCGTGCGCGATGCCGCCGACCTGCGGCTGGCGCTGTCCGAACTGCGCAACAAGCACACCGTGCTGATCGACACCGTGGGCATGAGCCAGCGCGACCAGGCTGTTGCCGAGCAGGTCGAAATGCTGTGCCAGGCGGGCAAGTCGATCAAACGCTTATTGCTGCTGAACGCCACCAGCCATGGCGACACCCTGGACGAAGTGGTGCAGGCGTACCGCACGCGCGGGCTCGATGGCTGCATCCTGACGAAAATCGACGAGGCGGCCAGCCTGGGGCCTGCGCTCGATTGCGCGATCCGCCATGAGCTGAACGTGCACTACCTGGCCACCGGCCAGCGTGTACCCGAGGACCTGCACCTGGCCAACCGCCAGTATCTGATTCATCGCGCCTTCAAGACCCGCATGCAGGCCTCGCCCTGGCAACTCGACGACAGCGAGTTGGCCTTTGCGCTGTCCGGCATTCAAACCCTGCAGCGTGAAAGCGCGGTGACCCATGGATAAATTCGTCGGCGATCAGGCTGCCGGGCTGCGCCGTTTGCTGGGGCAGACCGGATTTCAGGTCATTACCGTGATGTCGGGACAGCAGGGGGCAGGCAAGACCGCGGCAACCGCCAACCTGGCCGTCGCCCTGGCGCGCTCCGGACGCGACGTGCTCATCATCGACCAGGACCGGCACGGCCGCGGCGCCTGCGCAACGCTGGGGCTGACGCCGCGCTTCGACGTGTCGGATGTACTCGAAGGCCGCTGCGCGCTGGAGGCGCTGATTCTCAACGGGCCCGACAACGTGCAGGTGCTGCCGCTCGGCGGCGGCTTCAATCGTCTGGGGCGTTTGTCCGAGCGCGATCAGGAATGGCTGGCGCAGAGCTTCAACCGTCTGCAATGCGGTGTCGATGTAGTGCTGGTGGACATGGAAGAGGCCACCGATCCCGATGCCCTGCCGCTGGGCCTTGCCGCCTCCGAAATCATGGTGGTGCTGCCGCCCGGCAACGCGGCGATCACCCAGGGCTACACCCTGGTGAAGCGGCTGGTTCAAAATTTCGGCAAACGCCGTTTTCGCCTGCTGCTCAACCGCATGACTTCGCCGGAAGAGGCGCAGGCCGTGGCACACAATTTTGCCTATACGGCCGAGCGTTATCTGGGTGTGTCGGTCGATTATCTGGGTTACATTCCGCTGGATGAGCGCCTGACCCGTGCGGGCGACATGCGCACTTCGGTGGTGGAGGCGTTCCCTGTTGCGCAGTCCA
>JAABQU010000164.1 GCA_011391285.1 Thiobacillus sp.
TTCACGGTTGATGTCGGGGAGTCCGTCCTCCGCCTCGGCGTGTCGCCACAAAATGAGATCCATGCGACTTTCCTCGAAAAATGATTGATCTGGATGGGTGCAGACAGCGATTGTGCGCCATGCGGAAGACCGAGATATGACAGACATGCGACAGCACCACCGCAGCAGCAGCCCATCGACTCGACCCTACCAGTAGGGCTTCAATTTCAAAAATGCCTTCACGATCGCCGCACTTTCGCCGTTCGCTGCCGCCGCCAGTTTCGCCGCCAGCCAGCCGAGCACGAACTGCCCGATCGGCCCCGCGTCGACCCGCTCTGCCGTCAGCAGGCCCCACGCCACATGGGCGTCGTTGGCACGCCCCAGACTGTCCTGGGCGTCGCGCAGGACAGTCAGATAGCGCAGCTGCCGCGGCCCGGAGAACAGGGTCTGGAAAAATTCGGCCGCATAACGCTGACGCTTGATGGCGATGCGCAGGGCATGGCGCTGCAAGGGCTGCAGCTGCGCAAAATCGCGCGCCCCGCGAACAATGGGGCGATGGCCCTTCTGCAGCGCGCGGCGCGCCCATTTGTCCAGCGGCGACAGCTGGACGAAGCGCTGAGCCTCCGGCACGGCACGCCAGCCGTGCTGCTGCAGCCAGCGCTGCAGCGCCAGCAGCCAGGCACCCGGGCGCGCCTGGATCAGCGCCGCCTGCATGGCCGCGCGCACCTCGGCACGATGCGACTCCAGCGCGACCAGGCCACGCTGCCAGGCGTCGCTGTCCGGATGATGCGGGGCAATCGCAGGCAATGTCTCCACGCACAGCACATCCCAGTCGCGTGCCGGGCCGAGCGTGGCTGCCAGCGCGCGCAGGCCGCCCATCAATTCGTCCGGCAGCGCGCAGGCCTTGCGGTACAGCCGCAGCGCTGCCCGCAGGCGCCGCAGCGCCACCCGCGCCTGATGCACGTATTCGATGTCATCGGATGCCAGCACGCCGGGCAGATTGGCCTGGAACTGCGCGAGGCAGGCCTGGCATATCGTGGCAAACCCCTCTTCCACGCTCATGAAGCGGTCCAGTACCAGCGACACGGATTTCACCGGCGCCGGGTCCTCGCCATGCGCCAGACGGACGCCCCGCTCGGCCTTGCTGACATCGAAAGGCAAAAAATCGAACTGTCCGGCCCACTCCAGCGCCAGTGCGTACAGCGCATCCGGCTGGCCTGCCTTCAGTTCGAGCTCGATTTCGTGGATGGGCTGGGTGCGTTCGCCGGCACGCACCTCGCCCACGTCCAGCGACACCTCGATTCGGGCACCCGCCGTGCCCCTGATGAGCCAGGTGGTGCGGTGAAAGCGTGTCTCGAATACCGGCACAAGTTGCGCGCGCAAGCTTTCCGGCACCAGTGCCAGTGCCTCGACCGGAAACCGGCTCCAGTCCGGAGCACTCCGGCTGACCGGCATTTCATATTCGGCGCGCCGCGACAACCCGCCCTGCCGCTCGCCCTCGGTTTTAAGCGTCTGCAGCCAGCGCCGGCCGACCCGCCGCACCCGCAGGGCGACGCCTTGCGCGCTCAGCGCGAAATCCGGGGTATCGAAATAACGGGTGACCAGGTTCTGTCGCACCGGCTCGCTGCGCCGCCGCGCCATCCGTTTGAGGAAGGCCGCAGCCTGCTGCGGCGGCAACGCCAGCTTGAGTTCGATTTCAACCGGAGGAGTGACTGTCATATAAATGTCATGTCAGGATGGAGGCTGCCGCTTATCATTGAAGCACCAAATCGATATCAAATCATGATTCTTCCCAGCCCCGACACCCTGATCAACCGCGAACTCGGCATCCTCGAATTCCAGCGCCGCGTGCTGGCACAATCCAACGACCCTTCCGTGCCCTTGCTGGAACGACTCAAGTTCCTCTGCATCTTCTCCAGCAACATGGATGAATTTTTCGAGGTGCGGGTGGCTGGCCTCAAGGAACAGATTCGCGCCAATTCCAATCAGCGCTCGCCTGACGGCATGACGCCGCGCCAGCAATTCCGGGCGGTCTCCGAGACGGCACACACACTGGTGACGAGGCAGTACGAACTATTCAACAAGGAGATCATTCCCGAACTGGCCGAACAGGGCATCCACTTCTTCCGCCGCACGCAATGGAACGAAACGCAGGCGGCGTGGATACGCGACTACTTCTTTCGCGAACTGATGCCGGTGCTGACCCCGGTCGGGCTCGATCCATCGCACCCGTTCCCGCGCGTGCTCAACAAGAGTCTCAATTTTGCGGTTGAGCTGTCCGGCCGCGACGCTTTCGGCCGCAATTCCGGCGCCGCCGTGGTGCAGGCGCCGCGTTCCCTGCCACGGGTGATCCGCATGCCCGAGGAGGTCGCCGGCTGCGAGTATGGCTTCGTCTTCCTGTCGTCGATCCTGCACGCACACGTCGGCGAGTTGTTCGCCGGGATGACGGTGGCAGGCTGCTACCAGTTTCGTGTCACCCGCAATTCCGATTTGTTCGTCGACGACGAGGAAACCAAGAACCTGCGCCAGGCGCTGCAGGGTGAACTGCCGCAGCGCCATTACGGTGCGGCGGTGCGGCTGGAGGTGGCCGACAACTGCTCGGACACGATGGCCGCCTTCCTGCTGGAACAGTTCGAACTCGGACCGGACGATCTCTACCAGGAACACGGCCCGGTGAACCTGGTGCGACTGATGCAGGTGCCCGACTGGGTTGACCGGCCGGACCTCAAGTTTCCGCCCTTCATCCCTGCCCTGCCCGCGCGGCTTGCCAAGGACGAAGACATCTTCGCGCAGATCCGCAAGGGCGACATCCTGCTGCACCACCCCTTCGAATCCTTCCAGCCGGTGATCGATTTCATCGAACAGGCCGCCGCCGACCCCAACGTCGTCGCCATGCGGCAGACGGTCTACCGCACCGGAACCGATTCCAAGCTGATGCAGGCGTTGATCCGTGCCGCGCAGTCGGGCAAGGAGGTCACCGTGGTGGTCGAATTGATGGCGCGCTTCGATGAAGAGGCCAACATC
>JAABQU010000165.1 GCA_011391285.1 Thiobacillus sp.
TGCCCTCCTGGGGCGGCATGATCAACGGCATCATGACCCTGTCGGGTGCCTGGGACAAACTGCGTACCGACCCGGTGATGCGCTTCATGATCGTCGCGCTGTCGTTCTACGGCATGTCGACCTTCGAAGGCCCGATGATGTCGCTGAAGGAAGTCAACGCCCTGTCGCACTACACCGACTGGACCGTGGGCCACGTGCACTCGGGCGCGCTGGGCTGGGTGGCGATGATCTCCTTCGGCTCGCTGTACCACATGATGCCCAAGCTGTGGAACACCAAGATCTACAGCCGGCAGCTGGTTGAATGGCACTTCTGGCTGGCTACCATCGGCATCGTGCTGTACATCGTCGCGATGTGGATTTCCGGCATCACCCAGGGGCTGATGTGGCGTGCGTTCGACGAGTTCGGCAACCTGCAGTACTCGTTCGTCGAATCCGTTGCGGCCATGATGCCCTTCTATGCGATGCGCGCCATCGGCGGCATGTTCTTCCTCACCGGCGCTTCGCTGATGGCGATCAACATGTTCATGACCATCCGCCAGGGCAAGCGTGAAAGCGCCGCGCTGGAAGCCAAACTGGCCGCCAAGATGGCCCATGCCTGATTCAGAGACGATACGACATGAACATCAACTTCAAACACGAATGGATTGAAACCAACATCGGCCTGATGGCCGTGTTGACCATGCTGGCGATCAGCGTCGGCGGCCTGGTGGAAATTGCACCGCTGTTCTTCATCGACAAGACGATTGAAAAGGTTGAGGGCGTGCGTCCCTACACCCCGCTGGAACAGCGCGGCCGCGACATCTATCAGCGCGAAGGCTGCTACACCTGCCATTCGCAGATGATCCGCCCGTTCCGCGACGAGAAGCTGCGTTACGGCCACTACTCGCTGGCGGCGGAGTCGCAGTACGACCATCCCTTCCAGTGGGGCTCCAAGCGCACCGGCCCGGATCTCGCGCGCGTGGGCGGCAAGTATTCCAACGAATGGCAGGTGCAGCACCTGGTGGCACCGCGTTCGATGGTGCCCGAGTCGGTAATGCCGAACTATCCGTGGCTGCTGTCGACTCCGCTCGATATTTCCGACCTGTCGGGCCGCATGAAGGCGTTGCGCAAGGTCGGTGTGCCGTATTCGCTGACGCAGGCTGAATACGACGCCAACGTGACCAAGTTCGGCGAGACCGTGGCCAAGCAGCTGCATATTCCCGATGCGCAGAAGAACCTGATCGAACAGGCCAACTTCGGCAACTACGATGGTGACCGTTCCGGCATTTCCGAAATGGATGCGCTGGTGGCCTATCTGCAAGTGCTGGGCACCATGGTCGATTTCAGCAAGTACACCGACGACGCATTTGTCGGCGACCGCTAATCGGGTCGGGCTGGAGGCTGGAACATGGAATGGCTGATGTGGTTCTCGAAGCCCGAAAACACCAAGCCGCTGGCCCTGATCATTTTTTTCGTTACCTTTATCGGCATCGTGATCTACGTCTACGGCAGCAAAAAGCGGAGCAAGCAACTCGAGTCATACCGCGACATTCCGTTTCTGGATGACCAGCCAGGCGATCAAGACGACACGAAGGACAAGCAATGAGCGAGCAAAAACTACAATCTCAAACGGTTCAAACCACGGGCCATGCCTGGGACGGCGACCTGCAGGAATACAACAATCCGCTGCCGGTGTGGTGGGTCTACACGTTCTACGCCACGGTGGTCTTTGCCTTGGTGTACTGGACGATCTATCCCTCGTGGCCGTTCGGCAAGGGATGGATCGGCGGCGTTTCGCAAATCACCTACGTCAACAGCGAAGGTGAAACCAAGACGCACAGCTGGAACACCCGCGCGCTGCTGATGGCCGACATGAACGAGGCCGCGACCGCGCAGAAGCCCTACTTCGACAAGATCCAGACCATGTCCTACGAGCAGATCGCCCAGGATCCGGAGATGAACGGCTTCATCCTTTCCGCCGGCAAAGCCTTGTTCTCCGACAACTGCGCGCCTTGTCACCAGGCAGGCGGGCAGGGCAAGGTCGGCTTCTTCCCCAACCTGACTGACGATGACTGGCTGTACGGTGGTTCGTTCGACAAGATTCACGAAACCCTGATGGACGGTCGGCGTGGCTACATGCCGGCCTTCGGCGAAGTGCTCGACGGCGAGCAGGTTGACCAGTTGGCAAACTATGTCGCCAGCCTGTCCGGCAATGAACACGACGCAGGCAAGGCGACCGCCGGCGACGCGCTGTTCCACAGCGAAACCGCAGCCTGCTTCTACTGCCACGGCAGCGATGCCAAGGGGCGCAAGGATATGGGCGCGCCCAACCTCACCGACAACATCTGGCTGTGGGCCGATGTGCCGGCCGCCAGTGCCGGCGAGGGCAAGGTCGCGGCGATTCGCACCGTGATCGCAAACGGTCTCAACAGAGGCGTGATGCCGGCGTGGGCCGGGCGCCTGTCGCCTGAACAAATCAAGGTTTTGACGGTCTACGTTCATGAACTCGGCGGCGGCCAGTAACGCCGCAGGCTGAAGAGCAAGCAAAGCCCCCGTTCACGGGGGCTTTTGCTTCCCGCATATCCACTTTAGGGCACCATGCAAACAGGATTAGAAGATCAGCTTGGCTTGTATCAGAAGCGCATTCCCATCTTCACCCGCTCAGTGAAGGGACGCTTCCGTCGTTTCAAGACCTCGGTGCTGGTGCTGGCCTATGCGATTTATTTCCTGCTGCCGTGGCTGCCCTGGTCGCGACTGGATGCGCCGGCGCAGGCCGTCCTGTTTGATCTGCCGGGCCGCCGTTTCCTCATTTTCGGCCTGACGGTCTATCCGCAGGACGTCATCTGGCTGGCGCTCCTGCTGTTCATTGCCGCCATCCTGCTGTTTTTCGTGACCGGCCTAGTCGGACGTGCGTTCTGCGGCTACTTCTGCTTCCAGACGCTGTGGACCGATTTCTTCATCTGGATCGAACACAAGATCCAGGGCGAGCGTCCAGCCCGAATCCGTCTCTACCGCCAGCCATGGGATCGTGAAAAAGTTCTCAAGGTCGGCGGCACGCATGCCCTGTGGCTGCTGGCCTCGTTCTGGACCGGCCTGACCTTTGTCGCCTATTTCGCCTACGCGCCGCAACTGGTGGTGGATTTCTTCACAGGCCAGGCCGCTGCGGCCGCCTACATCACAACAGGCATCCTGGCCTTGTCGACCTATGCCGCGGCTGGCCTGATGCGCGAGCAGATCTGCACCTACATTTGCCCGTACGGCCGCTTCCAGAGCGTGATGTATGAACCCGAAACGCTGGCCGTTCACTACGATGCGCGACGTGGCGAAGCGACGCGCGGTCGGGCCACCGCGCGCGCCGGCCAGCGCACCCTGGCCGAACGCCAGGAAAAGGGGCTGGGCGACTGCGTCGATTGCGGACTGTGCGTGCAGGTCTGTCCGGTCGGCATCGATATCCGTGACGGCCTGCAATACAAATGCATCTCGTGTGGACTGTGCATCGATGCCTGCAACACCATCATGGATTCCTTCGAGTTTCCTCGTGGCCTCATCCGCTACGATTCCGAGAAGAACCTGGCCTCGCCGACGCCTGCCGCCCCCAAAGTCCAATGGAAGCGGCTCAAGACCGTCGGCTACGGAGTAGCCCTGGTGCTGATGATCGCTTACCTTGGCTACAGCGTGGCCACTCGCGGCAGCTTCGATCGTGCTGTCACCCAGATCCGGCAGCCCCTGTACGTGGTGCTGTCTAACGGCGACATCCGCAACCGCTACCAGATCCGCATCACCAACAAGGCTGCAGAGGACCAGACCTACGTCTTTAGCGCACGCGGCATCCCGGCGGACGCCCTCGACCTTGGCAATTTCCGCGAAATCACCATCAAGCCGGGCCACAGCGGACTGGTCCAGGCGAGTGTCAGGTTGGCGCCCGAGGTGGCAGCGAAGACGCCGGGCTTCGAACTGGTCATCACGCCTGCCGGCAAGCCTGCGGAAGCGCGCACCGAAACGGTCCGCTTCGACCACCCTGGAAAGCGCCCATGAACACCATGACCACACTGTTTGGCGGGCTGTTGGCCGTCCTGGTCCTGTACGCAATCGGCGGCCGCATCCGCAACCTGCCGCCGATCCTGCGCGCGGTGCTGGCGGGCTTGATTCCGCTGCTCGGCTATTTCCTGCTCATCGTCGGGCGCTGGCCGGGACTGGACGTGGTCGCGATGCACATTTCGGTGTTTCTCGCGGCCGGACTCGTGCTGCATGCGGTGACCCAGTTTCGCCGGCGCAGCGGAGGCATGCACTGGGTTCCCAAGCTTCTGATCGCATTTTTTCTAGGTCTGGTCGTGGTCAACGGCAGCCTGCTGTATATCGCCACCAAGGGCCTGCCCGAGCCGCTGGGCCGCTGGTGGCTGGGCAGCGACGGCGGCGCGGTCTACAGCGGATTTTCCGGGGTGGTCGAGCATGGTCAAAGCGCGGCCAAGGCGGTCTCGTCCGAACTGTCGCAGGCGCATCGCGAGTCGGAACTGGGCTGGCAGGTCGAAGTCGTCGGCATCGACGGCGACTCGAGCGAGCGGGTGGTCGAGGTCCGTGTCAGGGATCGCACCGGCCTGCCCGTCGACCGCATCGAAGCCGAGTTGCGTCTGCTGCGTCCGGGGGCGGCGCAGCCCACGCTGACGCGGTCCCTGAACGCGCTGGATGCGGGTGTCTACGGTGGTGTGCTCGGCTTGCCCGCCAGCGGCCGCTGGCTGATCGAAGTGCGCCTGCTGCAGGATGGCAAACTGCACTATTCCATGACGCAGGAGACGGTCGCGCCATGAGCGGCATCATGGGCTTCCTGTTCCTGCTGTCCGGCATCTTTGTGCTGCTGATCATCGTGGGCGTGTTCTGGTCGATCAAAAGCGGCCAGTTCGACGACCTGGAAGGCCCGGCTGAACGCATCCTGATGGACGACGACGATCCCTTGTTGCCAACCCATCGCTTGAGCGGCAAGGACGAATCATCTAAAATTGATCAACTTTAATGGAGTTCACGCAATGAAACAGCTTCTGACTTTTCAGGGTTTGCCCATGGTGGTGGTGGTCGCATTGATCGTCTGGTCATGGATCAGCATTATTTCGGTCCTGATCGCTTCATTCTTCTGATTGTCCGGTTACCCAAAGAAAAAGCCCCGCATTGCGGGGCTTTTTCTTTGGGTGCAAGCCGAAGTCAGGCCGGAATGACCGCACGCATTTTTTGCAGGGCGCGTGCCTCGATCTGCCGGATGCGCTCGGCCGACACGCCGTATTCTGCAGCCAGTTCGTGCAGCGTTGCGGCTTCACCCTCGGTCAGCCAGCGCGCCTTGATGATGTGGCGGCTGCGCTCGTCCAGGTTTTCCAGGGCGGCGACGAGGCCGGTATGACGCAGCTGCTCGGTCTGCTCGCGTTCCAGCAACTGGGCGGGGTTCTCGTCCGGGCTCGCCAGATAGGCCAGCGGACTGAAGCTTTCCTCGCCGTCATCCACCGTCGGGTCGATGGAAACGTCATGGCCCGACATCCGGGTTTCCATTTCCAGAACGTCCTTGCGGCTGACGTTGAGTTCGCGCGCCATGGCGTCGGCTTCCGAGATCGACATGGTGTTCAGCGACTGCTTCAAGCTGCGCAGGTTGAAGAAAAGCTTGCGCTGCGCCTTGGTGGTGGCAACCTTGACCAGGCGCCAGTTCTTCAGCACGTACTCATGGATTTCGGCGCGGATCCAGTGCAGCGCAAAGGACACCAGGCGAACGCCGCGATCCGGGTCGAAGCGCTTGACCGCCTTCATCAGGCCGACATTGCCTTCCTGGATGAGGTCGGCCTGGGGCAGGCCATACCCCACGTAATGACGCGCCACACTGACGACCACCCGTAGATGGGAAACCACCAACTGGCGGGCGGCTTCGACGTCCTGCTTTTCATGCCACTCGCGCGCCAGCCGCTGCTCGTCTTCCAAGCTGAGCATCGGATAGCGGTTCACGGTCTGAATGTAGCTCTCCAGACTGTAAGCCGCGGGAATGGGTAAAGATAACGGTTGATTCATGTCTACAAATACCCCCTTAACAGATCTAGTTTAGCACTCGCCGTATAAGAGTGCCAAAGCCATGAGGGGTTCCCCAAAATTGAAGGTCAGCGCGTCGCCTCGACCTGCTGCAACGCCCGGGTCACTGCAAGCCAGGCGCCGAGCCAGCCAAATGCGGCGGTGAAGGCGAGCACGGCAGCGATCTCGATGGCGGTCGGCGGAAGCAGGTGGAACGTCGAACCGTACAAGGCGGCCAGTCGCTCGACCGGCGCGCGCAAAATCCCGCCCGCAATGGCCAGCACCCCGATTGCCGCCAGCCCGCCGAGCAGGCCCTGCAGTGCGCCCAGATAGAGGAAGGGGCGGCGGATGTGGCGGTCGGTGGCGCCGATCAGCCTGCTGACGAGGATTTCGTCACGACGGGCCAGCACCTGGGCGCGGATGGCGTTGCCCGAAATGGCGACGAGCGCGATGGCGAACAGGCTGGCCAGCAGCCAGATGCCGGCGCGCCCGAGGGCTAGCGCCGCCTGCAGGCGGTCGGCCCACAGGCTGTCGAGATGGGTTTCGGCCACGCCGGGCAGCTTGCCCAGTTCGTCAGCCACCCGGGCCAGTGCCTCGCGCGAGGTGTCGTCGGGGCGCACCACCCAGGCGTCCGGCAGCGGATTCTCCGGCAGGCCGGCGCTGATGTCGGCCAGGCCCTGCGATGCGCTGAGCGCCGCCAGCGCCTCGTCCCGTGGCACGAAGCGGGCTGCTGCGATGTCGGGCTGCTTGAGGCGCGCGGCAATGGCCTGCTTGTGCGTGTCGGACATCCCGTCGTCGAGAAAAAGGCTGATTTCCGGTTGGGCGGGCAGGTCGCCCGCCACCCGGCTGACGGTGTTGAGGCCGAGGTACAACACGCCGGGCAGGCTGATCGCCACCCCCATCGCCAGCGCCGTGAGCAGGGTGCCGAGGGGTTGCGCGCGCAAGCGGCTTATTGCGGCAGTGAGCGCATGCTTCTGATGCCGCAGCCAGCCCATCATGCCGATGCCTCCCCGATCCTGCCGTGATCCAGGTGCAGCGTGCGGCCGCCTATCGCAGCAATTGCGCGCTCGTCGTGGGTGGCGATCAGCAGGGTGGTGCCGACCTGATGGAAGTCGCGGAACATCGCCATGATGTCGGCGGCATAGCCGGCGTCGAGGTTGCCGGTGGGTTCGTCGGCCAGCAAGAGGGCCGGGCGGCTGACCAGCGCGCGGGCGATGCACAGGCGCTGCTGCTCGCCGCCCGAGAGGCTGACCGGATTGGCTTTTTCGCGAGAGAGCAGGCCGACCTTGTCGATCACCGCGCGGGCGCGCTTGATCGATTCGCGGCGGTCGAAGCCGGCGATGTCGAGCGGCAGCATCACGTTGTCGATCACGCTGCGGTCGAACAGCAGCTTGTGGTCCTGGAACACCAGGCCGATGTTGCGCCGCAGATACGGCACGGCCCCGCGCGACAGGCGGCCGACGTTCTGGCCGTTGACCGACACCACCCCGCTGGTGGGCCGCTCGATGGCCGCGATGAGCTTCAGCAGGGTGCTTTTGCCGGCGCCGGAATGGCCGGTCAGGAAAACCAGTTCGCCCTGCTCAACGGAAAAGTTGACGCTGGACAGGGCTTCATGCCCGCCGGGATAACGTTTGGTGACCTGGCTGAAGCTGATCATGCAGTAGCTGTCTTAAACAGGGAATATGGCCTCGACGAACTCGCGCGCATCGAACGGCCGCAGGTCGTCGACGGTTTCACCCACGCCGATGTAGCGCACCGGGATCGGCCGCGCCGGGCTTGACCGAGCCTGGGCGATGGCTGCGATGGCGCCGCCCTTGGCGGTGCCGTCGAGCTTGGTGAGCACTAGGCCGGTCACGCCGAGCGCATCGTCGAAAGCCTTGACCTGGGTGACGGCGTTCTGGCCGGTGTTGGAATCGAGCACCAAGAGCACTTCGTGCGGCGCGCCGGGGGCGGCCTTTTCGATTACCCGTTTGACCTTCTTGATCTCTTCCATCAAATGCAGCTGGGTCGGCAGGCGGCCGGCGGTGTCGGCCAGCACCACGTCGATACCGCGCGCCTGGGCGGCCTGGATGGCGTCGAAGATCACTGCGGCGGAGTCGCCCTTTTCCTGGCTGATGACGGTGACATTGTTGCGCTCGCCCCAGACCTGGAGTTGCTCGCGTGCGGCCGCGCGGAAGGTGTCGCCCGCCGCCAGCAGCACTGACAGCCCTTGCGCCTGGTAAAGCTTGGCGAGCTTGCCGATGGTGGTGGTCTTGCCGGCGCCGTTGACGCCGGCCAGCATCAGGATGAAGGGCTTGTGCGGGGTAACGTCGAGCGGTGCCTGCAGCGGCGTCAGCAGGTCGACCAGCGCTTCCTTCAGGGCGGCCTGCAGGTCGGACGCCTCGGTCAGGTTTTCCCGCCGAACCTTTTTCTGAAGTGCGTCGAGCAGCGCCTGAGTGGCGTCCACGCCGATGTCGGCGGTGATGAGGATGGTTTCGAGTTCCTCGAACAGTTCGGCGTCGATCTTGCGTCCGACCCCGAACAGGCCGGACAGCTGACCGCCGAGGCGGTCGCGGGTCTTGGCGAGTCCTTGCTTCAGTCGCTGCGCCCAGCCCGCGCGCGGCTCGGCAGGCTGCGGCGCGACGGCCCCGGCTTGTGCGTCGGGCGCCGCTGTTTCGGTTGCTGGAGGTTTGGGCTTGAGGAAACTAAACACGGATAGAGGCAGTCAGGACAGCAGTTTGACGGACGCACAATCTTATCATTCAGATGCGGCTTATCATTCAGGCTCATTCAATCAGAGGTGAAAACATGCGCAGCCTATGGGCAATCGGTTTGGCGCTGCTGGCAGGCAGTGCACAGGCAATGTTGACGGATGTCACGCTGGACAACGGCATGCGGGTGATCGTGAAGGAGGACCGTCGTGCACCGGTGATGGTGTCGCAGGTGTGGTACCGCGCGGGTTCGATGGATGAATACAACGGCACCACCGGGGTCGCGCACGTGCTCGAGCACATGATGTTCAAGGGCACGCAGGACGTGCCGCCGGGCGAGTTCTCCAAGCGCATCGCAGCCGCAGGCGGGCGTGAAAACGCCTTCACCAGCCGCGACTACACCGCGTATTTCCAGCAGATGCAGAAGGATCGGCTGGCCCTGTCGATGCAGTTGGAGGCCGACCGCATGGCCAATCTCGTCATCAGCGACGAGCTGTTCGCCAAGGAGGTCCAGGTGGTGATGGAGGAACGCCGGCTGCGCACCGACGATCAGGCGCAATCGGTGGTGTACGAACGCCTGATGGCGACCGCCTACCAGACGCATCCCTATCGCCGCCCCATCATCGGCTGGATGGACGACCTGCAGAACATGACCTCGCAGGACGCGCGCGACTGGTACGCGCGCTGGTATGTGCCCAACAACGCCACCCTGGTGGTGGCGGGCGATGTGAAGTCCGACGAGGTGATCGCACTGGCGAAGCAGCATTTCGGTCCGTTGCCCGCGCGCGACCTGCCTGAGCGCAAGCCTCAGATGGAACCCGCGCAGGTGGGCGAAAAGCGCATTGTGGTGAAAGCACCGGCGCAACTGCCCTATCTGTTGATGGCCTGGCATGCGCCGGCGCTCAGGGACTGGGAGAAGGACAGCTCGCCCTACGCCCTGCAGATTCTGGCCGGCGTGCTGTCCGGCAACGACTCGGCGCGCCTGCCAAAATCACTCGTGAAAACGCAGCAGGTCGCGGTGAACGCCAGTGCGGGCTACGACGGCGTCACGCGGGGGCCGGGCATGTTCATGATCGATGCGACCCCGGCGCAAGGCACGTCGGTGGCCGAACTGGAAAAGGCGATCCGCGCAGAAATCGCGCGCATTCAGCGCGAAGGCATCAGCGAGGCGGAGCTCGCGCGGGTCAAGGCGCAGGTCATCGCGGCCGACGTGTACCAGCGCGATTCGCTGTTCTATCAGGCCATGCAGCTGGGCGACTACGCGATTGCAGGTCTGCCGCCGGAGGCGCTGGCGCGCCGGGTCGACAAGCTGCGGGCGGTGACCGCCGCCGAGGTGAGATCCGCCGCGCAGCAATGGCTGCAGAAGGACCGCCTTAGCGTGGCCGAACTCGACCCGCAGCCGTTGCAGGCGAAGCCGCGCGCTGCGGCCGTGCCGGGAGCGCGTCATGCCAATTAATTCCGTGACCATGAACAACACCCTGTCGATCAAGGCCTTCCTTGTGGCCCTGCTGCTGGCCTTGCCGCTGTCGGCGCAGGCCGCGCTTGCGATCCAGCACTGGCAGACGCCGCAGGGTGCCCGGGTGTACTTCGTCGAAAGCCATGAGCTGCCGATGCTCGATATTGCGGTGGATTTCCCTGCCGGCAGCGCCCGTGATCCGGCCGGCAAGTCGGGGCTCGCCAGCCTGACTCACGGCCTGCTCGACCAGGGCGCGGGGGGACTGTCCGATACCGACATCGCGCATCGCCTGGCCGACGTGGGCGCCGTCCTGTCGGGACGTCTGGACCGCGACCGCGCGGGTGTGATGCTGCGCACCCTGTCGTCTGCGGCCGAAAAGGGCAAGGCGCTCGATCTGTTCGCGCGCGTTCTGCAGAAGCCGGACTTTCCGCAGGCGGTGGTCAAGCGTGAAAAGCAGCGCCTGATCGCATCGATCCGCGAGGCCGAGGCCGATCCGGGCAATGTCGCCAGCAAGGCGTTTTATCGCGCGCTTTATGGCGCACATCCCTATTCGAGCGATGAATCCGGCGATGCTGCAGCCGTTGCGAAGCTGACGCGGGGCGACCTGCAGGCGTTTTATCGTACGCACTACAGCGCGCCCAACGCGGTGATTTCGCTGATGGGCGACATCACGCGCGCCGAGGCCGAGGCCATCGCCGAGCGACTGGCAGCCGGCTTGTCGCGCACGGCGCCGGTGCCGGCCTTGCCGAAGACGGTGCCGGCCGCAGCGTCCGACACGCGCATCGCCCACCCCTCGACACAAAGTCATGTGCTGATGGGGGCGGTGGGGATGGCGCGCAACGATCCCGATTTCTTTCCGCTGTTCGTCGGCAACTACGTGCTGGGAGGCGGCGGCTTCGATTCGCAGTTGATGCGCGAGGTGCGCGACAAGCGCGGCTACGCCTACAGCGCCTACAGCTATTTCCTGCCAATGGGGGAAGCCGGACCTTTCCAGTTGGGCCTGCAGACCAAGCTGGAGCAGACCGACGACGCGCTGAAGGTGGCGCAGGCGACGTTGCGGCAGTTCATCGCCGACGGCCCTTCGGAAGCCGAACTCGTCCAGGCCAAGTCCAACCTGACCGGCGGCTTTCCGCTGCGTATCGACAGCAACAGCAAGATCCTCGACTACCTGGCGGTGATCGGTTTCTACAAGCTGCCGCTGGATTACCTGGATACCTGGGTCGACCGGGTCAACGCGGTCGACGTCGCAACGGTGAAGCAGGCGTTCGCCCGGCGCATCGACCCCGACCAACTGGTGACCGTGGTGGTGGGTGGTGCTCGCTAAGCGCGCGGCGCCGCAGCGGGCGCACGGCGCGCCCAACCGGGTGCGCATCATCGGCGGGCAGTATCGCCGCCGGCTGCTGGACTTTCCCGGCAGCGCCGGTCTGCGCCCCACGCCCGACCGCGTGCGCGAGACGCTGTTCAACTGGCTGGGGCAGGACCTGCCGGGCTGGTCCTGCCTCGACCTGTTTGCCGGCAGCGGCGCGCTTGGCTTCGAGGCCGCTTCGCGCGGGGCGGGGCGGGTCATCATGATCGAACGTGAGCGTGCCGCCATCGATGCGCTGGAAAAGAACCGGACGGTGCTGGGGGCCAAGCAGGTCGATATCCTGCGTGCCGACGCGCTGGGCTGGCTGGCAAACAGCCGCGAGACCTTCGACCTGGTTTTCGTCGATCCGCCATTCGACAGCAATCTGGCCGCAACGGTGCTGGCCGACCTGGCGCGCCATCTGAAAGTCGGTGGCCAGGCCTATGTCGAACAGGCTGCGCCGGTCATCGCGCCGCCGGGGTTTATCATGCATCGCAGCGGGCGCGCGGGGCGCTCGCATTTCGCCCTGCTGACAAAAGAATAGGAAAACTCGATGCTGACTGCCGTCTATCCCGGTACCTTCGACCCCATCACGCGCGGCCACGAGGACTTGGTGCGCCGCGCGGTGCGCCTGTTCGATCATGTCGTCGTCGCAGTGGCCGAAGCGCGCAACAAGCGGCCCTACTTCAGCATGGAGGAGCGCGTGGCGATGACGCGCGAGGTGCTGGCCGACGTGCCCCATGTTCGCGTCGAAGGCTTTTCCGGCCTGCTGATCGATTTCGTCGCCGAACAGGGCGCGATCGCCGTGCTGCGGGGGCTGCGGGCGGCGTCCGACTTCGAATACGAATTCCAGTTGGCGGGCATGAACCGCAACCTCAAGCCCGATATCGAAACCCTGTTCCTGACGCCTTCGGATCAGTACATGTTCATCTCGGCCAGCATGATCCGCGAGATCTCGCAGTTGGGCGGCGACGTGGCGCCCTTCGTCCACCCATTGGTGGCGCGGCGATTAAATGAGAAAATAAGCGGAAGCTGATATAACCCGGAGAGCCTCATGGCCTTGATGATCACGGACGAATGCATCAATTGCGACGTCTGCCTGCCCGAATGTCCCAACGAAGCGATTTCGCAGGGCGACGAGATATACATCATCGACCCCAACAAGTGCACCGAATGCGTCGGCCACTTCGATACGCCGCAGTGCGTGGAAGTGTGCCCGGTAGACTGCATTCCCTTGAATCCGGACTATCCGGAAACCCGCGAACAGCTACAGGAAAAATTCCTGCGCCTGACCGCAGCCAAGTAGCTCAGGCCGTTTGAGCCAGCCGTGTCCCGGCTGTCTCGTCAGACAGGGCATCGACGATGCGCGTGTTGATGCGCGCCAGGTTGTCCAGTTGATCGCTCACCGTTGCCAGGGTCACTTCAAGTTCGGCGATGCGTTCGTCCAGCGTTTCAGTGGCGGCATGAATTCGGCTCACGCTTTCCAGGCGCCGCTTGAGTTGGGTCTTGTGTTCACGCACCTGGGTTTCCATCGGCGCGATCAGCGCCTTCAGCCAGGATTCGGTCTCGCTGTTTGCGAGTTCGAACACCTGTACCACCTTGCTGGCCAGGGTTTCGAAAAAGCGTGACGTCAGCTGCTGCTGGCCCAAGGTCAGCATCTTGAAAATCGTGTTGAAGCGTTCATCGAAAATACGCTCCAGCCGAGCCATTTCCTTGCGGTATTTGTTCAGGCTGAATTCGGGCGGATTGACCGCCGCCAGCCCGTGCTCATCGCTGAACTTCTGGTACATCGCCGTCATCATTTCGCGGATTTCCTGGATGCTCGACGCCGAGGCGCCCAGGTTGTCGTCCAGTTGGCGAAAAAATCGCCCCATCGCCTCGCGCAGGCCGATGCTGAAATGGCTCTTTTCCATTGCCTGACGGGTTTGGCGCACCTCGTTGTGTAATGCCTCCATGCCGAGCCGCTGGCGCAGCGTCTCGACCTGCGAGGCGAACACGCTGCGCAGCGCATTGAACTGCTGCAGGCCGCGGTCGAACTTTTGTTTGTCTTCGTTGGTGGTGACCATCATGTGCTGGATGACGTCGCGATTCTTGCCGCGCAAGCCTTCCAGTTCGTCGACCTGGTCCTGCAGGGTGGCGAGCCGCGTTTCCAGCAGTTCGGTCACCTTGACCACGACATCTTCCACCCCGGCCTGGGTGGATTCGCTCACCAGCTCCTTCTTGTAGGGGATCAGTTCCTGGGTCAGTGCCGTTTCCAGTTCGGGGAGACGGCTTTTCACCAGCAACTCGGGATCGTTCCTTACCTTGGCAACCAGCGCCTTCTGAGCCGAGACCGGGTAGACCTGGCTCGCGGGCAGATCGAGCAACGCCGCGCTGCTGGCAGCCTGCCTGGCGATGACGGCGTCGACTTCGGCCACCGACTTGAGGTCATCCCACAGGCCGTCGATCTTGTTCAGCACGACCAGTCGGGCACGGCTGGCGCCCTGCAGCGGGGCCAGGTACTGACGCCAGATTTCGATGTCGGACTTGGTGACGCCGGTGTCGGCGGACAGCAGGAACAGCACGGCATGGGCGCTGGGAAGCATGCTCAGCGTGAGTTCGGGTTCGGTGCCGATGGCGTTGAGCCCCGGTGTGTCGAGAATGACCAAGCCCTGCTTCAGCAGCGGGTGAGGGAAGTTGATCAGTGCGTGGCGCCAGCGCGGGATGGCAATGCAGCCGTCCCGCTCCAGGCTGCGTGCGGTTTCCTCGTCGTCCGGGTTGATCAGGCCGTAGGCTTCCGCAGTGGCGGCGTCGACGTCGATCGTGTCGGCCAGGCGCATCAGGGTTGCGCTCATATCGTCGGCGGAATCGAGATTGAGCGGAAACTCGACCCAGGCGCCCGGATCGCGCTTGAAGTCGACAATGCTGCCGTCACGGGTCTTGGTGTCGATCGGCAACAGGCGCAGCGAAGGATGCAGGAGCGGGGTGTAATACAGCTCGGTGGGGCACATGGTGGTGCGCCCGGCAGAGGACGGCAGCACGCGCTGGCGGTAATCCGAAAAGAAAATCGCGTTGATGAGTTCGGATTTACCGCGCGAGAATTCGGCGACGAAGGCCACGTTCAGCGTGTCTTCCTGCAGGCGGCCGAGCAAGTGGCTGAGCCGCATGTCCGATTCGGCATCGCCCAGGCGTTCGGTCGATAGCCAGTTGCGCAGTGCCTCGACGCGCACATACATGGCATCGCGCCAGGCACTGTAGTGTTCGAACTCGTCAACCAGGGTGGAGGATTTCATGGGGCGATTCGCCGGGTAAGGGTCCAGTATTTAGCGTCAATTCCATGACAAACTTGATGCCTGCGCAGCCGCGTTCAGCGCTGGCAGGCGGGGCAGTAAAAGCTCGCGCGCTGCCCCTGCACGATGCGCCGGATCGGCGTGGCGCAGACTTTGCACGGCAAGCCTTCGCGATCGTATACCCGGGTCTGCAGCTGGAAATAGCCCAGTTCGCCGTCGGTCGCGACGTAATCGCGCAGCGAACTGCCGCCCGCGGCGATCGCCGCCGCCAGCACGCGCTTGATCGACTCCGCCAGCCGGGCGCAGGCCGGGCGGCTGAGGCGGCGCGCGGCGGTGGCGGGGCGGATGCCGGCATGGAACAGCGATTCCGAGGCGTAGATGTTGCCGACGCCGACCACCACCTGCGCGTCCATGATGACCTGCTTGATGGCCGCGCTGCGGCGCTGGCATTGCGCATGCAGATAGGCGGCGTCGAACGCGGGTGTCAGCGGTTCCGGTCCCAAATGAGCCAGCAATGGATGCTGTGACACATCGTCGGTCCACAGCACGGCGCCGAAACGGCGCGGGTCGCGAAGACGGAGCGTGGTGCCGTCGTCGAACTGCCAGTCGATATGGTCATGCAGCGCGGCAGGCTCGTCCGGCCCGGCAAAGCGCAGGCTGCCCGACATGCCCAAGTGCACGATCTGCGTGGCAGCGCCGAAGTCGAACAGCAGGTATTTGCCGCGCCGCTCGAGTGCCTTGAGCGGCCATCCAGTCAGCCGGGCTTCCAGGTCGTCCGGCACCGGCCAGCGCAGGCGCGGGTTGCGTACCACGATGCGCTTGAGAACGCGGCCCTGCAGCCGCGGCAACAGGCCCAGGCGGGTGGTTTCGACTTCGGGCAATTCGGGCATGGCGTGGGGCAGGGCTGCGTTGCTAAGGATGGAGGGCGCTACAGTAGGGCTTGTTGGGTGTCCGGCAGTGTTTCGCTTCCTCAATGGGGAACCGAACCGATACACTGGCATTCTATATAACGCATTTCTGACCTTGAAGCTCCCCCAAATTTGAACACGCGACTTTCTTTGCTGCTGATGATGCTGGTCAGCAGTGCGGCTTTTGCTGCAGATCCTTTTAGGGTGATGACGCGCCCGCTGCCGTCACCGGCGGGCGAATTGCGTCCCGCTGAGGTGTGCGACATGACCCGGCTGTCCGGCACGGTCACGCTCGTGCGTGCAGTGGAGCGTGCGCTATGCGCCAATCCCGCGACGCGCAGTGCCTGGCTTGCGGCACGCCTGCGCGCGGCTGAACTGGGACTGGCGCAGAGCGCCTATCTCCCCGATGTCACGCTTGGCGGCAGCCTCGCGCGCAACGGCGACGAAGTGTTCCCGAACGATCGCACCGCCTGGGGTTTCGGGCTCGACGCGCAGTATTTGCTGTACGACTTTGGCGGACGGGAAGCCCGGCGCGATGCGGCCGAATCGCTGCTGGCCGCTTCGCTTGCCAGCCAGGACGCAACGGTGCGCATCGTTTATCTGCAAACAGTCACGGCCTATTTCAATCTACTGACGGCGCAGGCTGCGATCGTCGCGGCCAACGATACCGAGGCTTCTGCACTCGCTGCCCTGAAGGCTGCCACAGCCCGGGTGGAGGTGGGCTCGGGCATCCCGGCCGACCGCTTGCAGGCCAAAACCGTCTACACCCAGCGCCAGATCGAGCGCATCCGCGCCGAGGGCCTGGCTGCGCGGCTGCAAGGCGAGTTGGCGGCGCTGATGGGGGACGCCAGTCAGACCGGCTTTGTCGTTGTCGATGACGAACGGGCGTTCAACCAGACGCTGGATATGGACAACGCCGTGGATACCCTGATCGAGGCTGCGCGCAGCCGCCGACCGGAATTGCGTGCTGCCGAGGCCACGCTGCTTGCGAGCGAGGCGGGCGTGCGGAGCGTCGAGGCAGACGGCAAGCCGCGTCTGTCGGTCTTTGCCAGCGCACAGCGGCAGGACAGCGGCCTGTTCGAGGCCACCACCGGTTCGAGCCTGGGAATCAATCTGACGATCCCGCTGTTTACCGGCTATCGCACCACCTACCAGATCATGGCCGCACAAACCCTGGCAGATCAGGCCGCGGTGGACCGTGACAGTGTCGAAAACCAGGTGGCGCTGGACGTCTGGCGCGCCTACCACAAGCTGAAGAGCGAAATCGAAGCGGACAGCCGCAGTACCGATCTGGTGGAAAGTGCGACGGCCGCCGAAAGGCTGGCGCTCGGGCGTTATGAGGCGGGGCTTGGCATCCTGCTCGACGTGCTGAGTGCACAGGCCAATCTGGCGCAGGCACGCTATACCCAGCTGCTTACGCGGCTGGGGCTGAGGGTGGCGCGGGCCGAACTGGCTCAGGCCATTGGGGAATTGAGCTGGGACTGGATGGAACCGGCCCGGCAGGAAGGCATGCAATGAGAAAAACAGCAATAGTGGCCGTACTGGTCATTGCGGTCGCGGCAGGCGGCTGGTGGTGGTGGACCGGCAAGAACAAGCAGGCCGAGCCGCAATACCGGACCGAGGCGGCGGACTTCGACGATATCAGTGCCCAGGTGTCGGCCAACGGCACGCTCAACCCAGTCACCCTGGTCAACGTGGGCACCCAGGTGTCGGGCACGGTGCGGCGCATCGAGGCCGATTTCAACCAGCAGGTCAAGGCGGGGCAGGTGCTGGCCGAACTCGATCCCGCGCTGTTTCAGGCAGCGCTGGCGCAGAGCAGCGCCAACCTGACCAATGCGCAGGCGCAGCTGAAACTGGCCGAGGCCAACGCCGAGCGCACCCAGACGCTGTTCGAACAGGAATATGTGTCGCGCCAGGAACTTGATCAGGCGCTGGCGGCGCGCGACCAGGCCTTGGCGCAGGTGAGGGTGGCGCGCGCACAGATGACGCGCGACCAGACCAACCTGGGCTTCACCGTGATCCGTTCGCCGGTCGACGGCACCGTCATCAACCGCCAGGTCGATGTCGGCCAGACGGTGGCGGCGAGCTTCCAGACGCCGACGCTGTTCCAGATCGGCAAGGACCTGACGCAGATGCAGATCGATTCCACCGTGTCGGAAGCCGACATCGGGCAGATCAAGGTGGGCCAGCCGGTTAAGTTCCGGGTCGATGCGTTTCCGGATGCCGAATACAGCGGCGCGGTGAGGCAGGTGCGGCTGAACGCCAAGACCGAGCAGAACGTCGTCACCTACAACGTGGTGGTGGATGTGGCCAACCTCGATCTTGCGTTGATGCCGGGCATGACCGCCAATTTGCGCGTTGAAGTCGAAACCCGTCGCAATGTGCTGCGGGTGCCGACGGCGGCCCTGCGCTTCCGGCCGCCCGTCGATCCGGCTGCAGAGAAAGGCAGCACGCCGCGCGGCGCGGCGGTGCACGTGCTGGGTGCCGACGGCAAACCGGTGCGGGTGGCGGTCAAGACCGGCATCAGCGACAAGGCCTACACGGAGATCGTTTCCGGTGAGCTGAAGCCGGGTGATCAGGTGATCCTTGCCGACCTGACGGTTAAAAAGGACGACGGCAGCATGCCGCGCGGGCGCCTGTTCTGATGGCGCAGCCGGGCAAGCCGCTGATCGAGGTGGTCGGCCTCGAAAAGGACTACCCGACCGGCGCCGGCGTGTTCCAGGCGCTGCGCGGGGTGAGCCTGAGCATTGCCGCCGGCGAGTTCGTCGCCATCATGGGCGCCTCGGGATCGGGCAAGAGCACCTTCATGAACCTGCTCGGGTGCCTCGATCGTCCGACGCGCGGCAGCTACCACCTCGACGGGCAGGACGTCAGCCGCCTGTCGTCGGACCAGTTGGCCGCACTGCGCAACCGAGAAATCGGTTTCGTGTTCCAGGGATTCAACCTGCTGCCCAAGCTGACGGCGCTCGACAACGTCGCGTTGCCGCTGATGTATGCCGGCATGGGTCGCCAGGCGCGACGGCAACAGGCGCAGGCGGTGCTCGACCGGGTCGGGCTGGGCGAACGCTCGCACCACACGCCACTGCAGTTGTCGGGCGGCCAGCAGCAGCGGGTGGCGATTGCGCGTGCGCTGGCCAGCCGTCCGCGCATCATTTTTGCTGACGAGCCGACCGGCAACCTCGATACCGAAACCAGCCGCCAGGTGATGAGTTTTTTCAGCCAGCTCAACCATGAGGAAGGCATCACCCTGGTGCTGGTCACCCATGAAGCCGACATCGCTGCCTATGCACGGCGGCGCATCCGTTTCCAGGACGGCCGCGTGATCGAGGATGTGGCGCAGGTGAAGGCCACGGCATGATCTTCAGCAGCCTGTTCGAAACGGCCTGGCACGCGCTTGCCACCCACCGCATGCGCAGCTTCCTCACCATGCTCGGCATGATGATCGGGGTGGCGGCGGTGATCCTGATGCTGGCGATCGGCCAGGGCGCCCAGGCCATGGTGCGCGGCGCGATCGAGTCGATGGGCAGCAACCTCTTCATCATCATGTCGGGTGCCACCACCAGCGGCGGCGCGCGGGTGGCCATGGGCAGCGCGCCGACGCTCACCTTCGACGATGCCGACGCCATTCGCGACTTGCCTGACATCGCGGCGGCCTCGCCGGTGACACCGGGCAGCGCCCAGCTGATCTACAGCGGCGTCAACTGGAGCACGTCCGTGTACGGCACCTCGCCGGACTACGCCATCGTGCGCGACTGGCCGATGGCGTCGGGCGGCTTCTTCAGCGAGTCCGACGTGCGCAGCGGCGCGCGGGTGGCGGTGATCGGCCAGGTGGTGGCGCGCGAGTTGTTCGGCGACGAAGATCCGATTGGCAAGGTCATCCGCATCCGGCAGGCGCCGTTCGAGGTCATCGGCGTGCTGGCAGCCAAGGGGCAGAGCCTCGACGGGCGGGATCAGGACGACCTAGTGGTCGTGCCGATCACCAGCGCGCAGCAGAAAATCTTCAGCAGCAGCCTGCGCAACCGCGCCCGATTCATCATGGCGCAGGCGGTTTCGGAAACGGCCATGGATCCCGCCGAATCCGCCATCAACGAACTGCTGCGCAACCGCCACCGCATCGGCGTGGGGCAGGAGGACGACTTTACCGTGCGCAACCTGACCGCAATTGCCGAGGCAGCAGCGTCGACCACCCGCATCATGAGCATGCTGCTGGGCGCCATTGCCGCCATTTCGCTGGTGGTGGGCGGCATCGGCATCATGAACATCATGCTGGTGTCGGTCACCGAGCGCACCCGCGAAATCGGCATTCGCATGGCGATCGGCGCGCGTCGCCGCGACGTGCTGTGGCAGTTCCTGATCGAGGCGTTGACTCTGTCGCTGATCGGCTGCGGCATCGGTCTCGTGCTCGGCATCGGCGGCGCCGCGCTGGTCGAGTCGTTTGCCGGCCTGCCGATCGAGGTGACGCTCGCCTCGGTGCTGATGGCGGTCAGCGTGTCTTTCCTCATCGGTGTGTTTTTCGGCTTTTACCCGGCTCGCCGCGCGGCCAGCCTGGATCCGATCGAGGCCCTGCGTTCGCAATGATCGGCGCGCGAATGAACCTAACTTGCAGGCGGGCCTCGAAAGCTTAGAATCGTGACAGGCATCTCCAAGGCACTCCATACATGGCACACCTCAAAATCCTCCCTCTTTACGCAGCGCTGATCCTCGCGACCGCGTGCAGCCAGCCCGGCGTCAAGGCGTCGCAGCCGGTGGCCGTGCAAACGGAGACCTCTGTCGAGCCGGTCGCCGAGCCGGCTGTCGATCTCGAGGCCGAGGCGGCTGCAAAGGCCTTGGCCGCCCTGCCCAAACAGCCGCTCACGCCGGATATCCTGTTCAAGTTTCTGGTGGCCGAGGTGGCCGGCCAGCGCGGGGCCATCGGCATTGCGCAATCGACCTATCTCGATCTGGCGCGGCAGACACAGGATCCGCGCGTTGCGAGCAGGGCGACCGAGGTGGCGATGTTTGCGCGCAACCAGGCCGGTGCGCTGGAGGCCGCCAGGCTGTGGGCGGCGAGCGAGCCGGATTCGGAGCGTGCCCAGCAAACCCTGGTTGCGCTGTTGCTGAACGAGGGCAATCTGGCCGAGGCGGAGCCGCTCATGCGCACGCTGTTGAAAGAGGACAGCGCCAACGGTTTTCTGCATCTTTCGGGTCTCATGGGCAGGCTGCGCGACACCCGGGAGTCGCTGGAACTGGTCGAGCGCCTGGCGGCGGATTATCCGGAATTGCCGGAAGCGCGTTTTGCGGTCGCCCAGGCCGCAGCAGATGCCGGACGTTTTGAGATGGCGCTCGAAGCCTTGCGGCAGGCCGAGGCGCTGCGTCCCGGCTGGGAACCCGCCGCGTTGTTGAGCGTGCAGATTATTGGCAAGACCTCACGCGCCGATGCCATGCGCTTCATGCGCGACTTTCTGGCGACGTATCCCAACGCACGCGAGGTGCGTCTGGCCTATGCGCGCACGCTGGTCAACGCCAACCAGTTCACCGAGGCGCGTAATGAATTTACCCGCCTGACCACCGATTTTCCGGGGAACGCCGAAGTCAGCTTTGCCGCCGGCCTGCTGTCCCTGCAGATGGGCGACGCGGAGATCGCGCATGATTATCTGACCAAAACCCTGGAATACAATCCGCGCGACCCGGACACGGTGCATTACTACCTGGGCCAGGCGGCCGAACAGATGAAGCAGCCCGAAGCCGCGGCCGCCCATTACCGTGAAGTCCAGACAGGTACGTATCTGGTGCCGGCGCGGGCCCGCCAGGCGGCCCTGCTGGCCCGCGCCGGCAAACCGGATGAGGCGCGCGCGCTGCTGGCCGCCACGCGCGGCGAAAACGAGGCGCAGAATGTGCGGCTCATCCAGGCACAGGCCGAATTGCTGCGCGACAGCAAGGACCATGCAGCGGCTTTTGACGTGTTGTCGGAAGGGATCACGCGCTTTCCCGATTCGCCGGATCTGCTGTACGACCGGTCCATGGTGGCAGAAAAGCTCGACAAACTGGATGTGCTGGAAGCAGACCTGCGCCGCGTGATTGCGCTGCGCCCCGATGATGCCCAGGCCTACAACGCACTCGGTTACACGCTGGCCGATCGCATGATTCGCCTGGCCGAAGCCGTCACCCTGCTCGAAAAGGCCTTGTCGCTGGCGCCGGACGACCCCTTCATTCTCGATAGCGTGGGCTGGGCCCAATACCGCTCGGGCAGCCTGGCGCGTGCGAAGGAATACCTGGAGCGGGCCTACAAGGTTCGTCCCGACCCCGAAATTGCCGCCCATCTGGGCGAGGTCCTGTGGGCGCTGGGCCAGCGCGACGAAGCCGGAAGGTTATGGCAGACGAGCCTGCAGGCCCATCCGCAGAACGAGTCGCTGCTGGAAACCCTGCGCCGGTTCAAGCCTTGATGCGGCGCGGCATTGCGGCAGCCCTGCTGGCACTGACCCTGGGCGGCTGCGCGGCGATTCCGCCCACGCCTCCCGTTGCACCTGAACCCTCCCATGAAGCCAACTGGACCCTGCAGGGACGCATCGGCGTCCAGAGCGGCGAGCAGAGTCTGTCCGGCCAGATACACTGGCAGCATCGGGTGGGAAGCGACGAGGTGCTGATGACTTCGCCTCTGGGGCAGGGCGTGGCGCGCATCGTGCGCGATGCCGAGGGCGTTGTGCTGGAGGTGCCGAACCAGCCCACGCGGCGCGCCCCCGATGCAGAATCCCTGACGCGCGAGGCGCTCGGCTACCCATTGCCCGTGGCGGGTCTGACGTGGTGGGTGCAGGGACGCCCCAACCCCGGCAGCGCCTTCGAGGCGACGCATGATGCCGGCGGACGCATCGCGCAGCTTAGGCAGGATGGCTGGGTGATCGATTACCTGCAATACGCTGCCGATGCGCGTCCGCGCCGTATGGTGGTGGCCCGCGAGGGGCTGCAAATCCGCCTCGTCACCGACAGCTGGCAATCCGAATGAGCCACGCCTATCCCGCCCCCGCGAAGCTCAACCTGTTCCTGCACGTCGTCGGCCGGCGCGCCGACGGCTATCACCTGCTGCAGAGCGTGTTTCGCCTGATTGACCGCGCAGACACCGTGCACCTCGAACTGCGTCATGACGGCCGGGTGGTGCGTGAAGGCGACCTGCCCGGCGTGACAGTCGATCACGACCTGACGGTGCGCGCAGCGCGCCTGCTGCAGGCGCATGCGCCGGCCGGCGCCGGGGTGAACATTCGGCTCGACAAGGTCTTGCCGATGGGCGGCGGTCTCGGCGGCGGCAGTTCCGACGCCGCCACCGTGCTGCTGGTGTTGAACCGCCTGTGGCAGGTCAACCTGCCACGCGAGGCCCTGCAGAAGCTGGCCCTGCAGCTGGGGGCCGACGTGCCGGTCTTCGTGTTCGGCCAGACGGCGTTCGCCGAGGGCGTGGGCGAAATCCTGCATCCGGTGAGCGCGTCGCCGGCCTGGTATGTGGTGCTGATGCCGCCGGTGCAGGTGCCGACCGCCGCAATTTTTGCTGCGCCGGAATTGACACGCAACACGCCACCCCTCAAAATAGCGCCCTTTTCCGCAGGCATGGGTCGGAACGACCTGCAGCCCGTGGTCATCAGTCGCTACCCTGAAGTCGCCCGTCATCTCGAATGGCTGGCTCAATTCGGTGAAGCGCGCATGACCGGTTCGGGCGCCTGTGTGTTTGCATCATTCGGAACGGAAGAGGCGGCACGAGACGTGCTGCGGCAACTGCCCGAAACGATGCAGGGTTTTGTGGCGCAGGGTCTCGACAGGCATCCCTTGCATGACTTTTGCGCCTGAGTAGCACCCATTGGGGAGTCGCCAAGTGGTAAGGCATCGGATTTTGATTCCGACATTCGTAGGTTCGATCCCTACCTCCCCAGCCAGATAAGCGAACAGCCGCCGTGGCGGCTGTTTTTGTTCTTGTGTCGGTCCAGCCGTATCGCCGGAGACTCGTGTGTCCATAGACAACCTGATGGTGTTCAGCGGAAATGCCAATCCGCGTCTTGCCAGCGATGTGGTGCGGCATCTCAATATCCATCTCGGCCGCGCCACGGTGTCGCGCTTTTCGGATGGCGAGGTGATGGTCGAGCTTCTGGAGAACGTGCGCGGCAAGGACGTATTCGTGCTGCAGTCGACCTGCCAGCCGACCAACGACACCCTGATGGAAGTGATGGTGATGGTGGACGCGCTGAAGCGTGCTTCGGCCGGCCGCATCACCGCCGCCATCCCGTATTACGGTTATGCGCGCCAGGATCGGCGTACCCGTTCGGCGCGGGTGGCGATCACCGCCAAGGTGGTGGCCAACATGCTGCAAGGCGTGGGTGTGGACCGGGTACTGACGATGGACCTGCACTCGGATCAGATCCAGGGCTTTTTCGATATTCCGGTCGACAACATCTATTCCAGCCCGATCCTCCTGGGCGACATCTGGAAACGCAACCACCCGAACCTGGTAGTGGTGTCGCCCGATGTGGGCGGAGTGGTGCGCGCGCGCGCGATTGCCAAGCGCCTCGAATGCGACCTGGCGATCATCGACAAGCGCCGTCCGAAGCCCAACGTGGCGAAGGTGATGCACATCATCGGCGACGTCAGTGATCGCACCTGCATCATCATGGATGACATGGTCGATACGGCCAACACGCTGTGCGAGGCGGCCAACGCCTTGAAGGAGCATGGCGCGAAAAAGGTCATGGCCTATTGCACCCACGCCGTGCTGTCCGGCAGCGCGGTCGAACGCGTGACGAATTCCGCGCTCGACGAACTGGTGGTGACCGATACCATCCCGCTGCGCGACGATGCGCGTGCGTGCACAAAAATCCGGCAATTGTCGGTGGCTGAACTGCTAGCGGAAACCATCCGACGCATCAGCAACGAGGATTCTGTCAGCTCGCTGTTCATCGAATAGCGGGCTGCGAATGCCCCTGGTCGCGGGGGCTTTTAGGATGCGTTGACCCTTTTCGGTAATGCATCATTGAGCAGTTATTTTGGAGAAATATTATGGAAATCGAAGTTATTGCTGCCAAGCGTGAATTGCAAGGTACGGGTGCGAGCCGCCGTCTGCGTCACGCAGGCAAGGTTCCCGGCATCGTCTATGGCGGCACCGCCGCCCCGGTGCAGATCGAACTGGATCACAACACCCTGTACCACGCGCTGCGCAAGGAAGCCTTTCATGCTTCCGTGCTGATGCTGAGTGTCGATGGCGCCAAGGAGTCGGTGCTGCTGCGTGACACGCAATGGCACCCCTACAAGCAGCAGGTGCTGCACATCGACTTCCAGCGCGTCGACAAAACCCACAAGATTCACGTCAAGGTGCCGCTGCACTTCCTGAACGAGGATACCGCGCCTGGCGTCAAGACCGGTGGCGGCAAGGTCAGCCACGTGGTGACTGAAATCGACGTCACCTGCCTGCCGGGTAATCTGCCCGAGTTCATCGCTGTGGACATGGGCGCGCTGGAAATCGGCCATTCCATTCATGCGAACGACCTCACCCTGCCCGAAGGCGTGGAACTCGTTGCGCACATTCAGCACGAGAACCCCGCGGTGGCGACGATCACGCTGCCCAAGGGCATGAAGTCTGACGAAACTGCACCCGAGACGCCTGCTGCACCCGCAGCCTGAGTCTTGACGCAGCCCGGTTGTGGCTGCGTTGCGAGTCGTCATGACGGCCCCCCGCCTGATTGTCGGCCTCGGTAACCCGGGGCGCGACTACGAAGAAACCCGGCACAATGCCGGGTTTTGGTTTTGCGCGCGTCTCGCGCAGGCATGGGGAATGTCGCTCGCGCACGAATCCCGCTTTCACGGCATCGTCGGGCGCAGCGCCAGGAATATCTGGATGCTGCTGCCGCAGACCTTCATGAACCGTTCCGGCCAGGCGGTCGGCGCGCTGGCCCGTTTTCACCGCATCGACCCGGCCGAGATCCTGGTGGTGCATGACGAACTCGACATCCCGCCCGGCCAGTTGCGCCTCAAGTTCGGCGGCGGCATGGGCGGTCACAATGGCCTGAAGGACATCACTTCCCATCTCGGTACGCAGGATTACTGGCGTCTGCGCATCGGCATCGGCCATCCGGGCGACCGCAACGAAGTCGTCAACTACGTGCTGAAACCGCCGCGCCGCGAGGAGCAGGCCGACATCGACAGCGCCATCGAGCGTGCGGTGGACCTGATGCCGCTGATCGAAAAAGGCGAGTGGAACGCCGCCACCCAGCGCGCGAACACCAAACCCGCGTCACCCCCACTCCAGGAAAAACCATGAGTCTAAAATGCGGCATCGTTGGCCTGCCCAACGTCGGAAAATCCACCCTCTTCAACGCGCTGACCCAGGCGGGCATTGCGGCGGAGAACTACCCTTTCTGCACTATCGAGCCGAATACCGGCGTGGTCGAGGTGCCGGATCCGCGTCTGGCGCAACTGGCCGAGATCATCAAGCCGCAAAGAATCGTTCCGGCGATTGTCGAGTTCGTCGATATCGCCGGACTGGTCGCGGGCGCGTCGAAAGGCGAAGGTTTGGGCAACCAGTTTCTGGCTAACATCCGTGAAACGGACGCGATCTGTCACGTTGTGCGCTGTTTTCACGATGAAAATGTGATTCACGTGGCGGGCAAGATCGATCCGCTGTCGGACGTCGAAACCATCGCTACCGAGTTGGCGCTCGCTGACCTGGCAAGCGCCGAAAAAGCCCTGGTGCGCTATGAAAAAGCAGCGCGTGGCGGGGACAAGGAGGCGAAAGTGATCGTCGAAGCCTTGAAATCCGTTCTGGCTGCGCTGAACGACGGCCGGCCCGCACGCGCGGCCGGACTCGACGCGGAGGGGTTGGAGGCGATCAAGCCACTGTGCCTGATGACGGTGAAGCCCACGCTTTATGTCGCCAACGTCAGCGAAGACGGCTTCCACGACAACCCCATGCTCGACGCACTCAAGGCGTTTGCGGAAAAGGAGGGGGCCCCGGTCGTCCCGGTGTGCGCCGCGCTGGAGGCCGAATTGCAGGAACTGTCGCTGGAAGACCGCATGGAATACCTGAAGGAACTGGGCTGGGACGAACCGGGCCTCAATCGTCTGATCCGCGCCGCTTATGACCTGCTGGGCTTGCAGACCTATTTCACCGCCGGGGTGAAGGAGGTGCGGGCATGGACCATCCACAAGGGCGATACCGCGCCGCAGGCGGCGGGGGTCATCCATACCGATTTCGAGCGCGGCTTCATTCGTGCGCAAACCATCGCGTTTGACGATTTCATCGCCTGCAAGGGTGAGCAGGGGGCCAAGGAGGCGGGCAAGATGCGCGCCGAGGGCAAGGAGTACGTCGTCAAGGACGGCGACGTCCTGAATTTCCTGTTCAATGTGTGAAACCGCATTCTTTCCCGTCAGGGTGTTTGACAGGGGATTCTGAAAGACCCTATAATCTCGCGCTTCGTTTGGGTGGGGTTCCCGAGCGGTCAAAGGGATCAGACTGTAAATCTGACGGCTCTGCCTTCGAAGGTTCGAATCCTTCCCCCACCACCAGTTTTTTGCAGTTTGAGCAGGGCGAAGCGGGTGTAGCTCAATGGTAGAGCTGAAGCCTTCCAAGCTTAAGACGAGGGTTCGATTCCCTTCACCCGCTCCAGTGTTTTATGGGCTTAGTTTGTTGTAAGTCCCAAGGCCCATGTAGCTCAGTGGCAGAGCACTCCCTTGGTAAGGGAGAGGTCGGCAGTTCAATCCTGCCCATGGGCACCAGTTATTGGGTGGTGCTGCTTCAGGGCGGCGCACCAGGTTTATTTGGCAGTTGTCAGAGTCGTCGCAACATTACTTACTTGTGCAAAATTAAGGGGTACTTCAAATGGCTAAGGAAAAATTCGAGCGGACCAAGCCGCACGTAAACGTTGGCACCATTGGACACGTTGACCACGGCAAGACCACCTTGACCGCGGCGATCACCACCATTCTGTCGAAGAAGTTTGGTGGTGCTGCCAAGAAGTACGACGAAATTGACAGTTCGCCCGAAGAGAAGGCGCGCGGCATCACGATCAACACCGCGCACGTCGAGTACGAGACCGCCAAGCGTCACTACGCTCACGTTGACTGCCCGGGGCACGCCGACTACGTCAAGAACATGATTACCGGTGCTGCCCAGATGGACGGCGCCGTTCTTGTCGTGTCCGCTGCTGACGGCCCCATGCCCCAGACCCGCGAGCACATCCTGCTTGCCCGTCAGGTTGGCGTGCCTTACATCATCGTCTACATGAACAAGGCCGACATGGTCGACGACGCCGAGTTGCTCGAGCTCGTCGAAATGGAAGTTCGAGAACTGCTCAGCAAGTACGACTTTCCTGGCGACGACACCCCCATCATCATCGGTTCCGCCCTGAAGGCCCTCGAAGGCGACCAGAGCGACATCGGCGAGCCCAGCATCATGAAGCTGGCTGACGCGCTGGACAACTACATCCCCGAGCCCGAGCGTGCGATTGACCGTCCGTTCCTGATGCCCGTTGAAGACGTCTTCTCCATCTCCGGTCGCGGCACCGTCGTCACCGGTCGTGTTGAGCGTGGCGTCATCAAGGTTGGTGAAGAGATCGAGATCGTCGGCATCGTCCCGACCGTCAAGACCACCTGCACCGGCGTCGAGATGTTCCGCAAGCTGCTTGATCAAGGTCAGGCTGGTGACAACGTCGGCGTGCTGCTGCGCGGCACCAAGCGTGAAGAAGTTCAGCGCGGCCAGGTTCTGGCCAAGCCTGGCTCCATCAAGCCGCACACCAAGTTCAGCGCAGAGATCTACGTGCTGTCGAAGGACGAAGGTGGTCGTCACACCCCGTTCTTCAACGGCTACCGTCCGCAGTTCTATTTCCGCACCACCGACGTGACTGGCAGCATTGAACTGCCGGCGGGTACCGAGATGGTGATGCCTGGCGACAACGTCAGCATCAAGGTGTCGCTGATTCAGCCGATCGCCATGGACGAAGGTCTGCGTTTTGCCATCCGCGAAGGCGGCCGCACCGTCGGTGCAGGCGTCGTGGCCAAGATTGAAGAGTAAGGTTCAAACGATGACAAACCAGAAAATCCGTATCCGCCTGAAGGCGTTTGACTACAAACTGATCGACCAGTCGGCGCTCGAAATCGTGGAAACGGCCAAGCGCACCGGCGCAGTGGTCAAGGGCCCGGTTCCGTTGCCGACTTCGATCGAACGGTTTGACGTGCTGCGTTCGCCGCACGTCAACAAGACGTCGCGTGACCAGTTTGAAATCCGCACCCATCGTCGTCTGATGGACATCATGGACCCCACCGACAAAACGGTTGACGCCCTGATGAAGTTGGATCTGCCGGCTGGCGTCGACGTC
>JAABQU010000166.1 GCA_011391285.1 Thiobacillus sp.
CGTGCGAGGTAATCCAGTTGCTGTATTTGGTTCTGCTGCCTGCGCGCGAGGTGGTGCTGCAGCCGGCGCGCCAGTTGGTGCAGTTGCAGCAGCAGTTCCTGCCGCACCGGGCTGGCGAGCTCGGCCGCCGCCGTCGGGGTCGGCGCGCGCAGATCGGCGGCAAAGTCGGCCAGAGTGAAATCGGTTTCGTGGCCGACGCCGCTCACCACCGGCATCGGGCTGGCGGAAATCGCCCGGGCGACCGCCTCGTCGTTGAACGCCCACAAGTCTTCCAGCGAACCGCCACCACGGCATACCAGCAGCACGTCGCATTCAGCGCGTGCGCCCGCCGTTCGAATGGCTGCGGCGATTTGCGCGCCTGCGCCTGCACCCTGCACCGGCGTGGGATAGAGGACAACTGGCAGGCCCGGCATGCGGCGCGCCAGCGCGGTCAGCACGTCCTGCAGGGCAGCTGCCTGCGGCGAGGTGACGATGCCGATGCGGCGCGGAAAGCGCGGCAGGGCACGCTTCTTGAGTGGATCAAACAGGCCCTCGGCTTCGAGCTTGGCCTTGAGCTTGAGAAAGGCCTCGTACAGGCGGCCGGCACCGGCGCGGCGGATCGTTTCGGCACCCAGCTGGAATTCGCCACGAGCTTCGTACAGCGAGGGCAGGGCGCGGATCTCGACGTGGTCGCCGTTGACCGGGGTGAAGTCGGCAAACTGGTTGCGGCCGCGGAACATCACGCAGCGTACCTGTGCGCTGGCGTCCTTGAGCGAAAAATACCAGTGGCCCGAGGCGGCGCGCATGAAGTTGGAAACCTCGCCTTCCACCCACAACAGCGGCAACTGCGATTCCAGCGCGCGGCGCGCCATGCGGTTGAGCTCGCTGACGGTGAGCACGGGCAGGCTGCCGGAAATATCGTCCAGAAGGTCCATGGCGCGAAGGATAACGGGTTCACCCCCGGCCTGGTTCATGCACAGTTGGCGGCGATCCATAAAAAAAATGTCAAAACCCTATTGACGACGCTTGTGATTTTGTAACTATATGAATAGTAAAGGAAAAGTGTTTTGGTTACTTTTTAAGCCAAAATGCTTTTTCCTTTGTGGGCGGGTGTTTAGAGACTCTGGAAGACAGTTCCTCACAGACTTATCCACATCATTTGTGGAGAACTTTGCGGACGTAATAAAAAGTCCGTTCCCGCAATTGATGCTTGCCGAAACCTGCGTGCGGGCGCTACATTTCGTCTGTTGTTTTATTGGGAGTTGTATACGTGCTAGCCATCATTGAGGCGGCCGGTTGGCCGGTCTGGCCGCTGATCCTGGCGTCGGTTGTCGCCGTGGCCATCATCATCGAGCGCGCCTACAGCCTGCGCACCCAGGAAGTGGCCCCCGCCAGCCTGCTGCTCGAGACCATCAAATCCTACCAGGAGCGCGGCGTGACCCAGGAGCTGATCACCCGCCTGTCCGACGACTCGCCACTGGGGCGCATTTTTGCCACCGCCCTGAAGAATGCCCACAACTCGCGCGAGATCATGAAAGAGTCGATCGAGGAATCCGGCCGTGCCGTCACGCACGAACTCGACCGCTTCCTGACGTCGCTCGGCACCATCGCCAGCATGGCACCGCTGCTCGGCCTGCTTGGTACGGTCATCGGCATGATCGAAATCTTCGGTGCCCAGACCGGCGGCGGCACCAATCCCGGCCAGCTGGCGCACGGCATTTCGATTGCGCTCTACAACACGGCATTCGGTCTGATCGTGGCGATTCCGGCGATGATTTTCTATCGCTTTTTCCGCGCCAAGGTGGAATCGCTGGTGGTCGACATGGAACAGCAGGCGATCAAGTTGGTCGAGATCGTCCATGGCGACCGGAAGTAATCCATGAACTTCAGAAGAGGCCGTCGCGAGGACTATCCGGAAATCAACCTGATTCCGTTCATCGACATCCTCCTTGTCATCGTGATTTTCCTGGCGGTGACGACCACCTACGCGCGCTTTGCCGAACTCAAGATCAACCTGCCCACCAGCAGCGCCGAGCAGACGCCGACCCAACCCAAGCAGATCGAGGTGGCGGTGGCCGAAAATGGCCGCTATCAGATCGACAGCCTCGTGGTGGGCGATGCTTCGGTCGATGAGCTGGCCGCCGCGCTGAAGAAAGCCGCGGGCGACGAGGCCGAACCGGTGGTGGTGATCAATGCCGATGCGCGGGCCGCGCATCAGTCGGTGGTGAACGTAATGGAAGCGGCACGCCGGATCGGCTTCAGCCGCATTACCTTCGCCACCCAGACCGCGCCCTGAGCGGGTTCGTCCATGTCTTACCTTCAGCATGCATGGACGCGCACGGGCGCGCTCACGCTGCTGCTTTTGCCGCTGACCCTGGTGTTCGCCGCAGTATCCGGATTGCGCCGTCTGGCGTATCGGCTCGGCTGGCTGGCCTCGTTTGCAGTGGGCGTGCCAGTGGTCGTGGTCGGCAATATTTCCGCGGGCGGCAGCGGCAAGACCCCGCTGGTGATCTGGCTGGTGAACCGGTTGCGCGCCCAGGGTTATCGTCCGGGGGTGGTCAGCCGTGGCTATGGCGGCGCGGCTCGTGGCTGTGTCGAGGTGCAGCCCGACAGCAACCCGGCCGAAGTGGGTGACGAACCGCTGCTGATCCGCTTCAAGACGGGTGCCCCGGTGGTGATCGGGCGCGATCGGGTGGCTGCGGCGCGCACTCTGCTGGCGCGCCATCCGGGGATCGATGTGATCGTGTCCGACGATGGCCTGCAGCATTACCGCCTGCAGCGCGACCTCGAACTGGCAGTCATCGACGCGGCAAGCGGGCTGGGCAACGGCTGGCTGTTGCCGGCCGGACCGTTGCGCGAACCCGCGGGCCGGTTGCGCAGCGTGGATGCGGTGATCGAGGTAGCCCGCGGTGCGGAGCCGCCACCGCGTGATCGGCCGCTGGCGGGCTGGCGCGCTGACTACACGGCAGGGCAGGCTTATCGTCTGCGGGCACCGCAGGAAAAAGCGCTGCTGCGCG
>JAABQU010000167.1 GCA_011391285.1 Thiobacillus sp.
CGGTGCGGGGAAAGCAAGATTCAACATGATGGCTTCATTCCTGAAAATGGGTTGCTGCCTTAACGCACGGCATCGGCCCAGTTGTTGGGGGTTTCGTATAAGCGCACCCGTTGCAGCCGCAACTGGTTGCCGTAGGTATCGAGGTAGGCTGCGTCGAGGATGCGAAACGCTTCGGCGGCGAGGTTTTCTGCGGTCGGCACAAATGGCAGCACGACCGTTTTATGGTCGGGCAGGCTTGCCAGAAAATCGACCACGCTGCGATCCCCCTGGTACACCAGAAAGGCATGATCCCAATGGTTGACCAGCACGCTGTTGGCAATGTTTTTCACATCGGAAAAATCCATCACCATGCCCTGCTCCGCCATTCCTTCGGTCTGGATGATCTCGCCGGACAGGGTGATTTCGATGGCGTAACGATGCCCATGCACATGCCGGCATTGGCTGGCGTGATGGGGGATGCGATGGCCGGCATCGAATTCCAGTCTGCGTGTGATCAACATTTCAGGGGTCCGGCCATGTCAGGCGTGTTTCTCCATGCTGTTTTCAAGGCCCGCGCGACCATGCCAGTAGCCGTCGACCGCCTGGCCGGGAATGATGCGCGCCAGTGCGCTGGCGGCATCAGCCTCGCCCGCCAGCGCCGCCTGAAAAGCGTCGATCACGCGTCCCATATGCCGCGACTGCGGCGACAAGCGCAGGCTGGCGACGCCAAGTTCACCCAGGCCATCCAGTTCGCCGATCAGGTTGTACACGCCGGCGGACTGCGTCTGGATACCGTTGAGCGTCAGAAACGGCTCGCCTTCACGAGTGGACAACAGCAAGCCGTCCGGGTGGTCGAGACAGCGAAACTGGCAATCGTCCTTGGGCAGGTTGTAGTGGCGTGCGGTGAAGCAGCGCGCTGAATACGCCAGCGGCAGCCGGCCGTAGGCAAACACTTCGGTTTCCATCCCGGCCGGCGCACGTTCGAGCAGCGATGCCAGCGTGGCGCGCGACATTTCCACCGGCGGCAGCCAGCGTTGCGCGCCCAGCCCGGCGAGCACATCCAGCGTGTCCGGATTGTAGACATTGAGCGCGTGCCCGGCGACGAAAGGCACGCCCGCTTCGGACAGCAGCCGCACCGCGCCCCACTCGTTGGCTTCGACCTGAAAGCGGCCATCGCCCACGATCCGGCGCAGCGTTTTGAGGTCGGATTCGGACTCGATCAGGGTCTGGCTGGAAAGTACCACCTCCTTGCCGGTGGCGGCGAACTGCTCGGCAATGGTCAGCCAGTCCGGTAGGCGCAGCAGGTGGCGGCGCGAGCACACCGTTTCGCCCAGATAGACCCGCGCGACCGGCCAATTCGCGGCCTCGGCGTAAAACGCGAGCATGTCGTCGCGCGACCAGTAATAAAGCAAAGGACCCAAACTCAGATTCATTTCACAGGGGCAAGATTCAAGTTACAAGATGAAAGAAAAAGCGGACGCATCGCCGCTCACTGCCTACTTCCAAGGCCGATGGTAGGCGCCGAGCGTATGGCTCTGCCCTTCCGACAACTTGTTGAGTTCGGCCTGCCAGGCGGGCGTGGGCTTGAAGCTGTCGGCGTTTTTCTTCACCGCGTCGATGGCGGCGCGCCACACTTTCGTCACCTGCGTCACGTAGGCCGGGCTGCGCTGGCGGCCTTCGATCTTGATCGCGGCAATGCCGATCTTCAGCATCTCGGGCAGCAGGTCGAGGGTGTTGAGGCTGGTCGGTTCCTCGATGGCGTAATAGGTTTCGCCGCCGACTTCGAAGCGGCCCTTGCACAGCGTCGGGTAGCCGGCCTTCTCGTCCTTGCCGTAGCGGTCGAGCAGCACGCCGTTGAGGCGCGATTCCAGCCCGGCTGGGGTGTCTGTCCACTGCACCGCTTTCGGCGGTGAGCACACGCCCGCCGAATTGGGCGACTCGCCGGTGCAATACGATGACAGCAGGCAGCGCCCCTCGACCATCACGCACAGGCCGCCGAAGCCGAACAACTCGATCTCGACATCGGTGTGCTGCACCACGTTTTCCACCTGCGGCAGCGACAGCACGCGCGGCAGCACGGCGCGCTGGATGCCGAAGTGCTCGCGGTAGAAATTCACCGCCTCGTAGCTGGTGGCCGAGCCCTGCACTGACAGATGCAGCCGCAGTTGCGGATGATTTTTTACCGCGTAACGCATCAAACCGGCGTCGGCGAGAATCACTGCGTCCATGCCGAGTTTCGCCGCACGGTCGACTGCGCCGGTCCAGCGGCTCCAGGTATCCGACTGCGGATAGGTGTTGAGCGCGAGCAACACCTTGCGACCACGGTCGTGCGCGTAGCGCAGTCCTTCTGCGGCCTGCGCCTCGTCGAAGTTGAGGCCAGGGAAAGCGCGTGCGTTGGTGTTGTCGCGAAAGCCCATGTAGACGGCGTCGGCGCCGTGGTCGATGGCGGCCTTGAGTGAAACCAGGCTGCCCGCCGGGCAGATCAGATCAAGCGGCATGCAATTCCTCCTTCCAGATGTGCATCGCGCGTGCGCCCTGGCGGCTGTTACGCCGTGCCAGTTCGTTGGCGATGCCGTTCAAGATGTCCCATTTCTTGGCGCACCACGCGGGCGCCAGCAGGATGTCAGGCGAAGCGGTGCCGGTGACGCGGTGGTACAGCACCTGCCACGGCGTACGTTCGATCAGGTCGGCGGCGATGCGCACATAGTCCGCTTCGGTCAGCGGCACGTATTCGCCGCGCTTCCATTCAATAGCCAGTTTGGTGTGTTTCACCACGTGCAGCGGATGCAATTTAAGGCCATCGACCCCGACCTCGAGCACGCGGTCGAGGCTGGCGTGGCTGTGGGATGCATCCTCGCCCGGCAGGCCGACGATCAGGTGGCAGCACACCGGGATGCCGCGCGCCCGCGCTGCCCGCGTCGCTGCTTCGTATTCGGCAAAGCCGTGGCCACGGTTGACGCGTTCCAGCGTGGCATCAAAGGCCGACTGCAGGC
>JAABQU010000168.1 GCA_011391285.1 Thiobacillus sp.
GAGCTGACCCGCATCGTCAGCGACGAGACCGAGCCGTTCCGCATCTTCCTCAAGGCGCAGATCGAACGTCATCTGGCGCTCACCGGCAGTGCGCGCGCCAAGGCGCTGCTTGCCGACTTCGACGCCACGCTGGCGAAGGTGTGGCTGATCAAGCCGAAGCGCATTTCGATTGAAGACCTGGTCGAGGACATCCCCGGCCAGACCAAAGAAGCATTGGAAGCATAACGATGGGTGACGTATTCCAGTTTTTGAAGCAGCCCCGGCGCGATGGTGAGAAGACCCCCGCCGACGTGCGCAAGCACGAGTTCCGCGAGATCTACGCCAAGATGGATACGGCGCACGCGCAGGAGCAGGCCGACCGTTGCCTCGGCTGCGGCAATCCGTATTGCGAGTGGAAGTGCCCGGTGCACAACTACATCCCCAACTGGTTGAAGCTGGTGACCGAGGGCCGCCTGTTCGAGGCCGCCGAGCTCAGCCACCAGACCAACTCGCTGCCCGAGGTGTGCGGCCGCGTGTGCCCGCAGGACCGGCTGTGTGAAGGTGCCTGCACCCTCAACAGCGACGGCTTCGGCGAAGGTGGCGGCTTCGGCGCGGTGACCATCGGCCAGGTCGAGAAATACATTTCCGAGGAAGCCTTCAAGGCCGGCTGGCGCCCCGACATGTCGAACGTGGTGCCGACCGGCAAAAAGGTCGCCATCATCGGCGCCGGCCCTGCGGGACTAGGCTGTGCCGACGTGCTGGCGCGCAACGGCGTGAAGCCGGTGGTGTACGACCGCTACGACGAGATCGGCGGTCTGCTCACCTTCGGAATCCCAGAATTCAAGATGGAAAAGACGGTGATGACGCGCCGCCGCGACGTATTCGAGGGCATGGGCGTCGAATTCCGCCTCAATACCGAGGTCGGCAAGGACGTCCCGATGCAGGCCCTGCTCGACGAATACGACGCCGTGTTCATGGGCATGGGCACCTACACCTACATGAAGGGCGGCTTTCCCGGCGAGGACCTGCCCGGCGTGCTGGAAGCGCTGCCCTTCCTGATTTCCAACGTGCGCAAGTGCCTCGATCTGTCCAAGGAAGACGAGACCTACCATGACATGAAGGATCTGCGCGTCGTGGTGCTGGGCGGCGGCGACACCGCCATGGACTGCAACCGCACCAGCATCCGCCAGGGTGCAGCCTCGGTCATCTGCGCCTATCGCCGCGACGAGAAGAACATGCCCGGCTCCAAGCGCGAAGTCGGCAACGCCAAGGAAGAAGGCGTGCAGTTCCTGTGGAACCGCCAGCCGGTCGAGATCGTGGGCGATGAAAAGGTTGAGGGCGTCAAGCTCGTCACCACCGAACTCGGCCCACCCGACGCGCGCGGCCGCCGCACCCCGGTGGTGATCCCCGGCTCGGAGGAAATCATCCCGGCCGACCGTGTCATTGTCGCCTTCGGTTTCCGCCCGAATCCGCAGCCGTGGTTCGCCGACCACGCCATCGCGACCGACGAGGGCGGCCGCGTGATCGCCAAAGGCCAGCGACATGCGTTCCAGACCGCCAACCCCAAGGTCTTCGCCGGCGGCGACATGGTGCGCGGCTCCGACCTGGTGGTGACCGCAGTGTGGGAAGGCCGCGAGGCCGCCAAGGGGATCCTCGGCTACCTCGACCTGCTGTAAACGCACCGCACGCGCGAGGGCGGCCCCCGCCCTCGCGCCCACCCAACCGGGGTATGCTGCGGCATTGCCACCACCCCCCATCCGGATGCTCTCTGGCCCTTACTACCCCCGCTCGTTCACCATCCTGGTCATCGTCGCCATGGGCGTGCTGATCGTGCCGCTGGCCAGCGGCCTGATCAACGTGGTGCATGTGCTGCAAGGGGTGGTCGATACCCAGCGCCAGTTCACCCGCAACAGCCTTGCCATCACGCGCGACGTACGGCAGATCGTCGAGTCGGTAAGCCAGCTGCAGCGCGCCGCCGGGCAATACCATCTGCTGCAGGATGCCGAATTCGGTCCTGCTCTGCGGATTCGCTTCGACGAACTGCAATCCCAGTTGAAGCAACTCGACGAACGGCTCTCTGACGCGCCGTCGCGTACCACGCTGGCCGCGCTGCAAACGCGCAGCCGCACCCTGTACCGCGAACTGCAACCCGGCGCATTCCTCGACAGCACGCGCTTCCATGCGCTCGACCCCGCATTTGACGCGCTGCATGCCGCCGCACGCACCCTGCTCGACCAGGCCGACAACGCGGTGCAGAACGAATTGCAGACGCTGGAAGCGACCGTGCAAGCCACCCGGCAGCGGCTGATCGTGCTGGCGCTGGCGCTGATTCCGCTGACGCTGCTGCTGGCCGCGGTGTTTTCCTGGATGATCAACCGACCGATCAAGCAACTCAAGACATCGATCCAGCGGCTCGGGCAGGCCGACCTCTCGCCGTTGCCGGCGATCAGCGGACCGCAGGATATCGTCGAGCTGGGGCGCGAGATCGACTGGCTGCGCCAACGCCTGCAGGCGCTGGAGGAGCAGAAGCTGCGCTTCCTGCGCCACGTCTCGCACGAACTGAAAACCCCGCTTGCCTCACTGCGCGAGGGGGTGGCGCTGCTGGGCGACGAACTGGCAGGCAGCCTCAACGCGCGCCAGCACAGCATCGTCGCCATCATGGATAGCGGCAGCCGCGACCTGCAGAAGCGCATCGAGGACCTGATCCGCTACGGCGGCATGATGCGCGATGCGACCCTGCCGCCCGCCGTGCCGAATGCGCTGGCCGAGGTCCTCGCCGATGTGCTGGCGCGTCACCGGCTGGCACTCGACGCGCACGGCATCCAGGTCGATACCCGGTTGACCGCCGCCACGTTGCACGCCGACCGCAACCATCTGGAAACTGTACTCGACAACCTGTTGTCGAATGCGGTCAAATTCAGTCCCGAAGGCGGGCACATCCTGGTGAAAAGCGAGCCCGCGGCGGGCTCGGTCGCGCTGTGGGTATGC
>JAABQU010000169.1 GCA_011391285.1 Thiobacillus sp.
GAAACGGCGTGAAGCACCGCCGTGCGCGTATAAAAACTGATCGGACAATCATGAGCGACATGCCGAAAGACAAGGAATTCTACGAACTTGCCGACGCGCACATTGCGCTGTGCAACACCCACATGGGCAAGGTCAAGCCGGCCAAAGTAAGCGCGTCCATGCTGTTCGCTGCGGCGCGTTTCAACGCCTTCGTGATCTACGCCAGCAGCGAGAACAAGGCACAGTTTCTACTCGAAAAAGAATCTGCGATTGCCTACTTCATGCAGGAATATGAGAAATACCTGCGCGAGAATGTCGACGAGCATTTGTCTCGATACGATGCCCCGGCGGGCTGACTGGCCCGCCTGATCGCCCCCGCATCCCCTACGTTTTTTTATTCAGGAGAACCATCATGGCAGTGACCCTAGGCGGCAACCCCATCGAAGTTTCCGGCAGCTTTCCCAAAGTCGGCGACACCGCGCCGGATTTCAAACTGGTCAGCGGCGATCTGTCCGATGTCTCGCTGGCGGATTTCGCCGGCAAGAAAAAGCTCCTGAACATCGTGCCGAGCCTGGATACCGGCGTGTGTGCGACCTCGACCAAGGTCTTCAATGATGCGGCGCTCAATGGTGCCGTGCTGATGGTGATTTCTGCCGACCTGCCGTTTGCGCAAGGCCGCTTTTGCTCCGCAGAAGGCACCAAGAATGCAGTGACGCTGTCGACCATGCGTGGCGGCGCGGACTTCAAGCGCAACTACGGCGTCGATATCACCTCCGGCCCGCTGGCTGGCGTGACTGCCCGCGCGGTGGTGGTGCTGGATGAAAACAACAAGGTGCTGCACGCCGAACTCGTTCCCGAGATCAAGCAGGAGCCGAACTACGAGGCCGCGCTGGCCGCATTGAAATAAAGGGATCAGGGGTCAGGATTCAGGGATCAGGGGTGGAGCGGCTTTGCCGCACCAGTTCGATTCCGGTTTTCCCTGGCCCCTGAATCCTGAATCCTGACCCCTGAAAACCATGCTGATATTTGACCACTCCCGTCCCGGCCGCACGGCCACCTCGCAACTTCCCGCCGCTGGCGGCAGCCTGGACGATCTGCCGGCTGCGCTGCGCCGCAAGGCTGCCCCGGCGCTGCCCGAGGTGTCCGAGCTTGACGTGGTGCGCCACTACACGCGACTGAGCCAGAAAAACTTCTCGATCGACACGCAGTTCTATCCGCTCGGTTCGTGCACGATGAAGTACAACCCGCGCGCGTGCAACTCGCTGGCGATGCTGCCGCAATTTCTGGCGCGCCATCCGGCGAGCCCGGACGAGACCGGCCAGGGTTTTTTGGCCAGCATGTTCGAGTTGCAGGAAATGCTCAAGGACGTCACCGGCATGGCCGGCGTGTCGATGGCGCCGATGGCGGGGGCGCACGGCGAATTCGCCGGGGTGGCGATGATCCGCGCCTACCACGACGCGCGTGGCGACACTGCACGGCGTGAAATCATCGTGCCGGACGCGGCGCACGGCACCAACCCGGCGACCGCGACCATGTGCGGCTACACGGTCAAGGAAATCCCGACCGATGCCAGCGGCTCGGTCGATCTGGCGGCGCTCAAGGCCGCAGTCGGCCCGCAGACCGCTGGCCTGATGCTGACCAATCCGTCGACGCTGGGCGTGTTCGAGAAGACCATCGCCGACATCCAGAAGATCGTCCACGACGCCGGCGGCCTGCTGTATTACGACGGCGCGAACTTGAATGCGATTCTCGGCAAGGTGCGCCCCGGTGACATGGGCTTCGACGTCATTCATATGAACCTGCACAAGACCTTCTCCACCCCGCACGGCGGTGGTGGCCCGGGCGCAGGCCCAGTGGGCGTGGCTGAGCGGTTGCTGCCTTTCATGCCGATTCCGCTGGTGCTGAATGACAACGGTTTGTTCCGGCTGGCGACCGAAGTTGACCTGCCGCAATCGATTGGCCGTCTGTCGGCCAACATGGGCAACGCGGGGGTGTTGATGCGCGCCTATATTTATGCGCGCCTGCTCGGTGGCGAAGGCATGCACCGCGTGGCTGAATACGCCACGCTCAACGCCAATTATTTGATGGCCGAATTGCGCAAGGCAGGCTTTGATCTGGCTTTCCCCGAGCGCCGCGCCAGCCACGAATTCATTGTCACGCTGAAAAAGCTCAAAGACGCCACCGGCGTGTCGGCAATGGACTTTGCCAAGCGCCTGCTCGATTACGGTTATCACGCACCCACTACCTATTTTCCGTTGCTGGTGCCGGAGTGCCTGTTGATCGAGCCGACCGAAACCGAAAGCCGCGAGACGCTCGATGGCTTCATCGAGGCGATGAAAATCATCAAGCACGAAGCCGAAACCAGCCCCGAGCTGGTCAAGGGCGCGCCTTACAGCCTGCCGGTGCGGCGGCTCGACGACGTCAAGGCGGCGCGCGAACTCGACCTGGCGTACAAACCTGCTGAATTCATGCCCTCCAGGGTATGAGCGATCCGGTCAGCCCCTACAAGGGCAAAACCGGCTTGCGGCGTTTGTTCAATGCCGTCGGCTACACCTGGGACGGACTGCGTGCCGCCTTTAAGCACGAGGACGCGTTCCGCCAGGAGGTGTTTCTGGCGCTACTGCTGATTCCACTGGCCTTGTATCTGGGGAAAACCGGGGTCGAGCGTGCGCTGATGGTTGCCGCCGTGCTGGGCGTGCTGATGGTCGAATTGCTGAATTCGGCGCTTGAGGCGGCGGTTGATCGTATTTCCCTTGAACACCATTTGCTCATCAAACGCGCCAAGGACATGGGCAGCGCAGCGGTCATGATCGCGCTGGTCAACGCGGTGGTGGTGTGGGCCCTGGTATTGTTGGGGTGAACCCGACTGCACCCGAATCAAAAAGCATGCCAATATGCTGGCGTTGCCTCAAGTTTCAGGTTTTTGTGCCGGAATATAGGGGTGTGCCGTTTAACCCCGTGACCGTGTG
>JAABQU010000170.1 GCA_011391285.1 Thiobacillus sp.
ATCTTAGATCGGATTTTTCAAGCGATGCCTACCCCACTTGCCCGCCTCGGCATTCCTCCCCTCCGCCCCGACTGGCAGCGTCTGCTGCCATTCCTGCGCTGGCGCAACCGCGTCAACAAGCAAAGCCTGCGCGATGATCTGACCGCCGGACTGACCGGGGCGCTGGTGGCGCTGCCGCAAGGGGTGGCGTTTGCCACCATTGCCGGCATGCCGCCGGAATACGGGCTGTATGCGGGGATGATCCCGGCCATCATCGCGGCGCTGTTCGGCTCGTCCTGGCACTTGGTGTCGGGGCCGACCACGGCAGCCTCGATCGTGCTGTTCTCGGTGCTCTCCCCACACGCCGAGCCGGGCACGGCGCAGTACGTGAGCCTGGCACTGACGCTGACCTTCCTGGTGGGGGTGGTCCAACTGGTGATGGGACTGGCGCGCATGGGCACGCTGGTCAACTTCATCTCGCACTCGGTGGTGACCGGCTTCACGGCCGGCGCCGCGATCCTGATCGCCACCAACCAGGTGAAGCATTTCTTCGGCTTGGAGATTGCACGCGGCGCATCGTTCAGCGACACCTGGAGCACCCTGTTCACCCAGTTCGAACAGGTGCATCCCGGCGTGATGGCGGTAGGCGGCCTGACGCTGGTGCTGGGCATCGCGGTGAAGCGATTTTTTCCGAAATGGCCTTACATGATCGTGGCCATGCTCGGCGGGTCAGCCGTGGCAGCCGCACTGAGCGCCTGGCAGGGTCTGCAGATTTCGACGGTGGGCGCGCTGCCGGCGAGCCTGCCGCCGCTGTCGGCACCTTCGCTGGATGGCGAAAGCATCCGCGCGATCGCATCGGGCGTGGTGGCGGTGACGCTGTTGGCGCTGACCGAGGCGGTGTCGATCGCGCGCGCGCTGGCGGCGCGTTCCGGCCAGCACGTCGACGGCAACCAGGAGTTCATCGGCCAGGGCATGTCGAACCTCGCCGGCGCGTTCTTCTCGGGCTATGTCGCCACCGGCTCCTTCAACCGCAGCGGCGTCAACTACGCCGCCGGTGCGAAGACGCCGCTGGCGGCGATCATGGCGGGCTTCTTCCTGCTGCTGGTGGTGCTGCTGGTGGCACCGTGGGCGCGCTTCCTGCCCAACGCCGCCATGGCCGGCATCCTGTTCCTGGTGGCCTGGGGCCTGATCGACTTCAAGGAGATCGTCCACACGATCAAGACCAGCCGCCGCGAATTTTCGATCATGGCCGCCACCTTCGCCGCCACGCTGTTCCTGACGCTGGAGGAGGCCATCATCATCGGCGTGCTGATGTCGCTTTCGCTGTATCTGGCGCGCACCTCCAAGCCGCAGGTGCGGGAGCGCGTACCGGATCCGCACAGCCGCAAGCGCAAGTTCACCGATGTCGACAACGCGCCCCTGTGTCCGCAAGTCCGTTTCGTGCGCATCGACGGCTCGCTGTTCTTCGGCGCCACCGCGCACGTTCGCGAGAGGCTGGCGGCCCAGGACATCGTCCGGCCGGGCCAGAAACACGTGGCCATCATCGCGCACGGCATCAACTTCATCGATATGGCCGGCGCCGAAGCCCTTGCCGACGAAGCCCGACGCCGGCGCCAGGCGGGCGGCGGCCTCTATCTCATCGGCGTCAAGGACACGGTGCAGGAGCAACTGGCTAAAAGCGGCGCCCTGAAAGTAATCGGCGGCGCCAATCTGTTCGACTCCAAGACCGAGGCCATCGCTGAAATCTACCGCCGCCTGGACCGCGACGTCTGCCGCACCTGCAACGCCCGCGTGTTCCGCGAATGCGCTCCGGTGCGGATCGAGCCGGCCACCGTCCAGCCCCACCCCTTTATTCCTGCAGGAGCCCAGCCATGAAAACCCGTCAACGCATTCTGGTTCCCTTCACCCACGGCCACAGCGGTTCGGCGCTGCTTCGCCGCGCCGGCGAGATCGCCATTTCCGCCGATGTCGAACTGCTGGTGGCAAGCGTGCTCGACACCCGCTCCGTCTTCGACCCGGACGGGCCTGCCGCCCTACTGCCGGGCGAACGCGCTGCACGGCTCGCGCCAGCCGAGCAAAAAAGGCTTGAACACGACCTGCTGCGCCACGGTCTGGGCCGGGCCACAGCCACTGTCATCTGGGGCGAGCCGCGCACCGCGCTGTCCGGACTGATCCACCGCTGGTGCCCCGACAAGATCGTGTGCGACGGGCGGACCCGGCGCATGCTGCCCGCCCGGATGCCGGAAGACGGACCGGAACTGGTGATGCTCGACCGCAGCGGTGCCATGGCGCGCCTGGCCGGGTTCTTCTTTCCGCATGCAGCGGGGCACGCCTGAGCCTGCATTCACCCGGATCACCGCAGCAGCGCACGCGCCCGACTTGAGCATCGGCGCGCGCATCGGGCTGCGTCCGGCCAGCAGTTTTTTTCAGTCACACAAACCAAGGACTACACCATGATTCGCCGTAACCCGCGAGGCGACCTCCCGGTCGTCCACGAAACCGCGTTTGTCGATCCCACTGCCATTCTCTGTGGCCAGATCATCATTGGCGAGAATGTCTTCATTGGCCCCTATGCCGTGATTCGCGCCGACGAGGTTGACGAGAACGGCCACATGGACCCCATCGTCATTGGCGCCCACTCGAACATCCAGGACGGCGTCGTGATCCACTCCAAGGCCGGCGGGCGGGTCGAGATCGGCGAGTACACCTCGATCGCCCACCGCTCCATCGTGCACGGGCCCTGCACGGTGGGCAACCGCGTGTTCATCGGTTTCAATTCGGTTCTGTTCAACTGCACGGTGGGCGAGGGCTCGGTGGTGCGCCACAACTCGGTGGTCGAGGGCTGCACGGTGCCGGACGGCTTTTACATCCCCTCCACCTGCAACATCCATTCGGACGAGGAATTGGCGCGCATCGAACCCGTCACCCCCGACGTGACCGGCTTCTCCGAAAGCGTGGCG
>JAABQU010000171.1 GCA_011391285.1 Thiobacillus sp.
GACGCGTGGTGACGCTAGCCAGCCACAGCCAGCCGAGCGCAGGTGGCATCCGGGTACGGCTGGCCAATAATCGTGCACAACTGGATCAGACCTTTGAAGCCCGCCAGGCGCGACTGGCCGATGAACTGGCTCGGGTGACGATGGAACGCCTGTTCGCCAGCGCGCCCGACCTTGGCACGCTGATTCACGGATAGGACACATGGGAAAAATTCTCGAAATCAACGGACCCCTAGTCAAACTCGAACTGCCGCAGACGGTGCTCGGCGAGCAGGTGCGGGTCGGGCGCTTGGGGCTGGTCGGCGAGGTGATCGGCCGGGATGGCGACACTGCGCTGGCGCAGCTCTACGAGGACACCGCGGGCTTACGTCCAGGCGAAGTGGCAGAAGGCCTGGGCTGGCCGCTGTCGGTTGAACTCGGGCCGGGGCTTCTGGGCGCCATTTTCGACGGCGTGCAGCGACCGCTGCAGGCGGTGTGGGAACAGAGCGGCGACCGCATCGCGCGCGGCGTTGCGGTGCCTTCGTTGCCGCGCGACAAGGCCTGGTATTTCGTACCCGACCCGGCGCGCCAGGCCGGCAGCGCACTGGCAGGCGGCGACGTGCTCGGCACGGTGCAGGAAACCGAATCCATTTTGCACCGCATCCTGACCCCGCCGCTGATCCACGGCGAACTGCTGGAACTGGCACCGGAGGGCGACTACCTGCTGGAGGAGGCGATCGGCCGGGTGAAGCTGGCCGACGGCCGCATCGAAAAACTCCACCTGTTTCACCGCTGGCCGGTGCGCACGCCGCGTCCATTCAAACAACGCGACCATGCGGTGGCGCCGCTGATCACCGGGCAGCGCATTCTCGATACCTTTTATCCTTTGCTGAAGGGTGGCAAGGCGGCGATCCCCGGCCCCTTCGGCGCCGGCAAGACCATGCTGCAGCAGCAGATCGCGCGTTGGTGCAACGCGGAGATCGTCATCTACGTCGGCTGCGGCGAGCGCGGCAACGAGCTCACCGACGTGCTCGAATTCATGCCTTTACTTACGGACCCGCACACCGGCCGCCCGCTGATGGAGCGGACGCTGTTGGTGGCGAACACCTCCAACATGCCGGTGGTCGCGCGCGAAGCCTCGATATACGTCGGCATCACGCTGGCCGAATATTTCCGCGACCAGGGCTACGACGTAGTGATGGTCGCCGACTCCACCAGCCGCTGGGCCGAGGCCCTGCGCGAGGTCGCCGGGCGGCTGGGGCAGATGCCGGTGGAGGAGGGCTATCCGGCCTACCTCGGCTCGCGCCTGGCATCGTTCTATGAGCGCGCCGGCCGCGTCGAAACCTTCGCCGGCGACCACGGGTCGGTCACGCTGATCGGTGCAGTGTCGCCGCCCGGCGGCGACTTCTCTGAACCCGTGACCAGCCATACGAAAGAAATCATCCAGACCTTCTGGGCACTGTCGAAGGAACTCGCCGACGCGCGCCATTACCCGGCGGTCGACTGGCTGGAAAGCTTCTCCGGCTACGTGAGTTCCGCCGCGAAGTGGTGGGCGCAAGAGGTTGATCCGAACTGGGAAAGTGCGCGCGCCGAGGCACTCGACCTGCTCGCCGCTTCGGAAGAATTGCAGCGCATCGTCAACCTGGTTGGTGTCGAGGCGTTATCAAGCGAGCAGCGCTGGACGCTGGAAGCTGCCGGCCTGATCAAGGAAGGTTTGCTGCAGCAGGCGGCCACCGATGAAGTGGACAGCTTCGCCTCGCCAGAAAAGCAGTTCGCACTGCTCGCCGCTTTGCTTGAAATCACCCACCAGGGCATGAAACTGGTGAAGCTCGGTGCACCCGCCCGACGCCTGATCCAGTTGCCTTTGCTGGCGCAGGCACGGCGCTGGAAAAGCCAGCACAGTTCGGAGGACATCGCTGCGTTGAAGGCGAAGATTGCCGCCATTCCCGACGCGTTCGAGCCACTGCTGCAGGAATACGCCGCTATCCCCTCTCCCTTGAGGGGAGAGGGGCAGGGGAGAGGGTGAGCGCGCAAGCGCCGGGATTGCAACCATGAAACAACTCGACTTCGCACGCCAACTTCGTAGTAAGCAAACCGACACTGAAAATCTTCTGTGGCTGCGCTTGCGCGCGCATCGTCTGTCCGGATTGAAATTTCGACGCCAGCAACCTGTCGGGGTTTATGTTGTCGACTTTCTCTGTTCAGGCGAGAAGCTGATCGTCGAACTGGATGGTGGTCAGCATCAGGAACGAATCGGCTACGACGAAATTCGCGATGCCTGGCTGAAATCTGAGGGATATACCGTGCTGCGGTACTGTAATAACGAGCTGATGGGTAATCTGGAGGGTGTGCTGGAAGATATAGGCCGAGTAGCAGGCGTTTTCACTGAGGCCTCACCCACTCCCCAACCCCTCCCCCCTCAAGGGGGAGGGGCTTAATATGAAAAACGTCGAATTCCGCACTGCCACCTCCGCCCAGGGCGGACTCGTCGTCATGGGTGGCGTGCCCGGCGTGGCCGCCGGTTCGCGGGTGCAGTTGCGCGACCACGCTGGCCGTGTGCGTTCCGGTCTGGTTATCCGCACCGCCGACGACGCGGTGCTGGTGGAAGTGTTCGAGGGCACCGACGAGCTCGACCTCGAACGCACCTGGGTTCGCTTCCTCGACGAGCCGTTCAAGCTGCCGGTGTCGCGCGACATCATGGGACGCGTATTCAATGGCTCAGGCATGCCGCGCGATGGCCGGCCGCCGATCATTTCCGCCGATCGCCGCGATATCAACGGCGAGCCGCTCAACCCGGCGGCGCGCGCCTATCCACGTGAATTCATCCAGACCGGCATCTCGGCCATCGACGGCATGAATTCGCTGACGCGCGGGCAGAAGCTGCCGATCTTTTCCGGCGGTGGCCTGCCGCACAACCGGGTGGCGGCGCAGATCGTGCGCCAGGCCAAGCT
>JAABQU010000172.1 GCA_011391285.1 Thiobacillus sp.
CGCGATGCTGTCCGGGCTGCTGCTGTGGAGGCGGCTCGGCCGGCTGGACCTGGTGGCAGTATTGAAAACACGCGAATAAGGCAGACAAGGGAAGATGCAGCTACGTGCAAAAATCGGGATGCTGGCGACCGCCGTTCTGGTGGCGGCAGGACTCGTCTACGGCTTCATGCCGCGGGCGCTGCCGGTGGATATCGCTGAAGTGAAACGCGCACCCCTCACGGTGACGGTGGAGGAAGAGGGCAAGACCCGGGTCAGCGAGCGCTACTTGGTGTCGGCGCCAGTGGCCGGCTATGTTCGTCGCATCGATCTCAAGGCAGGCGATGCCGTGTCAAAAGGGCAGGTGCTGGCGCTGATCGAGCCGGCGCGGGCGGTGGCGCTCGATCCCCGTACGCGTGCGCAGGCGCAGGCGCAGGCAAGTGCCGCCCAGGCAGCACTCGCCGTTGCGCAGGAAAACGCGCGCGCGGCCGCTGCCGCCGAGCAGCTCGCACAACAGGAAAGGACGCGCGCCGAATCCCTGCAGCAGTCGAACTTCCTCTCCGTGCAGGCGCTCGACATGGCACGCAGTGCGGAGACCCGCGCCCGCGCGGTGCGACAGGCAGCCGATCATGCGGTCAGGGTGGCGCGTTTTGAACTGGAGCTGGCGCGCGCCGCTGTCGCGAACACCAACCGCCTGCAGGCCGGTGGCGCGGTGGAACTGTTTCAGGTACGTGCGCCAGTCGCGGCACGCGTGCTCAGGCTGCTGCACGAAAGCGAGGGGGCGGTGGCGACCGGCCAGCCACTGCTCGAAATCGGCAACCCCGGAACCCTGGAGGTCGAGGTGGAAGTGCTGTCCACCCATGCGGTGAAGATCGCGCCCGGCTCGAAGGTGATCCTCGACCGCTGGGGCGGCGATCAGGCAATGCAGGGCGTGGTACGCGTGGTGGAGCCGAGCGGCTCCACCAAGATCTCGGCGCTGGGCGTCGAGGAACAGCGGGTCCGGGTGATCGTCGACATCACTTCGCCGCGCGAGGCGTGGCAGCGCCTGGGTGACGGCTATCGGGTGGAAGCCCGCTTCGTGTTGTGGGAAGGCGTCGATGTCTTGCAATTGCCGACCAGTGCGCTGTTCCGTCATGGCGAGGGCTGGGCGGTGTTCGCGCTGAAAGGCGGCCGTGCCCGCCTGACACCGCTTGAGATCGGCGAGCGTGCCGGCCTGGCGACGCAGGTGCTGTCTGGACTCGCTGCCGGTGCCGAGGTCGTCAGCCATCCGGACGACGCCCTGAGCGACGGTGCGCGCGTGAGGCCACGCTGATGAGCACGATTCAGGACTGACCGAGGATGGCTTCGACTTCCGAGTCGTCGACCTGGGGAAACTCGTCATAGAACTGTCCGACCGCCTGGAAGAACATCGGCGCCTGCAGGCACACGACCTCATCGGCATAGCCGCGGATTTTTTCCAGCGTGTCGGGCGGTGCGACCGGTACCGCGCAAATGAGCCGTGCCGGCTTTTGCGCTCGCAATGCATGCAACGCGGAAATCATCGTGGCACCGGTGGCGAGGCCGTCGTCCACCACAATCACGATGCGTCCAGCCGGGTCGATCGGCGGGCGCAACGGGGTGTATTGCGCGCGGCGCTGCCGAATCGTCGCCAACTGGGCCTGCTTCTCCTGTTCCAGGTAGGTGGCAGTGCCGCCGGCCGACTCCGCGTAGTCCGCGATATAGGTCCAGCCCGACTCGTCGATCGAACCGATTGCGAATTCCGGATTGAACGGCGCGCGCAGCTTGCGCACCAGCACCACGTCGAGTTCGCCCTCCAGCGCCTGCGCCAGCCGTCGTCCCATCGGCACTGCGCCGCGCGGGATGGCAAGAATCAGCGGATTTTTTCCCTTCCAGGCTTGCAGCGCGACAGCCAGGCTGTCGGCGGCTTGATTGCGGTTGGCGAATACCATAATGACCTCCTTGAGTGTGCACCCTTATCTTAGGCATGGCTGGGCGGTCCGGCAGCGCAAGCGCGACGGCAACCCGCAAGGCGAAAAGAACCGCTGGCACCGAATGTATTTGTCTGGATTGTGCAATAGTCACAAAAAATGTCTAAAATGTGCATTATCAACAATATGCCGCCCAGGCGAAGGAGCCCCGGATGAGCCTTGCACTCGCGCAAACGGACACCGACCGTGCCAGCGTCCTGGCCGAAGCCCTGGCCAACGCCGGCAGACAGCTCGGCATGAGCCAGACTGACCTCGGAGCCGTCATCGGCAGGGATCGTACGGCCATCAGCCGCGGCCGCATCGACCCAGCCAGCAAGGCCGGCGAACTGGCGTTGCTGCTGATCCGCTGCTACCGCGCGCTCTACGTGCTGGTGGGCGGCAACCCCGAGCAGATGCGCCACTGGATGCAGACTGAAAACCTGCATACCGGCGGCATCCCGGCCGAGCAGGTGAAAACCGTGCAGGGACTGACCAGCGTGCTGGAATACCTGGACGCGATACGGGGCAAATTGTAGGTGATCGACTGGGACGCCTGCCTGGCGGGCACCCCGCCGGTCAGACTCGCAGGGACGTTGCTGCGTCTGGTCGAAAGCCAGGAGCAGGTGGCAACCCATCAACTGGTGCGTTCGCTCGAGCGCCAGGCCCTGCTGGAAGAAATGCTCGACGCCACCAAGCCGGCCTTGCGTCGCGGCAGCGGGTCGCTGCACTACCTGCTCGCCACGCCATTCCGCTATCCGCCGCTGAAGCACGGCTCGCGCTTCGGCCGCCGCAGCGAGCCCAGCCTGTGTTACGGGTCGCTGCAAACGGCGACCGTTCTCGCCGAAGCCGCCTATTACCGCTTCGTGTTCTGGCACGGCATGAGTCGGCCACCCGCCGGCAAGCTCGACACCCAGCACACCCTGTTCGGCGCAGCGTACCGTAGTGAGCAGGGCCTGCAACTGCAGGCGTCTC
>JAABQU010000173.1 GCA_011391285.1 Thiobacillus sp.
CTCGTGGCCTGGCTGGCGGATCGCGGAATCGGCGCCCATCACGTTTCCCTGTCGGACGAGGGCGATCTTGTCCTCGCCTACGTCGTACTGGAACGCTCATGAAGCCGGGTTTTCAACAGGAGCGCCCATGACGCCACTTTCAATTCAGGAGCATCGATGACGCTCGGCCCTCTCATGCTCGACATCGCGGGCACCGAACTGACCGACGACGACCGCCGTCGTCTCGTTCATCCGCTCGTCGGCGGGGTGATTTTGTTTACCCGCAACTACCGCGATCCGGCACAACTGGCCGCGCTGACTTCCGAGATCCACGCACTCAAGTCCGCGCCGCTGCTGATCGGCGTCGATCACGAGGGCGGCCGCGTGCAGCGCTTCCGCGAGGGCTTCACCCGCCTGCCGCCGATGCGCAGCTTCGGTGAAATCTGGAACGACCACCCGCAGCGCGCCCGCGAGCTGGCACGCGAAGCAGGTTACGTGCTGGCGAGCGAACTGCGCGCGCACGGTGTCGACTTCAGCTTCGCGCCGGTGCTCGATCTCGATTACGGCGCCTCCTCGGTCATCGGCGACCGCGCCTTCCATGCCGACCCGCACGCCGTATTCCAGCTGGGACAGGCCGTGATGCTGGGCATGAAGGACGCCGGCATGGCTGCCTGCGGCAAGCACTTTCCCGGCCACGGCTACGTGGTGGCGGATTCGCACGTGGCGATCCCGGTGGACGAACGCACCCTGGCTGATATCGCCATCACCGACCTGGTGCCGTTCCGGCTGATGATCGAGGCAGGGCTGGCTGCGGTCATGCCGGCACACGTGATCTACCCTCAGGTCGACGACCGGCCCGCCGGATTCTCAAAAGTTTGGCTGCAAAAGCTGCTGCGCCACCAACTGGGGTTCGACGGCGCGATCTTCAGCGACGACCTGTGCATGGAAGCCGCCGCCGTGGCGGGCGGCGTGGTCGGACGCGTGGAAGCCGCGCTCGCCGCCGGCTGCGACATGGCGCTGGTCTGCAACCGGCCCGACCTGGCCGACGCGGTGCTGGCCAATCTGAAAATTGACTGGCCTGCCCCTTCCCGTGCCCGCCTCGCCCGCATGCACGGCCACCCGCACCCTTCGACGATGACCCAACTGCGCGAATCGGCGCGCTACGCCAACGCGCTGCATCACATCGCCGGGCTGGGTCAGGATTCCGCCGACCTCAATCTGCAGATCGACCCCACCGATTACTGTGCACGTTCATAAGCACGATCACGACGCGCCCCGCTCGCTCGACCCCGGCGGAAGTCATGGCCATCACCATCCGGGCAACGGCGCCCAAAACGGCAAGCTGATCGTCGCCCTGCTGCTGACGCTGTCGTTTGCCGGAGTCGAGGCACTCGCCGGCTGGTGGTCGGGTTCGCTTGCCCTGATGGCCGACGCCGCCCACATGCTTACCGACAGTTCGGCGCTGGGCCTGGCCGCCGCTGCCGCCTGGCTGGCCCGGCGGCCACCCAGCATGCGGCACTCCTATGGCCTGGTGCGATCGGAAATTCTGGCCGCGCTGTTCAACAGCCTGCTGATGCTGGTGCTGCTCGGCTTCATCGTTCACGAGGCGATCGGACGCATCGGCACGCCGCGCGACATTACCGGCAGCACCGTCATCGCCGTCGCGGTGATCGGCCTCGCAATCAATCTCGCCGTCGCCTGGGTGCTGAGCCGCGGCGAACATACGCTGAACAGCCGTGCCGCACTGCTCCACGTGCTGGCTGATGCGCTTGGCTCGGTGGCCGCGATTGCCGCCGGCGTCGTCATCGTCACCACCGGCTGGACGCCGATCGATCCGCTGCTGTCGCTGCTGGTGGCAGCACTGATTCTGGTATCGGCGCTGCGCCTGCTGCGCGAGGCCCTGCACGTGCTGATGGAAGGCGTGCCGCCTCACGTCGAGCTCGATGCGGTCGGCCACGACCTGGCAACGCTCGACGGCGTACTCCGGGTGCACGACCTGCACGTATGGACGCTGTCTTCCGGAACCATCGCGCTGTCGGCGCACCTGGAAATCAGCAACCTGGCCGAATGGCCAGGCATTCTCGCCGCGGCACGCCAGACCATGGATACGCACCATGGCATCCGCCACGTTACCCTGCAGCCAGAAACGCTCATGGCCGAGCCACTGGTCCATTGCAGCTTCACCCCTCCTCCGGCCAACGCCTGAGTGGCCGCACACCCTACAATGCGCCCGTACTTCCGGGAACTCCACGTATCCGCAATGAACTTCGATCCTGACTGCCGTGCCTGCCCGCGCCTCGCCACCTTTCTCGACGAGGTACGCGCCCGCCACCCCGACTACCACGCCCGCCCCGTATCCGCCTTCGGCGACCCCGCACCCAAGCTGCTGATCGTCGGCCTCGCCCCCGGGTTGCACGGCGCCAACCGCAGCGGGCGCCCCTTCACCGGCGACTACGCCGGCGTGCTGCTGTATGAAACCCTGCACCGCTTCGGCTACGCCAGTGCGCCGCAGTCCCTGTCGGTCGACGATGGCCTCACCCTCAGCGGCTGCCGCATCACCAACGCGGTCAAATGCCTGCCGCCCGCCAACAAGCCGGAACCGGGCGAAATCCGCGAATGCAACCGCTATCTGGTGGCCGAACTGGCAGCCCTCCCCGAACACGCCAGTATTCTGGCGCTTGGCCAGATCGCCCATCAGGCGGTACTGCGCGCGCTGGGGTTGAAGCTCAAGGACTATCCCTTCGCCCACGCCAGTGACACCCACCTGCCCGACGGCCGGCGCCTGGTCAGCAGCTACCACTGCTCCCGCTACAATACCCAGACGCGCCGCCTCACCCCCGAGATGTTCGCGGCGGTGTTCACCATGATTCAAGCCAAGGATTAACCATGCCTGTGGTCACCATCAAACTCGCCGG
>JAABQU010000174.1 GCA_011391285.1 Thiobacillus sp.
CAGCAGCCCGATGATGGGGATGGCCGCCTGCTCACGTCTCGGCAAGGCCGTTATCCACGTTGAAGACGGGCTGGCTGCCGCACTGCATGGGCGCCCACGCTTTGTCGACGATGAACTGGCTGCCATCGCGCGCAACCAGAGCCCTGCAGCGGCAGTGGCGCATGGCTGGCTGCGCTTTGGCGAAAAGCTGCCTACGCTGATGCTGGGCAACTTCGCCTTCGCCCTGCTGGATCCAATCAGGCAACAGGCCTTCATGGCGCTCGACCGCGTTGGCGCAGAACGCCTGTGCTATGCGCATCAAGGTGGCAAGCTGGTGTTCGGCACCAGCGCACTCAGCGTGGCGGCCCACCCTGCCGTAGGCCGCAGCATCGATCCGCAGGCGATCTACGATTACCTGTATTTCCACACCATTCCCGCGCCGCGCAGCCTGTATCAGGGCGTGCACAAGCTGCTGCCGGGACAAACCCTCTCGCTGAAAAACGGCCAGCTGAGTACCGGCTTTTACTGGCAGGCGGATTACACCCCGGTGGATACCGGCTTCGAGCCCCAGCGCCGCGAATTCCGCAGCCTATTGGACGAGGCGGTGCGCGATGCCGATGCGCCAGGCACCGCAGCGTTTCTGTCCGGCGGCACCGACAGTTCGACCATCGTCGGCGCCCTCACAGCCGTGCGCGGCGCGCCGGTGGACACGTTTTCCATCGGCTTCGACGCCGACGGCTTCGACGAGATGGAATACGCCCGCTGCGCCGCCGAACGCTACGGCAGCCGCAGCCACGAGTACTACCTGAAGCCCGCCGACATCGTGACCGCAGTTCCGGTTATCGCGCAGGAATACGACGAGCCGTTCGGCAACGCCTCGGCCGTGCCGACCTGGTTCTGCGCCAGGGCCGCACGCGAGGCCGGATTCCAAAACATGTTTGCCGGTGATGGTGGCGACGAGATCTTCGGCGGCAACGCGCGCTACGCCAAGCAAGGGCTTTTTGAAATTTATGGCCAACTGCCAGCCATGCTGCGGCGCGGGCTGATCGAGCCAATGGCGAACTTGCCGGGGCTGTCCAACCAATTTCCGCTCTCCAAGCTGAAAAGCTACGTCGCCCAAGCCAAGATCGGGCTGCCGCTGCGGCTCGAAAGCTACAACTTCCTGCACCGCACCCCGCTCGACCAGATTTTTACGGCGGACTTCGTCCATGCCTTCGATCCCTCGTCAACGGATGCCGAGTTGACCGAAGTGTATGAACGCACCAGTTCCGACCATTACATCAACCGCCTGATGCACCTGGATCTGAAATTCACCCTGGCCGACAACGACCTGCGCAAGGTGGGCACGATGACCGAAGCGGCGGGGATCGAAGCCCATTACCCGCTGCTCGACGACCGCATGGTCGCGTTCGCCAACCACTTGCCGGTGGACTACAAGGTGCGCGGGCAAACGCTGCGCTGGTTCTTCAAGAAAGCGCTGGACGACTTGCTGCCGGAGAAAATCATCAGCAAGACCAAGCACGGCTTCGGCCTGCCCTTCGGGGTGTGGAGCAACCAGTTCGCCCCGCTCGGCGACCTCGTCTGGGACAGCCTGTCGGACTTCAAGAAGCGCGGCTGGATTCGGCCGGCGTATTTGGACCACATGCTGGCGATGCAGCGCGGCCAGCACGCCAGCTATTACGGGGTGATGGTCTGGGTCGTGATGATGCTGGAGCAGTGGCTAGCGGCGAACGAACATTAAGGCAGCTTGACCTTGACCACATTGGACAGGCGGCTAAGGTTCCTGTCGGCGTCCCAGGCGCAGATGGCCACGTAGTAGGTACCCGCCGGCAGGATGTCCAGCCCGGGTTGCCTGGGGGCGCCGAACCAGTTATGTGGGCGCAGTTCGCGAATGGTGAAGGTTTCGGGTTTGCCGGCCGGCGCCGGCGCCGGCTCACCCGCCACATGCTCGGCCATCCAGAAGGCATTGACACGATCCCAGTCCGGGTGGGCGCGCTGCACATCCTTCGCTTCGGTGCCTGCCTCGCCCGGGCGGATGTCGGTTTTCAGGCGCTTGCCCTTGGATCGTGACAGGACCAGTTCCTCGGCCTTCTGCACGATGCGTGCCTCGTCCCCCTCGCGCTGGGGATTGTCGGTCGGGGCGAACTCGACAATGGGCTTGGTGCTGTACTTCACGAAATAACGCTCGGCCCGGCCCGTAGGGCCGTCGTCGCGCGGACTGGTCCAGGTCAAGCCGATACCGGAACGGTCGGCGCGGGCGACGCGCAGATCGGTGATGGGGTCCGGCGGTCGTGACGAGCGCTTGGCGACGTTCTGCTGTTCCCAATAGACCGTTTGCAGAAATACGTCCTGGGTCGAGGTGGCCGTGCGCGCACGCTCGAAATTCCGGTAGCGCTCGGCCACGTCCGACCAGCCGGTGTAGTGGTAGAGAACGGGCCATGCCTGGATCATCCAGTCGTGGCGCTGCGGGGTCACCGTTGCGCCCCTGCCCTCACCATAGCCCAGCGGCTTGTTGGGCATGCCGGTGCGGTTGTTGATCATGCCCAGTCGCGGGTAGTACAAGACGTGTCGGCTGAAATAGTCGGCCTGCCCCCAGAGCCCGTCGAGGATGCGCTCGTCGTCATAGGTCTTGTATGCCTCGTGCAGTGCGATGGTACCCATCGCCTCCATCCAGCTCTGCGATTCGGACTCCTGCACCGCCGCCTCGCGCCCGAAAATGCGGCCGACAACACTGGCGGCGGTAATGTTCCAGCTGGTCAACTGGCCGTGGCGGTGGCGCAGCAGGGCAAGCGCCCGGCGGATCTGCCAGCGGGCAAATTCGTCGTATACCGGACTGCCGGTGGCGTGGTAGCCGGTGAGATTGGTGAACAGCATCCACGCATAGACCCGACTGTAGTGGCCGCGCCG
>JAABQU010000175.1 GCA_011391285.1 Thiobacillus sp.
ACCGCCAGCAGCGACTTGCCGCCGAAGCCCAGCTTGCCGGCGCCCAGGCCGGTGGCCGCGGCGGCCGTCGCGGTGGCGGGGGCCATGCCGGCGACGGCGGCGCCCACGGCCGTGGCGAAGGCCACGCCCGGCGCAGTGCCGCGCGCCACGTCGGCGAAGCGCCGCAGCCACTCCGCGCGCAGGCTGTCGCGGCCGCGCTGCAGGCGCTTGCGCACGGCGGCTTCGGTGATGCCCAACAGCGCGGCCACTTCGCGGGTGTCTTCGCCTTCGCGGTAATAAAGCAGCAGCACGTCGCGGCTGGTCTCCGGTATTTCGTCGAGCGCTTCGGCCAGCTGGCGCGCGTCTTCGTCGGTGACGAACCGCTCGGCGGGGCCATGTTGCGGCGACGCGGCCACGGCGGCCAGCGTGTCCAGCGGGTCCACCGGCGTTTCGCGGTAACGCTGGGCGCGAACGTGGTCGATGGCGCGGTTGCGCGCCACCTGCCGCAGCCAGGGCAGGAAACTCTGCGGGTTGCCGAGCTGGCCGATGCGCTGCCAGGCGCTGAGGAAGGTTTCCTGGGCGATGTCTTCGCTGGTGTGCACGTCGCGCGTCACCGCCAGCGCCACGCTGGCCACCATGCGCTGCGTGGCGCCCACCAGGCGGCCGTAGGCCTGGGTGTCGCCGCGCTGGGCGGCGGGCAGGTCGCGGGCGATCAGGGTTTCCAGCAGGTCGGGGCTCATGGCGGTGCTCGGGTGGGGGTTACCCGCAACAACGAGTGGGCGCAAGAAGTGTGACAGGGACACCGGGGGTCGCCGCGGGCTTGGCCCGAGGCCACGGCGTGCTGCGCCCCGTGGATCAGGCGGCCACGTCCACGTACTGCACCTGCACCACGGGCGGGGGGATGGGATCGCCGTCTTCGCGCATGCCGGCCAGGTGGGCATCGATGGCGTCGCGAATGCGCTGCTGCACGATTTCAATCGTCTTGCCGGTGGCAATGCAGCCCGGCAGGTCAGGCACCCAGGCGCCGAAGTTGTTTTCGGTTTTCTCGATGACGATGGCGTAACGCATGGCGTTCATTTCCGTAGCCCCGCTTGGCGAAGGATGCTCTTGTGCATGCCTTGCGGCAAGTCGTCGCCGGGATGGCCGTTCACCGTCACGCGGCCAGGCTTGGAGGGGAGTGCTTTCAGCGCGTGCGCCGTATCCTTCCTGATCACTATGCAGCAAAGCCTTTGCAGGGCCGCGTCGGGGCGCGGCGACCCTGCGGACACGCACTAGTATCTGTAGCGGCTTTGCAGAAAGACGCTTTCCCGATGAAAAGCCAGGTACGATTTTTGCCCATCACTGAAACCGCCGACGTTTTTCAACGCGCAGGGATCCAATCCCATCTTTAGCAGAGACGGGATATGGGCGACCGGGGACCACAGCACCCCGCCATTGTCCTCGAAGCTGACGAAGCCGCGATCGAACAGATGATCTGCATCCGGCGTCAGCAGCAGGCCGTTGTCGCCATCCAGGCGCTCGCTGTTGTTCGCGTCGCGCCATGGTTTGCAGTGGCTTGCCCGCAAGTGCTCTACCCTGTCCACCTTTGTCAGCCGGCAGCTGGATTCCCGCCTCAGGACGTTGTCCTTGAAAATGCCTTGCCCCCGCCGGGCCATGACCACGGCCTTCCGGTCCGTCTCGACTAGCGTCCGGTCCGCTGCGACCTTGTCCAGCTCGTGTTCTTCCCACTGCAGGAGGCCAATGGCCACCTGGGCCGACGCGCGGTCGGCAACCCGGGAGTTCTCGATGATGTTCCTCGCCTCGCGGCCGACCAGGTCGACCAAGGCGGCGGCAAGCGGGTCAGGCAGGTAGGTCAAGTACACACCCTGGAGGCCTCCGCCATTGGCCTGAAGCGGCGAATACCGCTTGGGCAGCAAGGGGGCCAGCCGCCCCATGTGCTCAGCTGGACGAATCGGGCCCTTGAGTTCGAAGAAACTGACGTCCACGCGCCAACCAATCTGGTTCCAGTAGGCGCCGGCTTGGCCAAACTCGAGCGGCTTGGGGGCCTCGTAGGCATTTGATGCCACGACACCAATACTGCGGATGTAGGTTCCCGCAAAGGAAAAAACGATATCGCCGGGCGCGACGTCCCGCATGAAGTCGTAGAACTGGTTTCGGGCATTGTTGGCGTTGCGCTTGGGCGACCAAAGGTAGCCACCAGCGATCTCGTGCCGGTAAGTCTGGTTCTGGTTTACCCACCAATGCCGCATTCCCGGAGTGTACCTGGGCGCAGGTGCCTGTCCAGGGCATGGCAGTTTTGGATCAAGCCGCCAGTTCGATCCTCACCGGAACGCCCAGCTTCGCCGCAAAAAGCATCAGCATGTCCAGGCTGAACCTGTCGCTCTTGCCCCGCATCAGGTCGGAAACGCGGCTTTGGCTGACGCCGAGCAACTCACCCGCTTCGCGCTGGGTCATCTGCCGGGACTTGATCCTGAGTTGAAGCTGGATCATCACGTCGGCGCGGAGCGTAAGAACCAGCGCCTCGGCGTGGCTGAAGCCAAGGTCAATAAACACATTCCCGCTGGACGGGGTGACGGCGTTTTCCTGGTTGCTGCGCGGCATGGGCGGCCTCTTGTCAGGGAATCAAGCGGTAGCGGGCTCTGCCCATTTCGATGTCCCTTGGCGGTGTGCGCTGGGACTTTTTCTGGAACACGTGGAGGACGTAGATGTGGTCGGCACTCTCGACGACATAAAAGATCCGGAAAGCCCCATCCGCCGTGCGGTTCCTGATTTCCCTCACACCGGCGCCGATACCGGGCATCGGCTTCCAGTCCCGGGGTTCAAGCCCCGACTGGACCAATCGCAAGTCCATGCCCGCCTCCGATCGCACCGTGGCCGGAAGCCCGAGGAGATCGGCTTTCGAGGT
>JAABQU010000176.1 GCA_011391285.1 Thiobacillus sp.
GCCGCCCGACATGCCGACGACGACCTTGGTGCTCATGCGTGGCTCACGAAATCGAGCGGGAAGCGCCGCCCGGCCATGTAATCCTCGACGCAGCGGATCACCAGCGGGCTGCGGTGCGGCGTGGCGTGGGCGGCGAGCTCGTCCGCCGTCAGCCACACGGCGCGCACGATGCCATGGTCCAGCATGCGGCCGGCGTCGAAGCCGGTGGCGCTGCAGACATAGGCGAAGCGCAGATAGGTGATGTCGCGCTGCGGATAGTGGGTGGTGTAGCAGCCCAGCAACGCGAGCGGCTCGACGTGGTGCGCGGTTTCCTCCAGTGCTTCGCGCCGCACGGCCTCGATCAGCGTTTCGCCGCGCTCCCAGTGGCCCGCGGGCTGGTTAAGGCGCAGGCCTTCGGCGGTGTGCTCTTCCACCAGCAGGAATCTGCCGTCGCGTTCGACGATGGCGGCGACGACGACATGGGGCAGCCAGGTTTCGGTTTCAGACATGAATCTCTTTCCATTCCCCGGGCTGCAGGGCGCCCAGGGTCCATTCGCCGACGGCGGCGCGGATCAGGCGCAGCGTCGGAAAGCCGATCTTCGCCGTCATCCGGCGCACCTGGCGGTTCTTGCCTTCGGCAATCGTGAGTTCGATCCAGCTCGTCGGGATGGCCTGGCGAAAGCGGATCGGCGGGTTGCGCGGCCACAGCCCGGTGGGTTCGTCGATGAGGTGCGCCCTGGCCGGGCGGGTGACGAAGTCGCCCAGATCGACGCCGCGGCGCAGCGTTTCCAGGGCGGCCTCATCGGGCACGCACTCGACCTGCGCCCAGTAGGTTTTGGGCAGCTTGTGCTTCGGATCGGCGATACGGCTCTGGAGCGTGCCGTCATCGGTTAAAATCAGCAGGCCTTCACTGTCCGCGTCCAGCCGCCCGGCCGCATACACGCCGGGCACGCTGAGGTGGTCGCGCAGACCCTGCCAGCGCCCCTCGGGGGTGAACTGGCTCAGCACGCCGTAGGGTTTGTTGAACAGGATCAATCGCGCCACGCTGCAGACAAACGTCGTAAAAGCAGCCATTTTAACGTTAGCCGAGCACTCACCTTAATTTATCCAGCCATGACTTATCAGCACATCCAGACCCCCGCCAACGGCCAAAAAATCACCGTCAACGCCGACAACTCGCTGAACGTGCCGGACACGCCCATCATTCCCTTCATCGAGGGCGACGGCACCGGCGTCGACATCACGCCTGCGATGCGTCGCGTGGTCGATGCCGCGGTGGCCAAGGCCTACTCTGGCAGACGCCAGATCGCCTGGATGGAAGTGTTTGCCGGCGAGAAGGCGGTCAGGGTCTACGGCGGCGACCAGTGGCTGCCGGAAGAAACCGTGCAGGCGGTGAGGGATTACGTGATCTCGATCAAGGGCCCGCTCACCACCCCGACCTCGGGTGGCATGCGCTCGCTCAACGTGGCGCTGCGCCAGATGCTCGACCTGTACGTGTGCCTGCGCCCGGTGCGCTACTTCACCGGCGTGCCCAGCCCGGTAAAAGCGCCGGAAAAGGTCGACATGGTGATCTTCCGCGAGAACACCGAGGACATCTACGCCGGCGTCGAGTGGGAAGCCAATTCCGAGGCAGTACAGAAGGTCATCGCCTTCCTGCAGGATGAGATGGGCGTGACGAAAATCCGCTTCCCCGCGACCTCGGCGATCGGCATCAAGCCGGTGTCGATCGAAGGCTCCGAGCGGCTGATCCGCAAGGCCATCCAGTACGCGATCGACAACAAGCGCCGCTCGGTGACCCTGGTGCACAAGGGCAACATCATGAAGTTCACCGAAGGCGGCTTCAAGAAGTGGGGCTACGAGCTCGCCGCGCGCGAATTCGGCGCCAAGCTGATCGGCGAAGGCCCGTGGATGGAATTGCCGAACGGCATCGTCATCAAGGACGTGATCGCCGACGCCTTCCTGCAGCAGATCCTGCTGCGCCCCGACGAGTACGACGTGATCGCCACGCTCAACCTCAACGGCGACTACATCTCCGACGCGCTGGCGGCGGAGGTCGGCGGCATCGGCATCGCGCCGGGGGCGAACCTCTCGGACACCGTGGCGATGTTCGAAGCGACCCACGGCACGGCGCCCAAGTACGCCGGCAAGGACTACGTCAACCCGGGCTCGCTGATCTTGTCGGCCGAGATGATGCTGCGTCACCTGGGCTGGCTCGAGGCGGCCGATCTTATCGTCGCCAGCATGGAAAAAGCCATCGCGGCGAAATCCGTGACCTACGACTTCGCGCGTTTGATGGAAGGCGCGACCGAGGTGAAGTGCTCGGCGTTTGCTGAGGCAATGGTGGCGAAGATGTAAGCCGCTTCTCCAGGCAAGAAAAAACCCCGCCGAGGCGGGGTTTTTTCTTGTCAGTTCGACAACTCAACCTTGCGGCTGGATGTTGGAAGCCTGCTTGCCCTTGGGCCCCTGGCTGACTTCAAACGTGACCTTTTGACCTTCTTTCAGGGTCTTGAAGCCGTTGGACTGGATGGCGGAGAAATGTGCGAACACATCCTCGCCGCCGTCATCGGGGGTGATGAAGCCAAAACCCTTGGCGTCGCTGAACCACTTGACAGTACCTGTTGCCATTAATACTTCCTCCTTGGCGTGACACAAAACATAACCGCGAAAAGCATGACTGCGTTGGCGGACGACAGGACGGCGTGATTTTTTTAGCCGTCGGTCTGAATTCAAGCGCGCTACCCGCTGATGCCCTGCGGTAATGCCAAACCAGAACGGTTCTTGAAACCAAACTGATTGCATTTTTACTACCGCGGTTGTGTTTTTACAAGAGGAAAGCGTATTAAAACAAAGGCCTTTGCCAGGCTGTGGTTTCCTTCCAACTCCAGGTTTGTGCGGCGAGTGGCTGGCACGATGCGGTAGGATGCGCGGCATGCGCACCGACTGGGACATCTTCTGCAAGGTCGTCGACAACTATGGCGACATCGGCATCGCCTGGCGTCTGGCGCGCGGGCTGGTGAGCGAGCAGGGTCTGGCCGTGTGCTTGTGGGTGGACGATCTGGATGCATTTCACCGCATCTGGCCGACGATCGATCCGGACGCGGCCACGCAACGCTGCGAAGGGGTGACGGTTTGCGCGTGGCGCACGCCGTTTGCGGCAGTTGAGCCGGCGCAGGTGGTGATCGATGCCTTCGGCTGCACCCTGCCAGAAGCCTATCTGACCGCGATGAGCGTGCGGTCGCCGCCGCCGGTCTGGATCAATCTCGAGTACCTCTCCGCCGAGCCCTGGGTGGCCGAACACCATGGCCTGCCGTCGCCGCATCCGCGGCTGCCGCTGACCCGGTATTTTTTCTTTCCCGGCTATACGCCGGCCACGGGCGGCCTGCTGGTCGAAGCGGATCTGGCCGGGCGGCGCGAAGCGTTCGTGCAACGCGGAATCCCGGCGTTCTGGCGCGACCTGGGGCTTGAGCCGCCGCGGGGGGATGAATTGCGGGTGTCGCTGTTCGCCTACGAGAATCCGGCGCTGCCTGATCTGCTCGACGCCTGGGCCGCGGACCTGCGGCCCATCACCTGTCTCGTCCCCGAGGGCCGGGTTGTTCCGCAACTGGCGGCGTGGCTGTCGGTCCCGGGTTTGCAGGTGGGCGAGGGGCACCGCCGCGGGGCTCTGCAACTGCATATCCTGCCGTTCATGGATCAGGATACGTACGACCATTTGTTGTGGGCATGCAATCTGAATTTCGTGCGCGGCGAGGATTCCTGCGTGCGGGCGCAGTGGGCGGCGCGTCCTCTGGTGTGGCAGGCCTACCCGCAGGCCGACGAAGCGCACTGGGACAAGACGAACGCGCTGCTGCAGCACTACACGGAAGGCCTGGAAGGCGAGGCCGCGCACGCGGTGAGCGGCATGTGGCGGATATGGAATGGCATGCCGGACGTGGCGGACATGGCGGCCTGCTGGGCGGCCTGGCGGGCGCAACAGGCTGTCATCGAGGCGCATGCGGTGGGCTGGTGCGACCGCCTCAGCCTCGCCGGTCGGTTGACCGACAAGCTGGTTGATTTCGTTGAAAATAAGTTAAAATAGGCGGTTTTCTCAAACCCTTATTTAGCTCTCGCAGCAGGACACACCCATGAAAATCGCACAGGAACTCCGCGCCGGCAACGTCGTGATGGTCGGCAAAGACCCAATGGTGGTACAGAAGGCCGAATTCTCGAAATCGGGCCGCAATTCCTCCGTCGTCAAAATGAAACTGAAGAACCTGCTGACCGGTTCCGGCATGGAAAGCGTCTATCGTGCCGACGACAAATTCGAGACCGTCAACCTCGAACGCAAGGAATGCACCTATTCCTACTTCGCTGATCCCTTGTACGTGTTCATGGACAGCGACTACAACCAGTATGAAGTCGAAGGCGAAAACCTCGGCGACGCGCTGAACTACCTCGACGACGGCATGCCGGTCGAAGTGGTGTTCTACGACGGCAAGGCGATCTCGGTCGAGATGCCCACCACCGTCGTTCGCGAAGTCGAATACACCGAGCCTGCCGTGCGCGGCGACACCTCGGGCAAGGTCATGAAGCCGGCGCGCATCAAGCCCACCGGGTTCGAACTGCCGGTCGCGGCCTTCGTCGAAATCGGCGACATGATCGAGATCGACACCCGTACGAACGAATTCAAGCGCCGCGCCAACTAATTTCGACTCGAATTGGAGCCGATACTTTGTCGGCTGCGCCTTGCCGTGCTAGAGCGCTGTCTGCTGCTTGTCTTCGCGTCTCGGCTCTAATCGAGTCGCAATAAGTCCAAGACTGGCACTTGTTGAATCAAAAGGCAGCTTCGGCTGCCTTTTGTTTTTGGCCGTCGGTTCAGCGGCGTTAAAATAGCGGCTCGCTTTTTCGTTGCGCCACCATGACCGACCCGCGTTTCATCCATCTCCGCCTGCACACCGAATACTCCGTCGCCGATGGGCTGGTGCGGGTGGACGAGGCGATCAAGCGTGCGAAGGGCGTCGCGATGCCCGCGCTCGGGCTGTCCGACCTGTCCAACACCTTCGGCTGGGTGAAGTTCTACCGCGCTGCGCGCGGCGCCGGCATCAAGCCGGTGTTCGGCTGCGACGTGTGGGTAAGCAACACCACCGATCGCAATCGGCCCTCGCGCCTGTTGTTGCTGGTGCAGCACCGCGAAGGCTATCGCCGCCTGTGCGAGCTGCTCACCCGCGCCTATCAGGACAACATCCATCGCGGCCGCGCCGAGATCGATCCCATTTGGCTGGCCGATGGTACCGACGGCCTCCTGGCGCTGTCGGGCGGCGACGCCGGCAACGTCGCGCAGGCGCTCCTCGACGACAAGCCCGACGCGGCGCGTGCCGCAGCCGAGGCCTGGGCCGCGCTGTTTCCCGGCCGCTACTACCTGGAGCTGCAGCGCTTCGGCCAGCCGCATGCCGAGCGCCTGATCGACGGCCTGCTCGACCTTGGGGCGGCGCTGAAGCTACCGGCGGTCGCCACCCATCCCATCCAGTTCATCGCGCCGGACGACTTCAAGGCGCACGAGGCGCGCGTGTGCATCGCCGAGGGCATGATGCTGGGCGACCCGCGCCGGCCGCGGCCGTTTACTACCGAGCAGTACTTCAAGTCGCCGGAGGAAATGGCGGAACTGTTCGCCGACCTGCCGGAGGCCTTGCAGAACAGCGTGGAAATCGCCAAGCGCTGCAACCTGACGCTGGAACTCGGCAAGAGCCGGCTGCCTGATTTCCCGACGCCGGATGGCATGAGTCTCGACGACTACATGCGGCAGCGTTCCTTCGAGGGGCTGCACGAGCGCATGGCCCAGCTTTATCCCGATCCGGATGTTCGTGCCGCCAGGCTGCCCGAATACACCGCGCGGCTGGAGTTCGAGCTCGGCACCATCATCCAGATGGGGTTTCCCGGCTACTTCCTGATCGTGGCCGACTTCATCAACTGGGCCAAGAACAACGACGTTCCGGTGGGACCGGGGCGCGGCTCCGGCGCCGGTTCGCTGGTCGCCTACAGCCTGCGCATCACCGACCTTGATCCGCTGGCCTACGACCTGCTGTTCGAACGCTTCCTCAACCCTGAGCGGGTGTCGATGCCCGACTTCGACATCGACTTCTGCCAGGACGGTCGCGACCGTGTGATCCAGTACGTTAAGGAAAAGTACGGCCATGCGGCGGTGTCGCAGATCGCCACCTTCGGCACCATGGCGGCCAAGGCGGTGCTGCGCGACGTCGGCCGCGTGCTCGACCTGCCGTATCTGTTCGTCGACAAGTTCGTCAAACTGGTGCCCAACGAACTCGGCATTTCGCTCGCCGAGGCGCGCGAGAAGGAGCCGCAGATCGACGAACGCGCGCGAAACGAGGAAGAGCTCGCCGAGCTGCTGCCGCTGGCGGAAAAACTGGAGGGCATCACCCGCAACGTCGGCATGCACGCGGGCGGGGTGCTGATCGCGCCGGGCAGGCTCACCGACTTCTGCCCGCTGTACCGCGCGGAAGGTTCGGAATCGATGGTGTCGCAGTTCGACAAGGACGACGTCGAGGCGATCGGTCTGGTCAAGTTCGACTTTCTCGGCCTGCGCACGCTGACCATCCTGGCCGAGGCGGTGCGCTTCGTGCAGCGGCATGAAGACCGCACCGACTTCCGGCTGGAAGACTTGCCGCTCGACGATCCGGCGGTATACAAGCTGTTTGCCGACGGCAACACCACGGCGGTGTTCCAGTCCGAATCGCGCTCGGCCAAGGATCTGGAAAAGAAGCTGAAGGGCGACTGCTTCGAAGACATCATCGCGCTGATGGCGCTCAACCGCCCGGGGCCGCTCGGCTCCGGCATGGTGGACGACTTCATCGCCCGCAAACAGGGCAAGCAGAAGCCGGAGTATTTCCATCCCGATCTCGAGCCGGTGCTGAAATCGACCTACGGCATCATCGTCTACCAGGAGCAGGTGATGCTGGTGGCGCAGATCCTGGCCGGCTACAGCCTCGGTGCCGCCGACATGCTGCGGCGCGCCATGGGCAAGAAGAAGCCCGAGGAAATGGCCAAGCAGCGGGAGATTTTCCTGGCAGGCGCATCCAAGCGCGGGGCGGACACCAAGGTCGCCGAACGGCTGTTCGACCTGATGGAGAAATTCGCCGAATATGGTTTCAACAAGTCACACTCGGCCGCCTATGCGCTGGTGGCCTATCACACCGCCTGGCTCAAGGCCTATTACCCGGCCGAATTCATGGCCGCGACGATGTCGTCGGAAATGTCCGATACCGACAAGGTTCGCGTGTTCTACGAGGACTGTCGCGCCAACGGGCTGACCATGCTGCCGCCCGACATCAACCTGTCGGGCTACCGCTTCGACCCGGTCAGCAAGACCGAGATCCGCTACGGACTGGGCGCGATCAAGGGTGGCGGCGAGGCGGCAATAGGCGCGATCGTCGCCGAACGTGAAGCCAACGGGCCGTATAAAGGCCTGTTTGACTTGGCTCGTCGCATCGACAAGCGCTATCTCAACCGCCGCGTGCTGGAGGCGCTGGTGAAGGCCGGGGCGTTCGACAGCCTCAACGACCACCGTTCCAGCCTGATGGCCTCGGTCGGTGCGGCGCTGGAAACCGCTGATCGCGCGGCACGCAGTGGCGGTCAGGTCGGGCTGTTTGGCGAGATCCTGGACGGCGGCGGCGAAGACCTGATCGACGTGCCGGCCTGGGCCGAGCAGGAAAAGCTGCTGCAGGAAAAATCCGCACTGGGCTATTTCTTCAGCGGTCATCCCTTCACCTCCTATCTGGCGGAGGTGGGAGGTTTTGCCAAAAGACAACTCGACAGTCTGGAACCGGCCCGCGAACTCCAGATGCTGGCCGGAATCGTCGTATCGCTGCGCACCCAGATGACCCGGCGCGGCAAGATGATGATTCTGCTGCTCGATGACGCGACTGCGCAGGTCGAGGTGGTGATCTTCAACGAACTCTTCGAGCAGAACCGCCATCTGCTGAAAGACGACACCCTGCTGGTCATCGAAGGCAAGGTCAATCGCGACGATTATTCGGGTGGCCTGCGGGTTACCGCGGAACGGATCTACGACTTGGCGGGGGCGCGCACCCGCTTTGCCCAAGGGCTGCGGCTGGCGTGCAACGGACAGTGTCATGGCCAGCCCAACAGTGGCCGCAAATTGAGTGAATTGCTCGCGCCCTACAAGGTGGAGGAGGGCGGCTGTCCGGTCTGGGTGGATTACCACAACCGGGATGCGCGCTGTCGCGTGCGGCTGGGCGAGGAATGGCGGGTCAGGCTGGACGACCGGCTGATCGAATCCTTGGGCGACTGGCTCAAGCCCGAGGCGGTCAACGTCATTTACTGATCTTCGCTGCGGCTGATACGAAATGACTTAACGCCGCACTGAAAATAGTTGTTGACATGTATTTCGTTATATTAGAAAATTCTTATAACGCTTCAGTTGCCGCAACGGTGACTTAGTGTTGTCTCCTCCAATCCTCCTCCTTTGGTGGATACTCTGCCCGGCTCTCACGAGTCGGGCATTTTTTTGTCCGGAATTCCGCTCAGCCCCGTCACGTCCGTCTCAAGGCGGTCCTGAGCCGTTTGTCGTCGCCATGCCCAAAGAGCCCTGGCGATCCATTGCTCATGGATGTTGTGGGTGTTTTTGATTGCTCGCGTTCCCCGCAATGCTGGGGCTTTGCGCGGTGCTGAAATGATATTCAGTCGATCTGCTTCACGAATCCGCTGAAATCGCCCTGTGCGTCGACCAGGTCGATGCGATCCACTCGTGCCTGCGGCGGACCGATCCGCGCCCACGCAATGAGCGCGTCGACGGCCGTGTCCGGCCCCTGAACCACCGCCTCCACCGAGCCATCTGGCGCATTGCGCACCCAGCCCGTCACGCCCAGGCGTTCGGCCTCGCTCCGCATGGATTCGCGAAACCATACGCCCTGCACCCGGCCATGAATGAGCAGGTGTTGCGTCCTCATGCCTTGATCACTTCACCTTCATGCCCGGCTGCGCGCCGCTGTCTGGCGACAGGATGAAGAGGCCGGGTGCGTCACCCGAGGCCGCCAGCACCATGCCTTCGCTCATGCCGAATTTCATCTTGCGCGGCGCGAGGTTGGCGACCATCACGGTCAGCCGTCCCACCAGTGCTTCCGGCGCGTAGGCCGACTTGATACCGGCAAACACCTGGCGGGTGCCGAGCTCGCCGAGGTCGAGCGTCAGCCGCAGCAGCTTGTCGGCGCCTTCGACGTGTTCGGCGTTGGCGATGCGCGCGATGCGCAGGTCGATCTTGGCGAAGTCGTCGATGCTAATGGTGTCAGCCACCGGCTGCGTGGCATGCACCTGGGCTTCGGCGTGGCGCACCGGCGCGGGAGCTGGGGTGGGTTCGAGGTTCTGTTTGTTGGCGTCTACCATGGCTTCGATGGATTTGGGGTCGATACGGGTCATCAGGTGGCTGTATTCGTTGATGCGGTGGCGGATGAACAGGCTTTGCACGTCGTCCCAGGCCAGCGGTGGAATGGCGAGGAAGGCCTCGACCTGCTCGGCGAGCTTCGGCAGTACCGGCTTCAGGTACAGGGTCAGCAGGCGGAAGCAGTTAAGCGCAACCGTGCAGACTTCATGCAGGCGATACACCGCTTCCGGTTTCTTCGCCAGTTCCCAGGGCTTTTCGTCGGCCACGTACTGGTTGGCGCGGTCGGCCAGCGCCATGATTTCGCGCAGCGCCTTGGCATAATCGCGCGCCTCGTAATGTGCGGCGATCGTGCCGGCGGCGGCCTGGAAGTCGCCGATCAGTTCGAGGTTCGCCACGCCGTCGGCGAGCTTGCCTTCGAAATTCTTGTGGATGAAGCCGGCGGTGCGGCTGGCGATGTTGATGAACTTGCCGACCAGGTCGGAGTTCACACGCGCGACGAAGTCGTCGAGGTTGAGATCGATGTCCTCCATGCTGCCGTTGAGCTTGGCCGCGTAGTAGTAGCGCAGCCACTCGGGATTGAGCTTCTGCGCGAGATAGCTCTCGGCGGTAATGAAGGTGCCGCGCGACTTCGACATTTTCTGCCCGTTCACCGTCAAAAAGCCGTGCGCGTACACCGCCGTCGGCAGGCGGTGGCCGGAAAATTTGAGCATCGCCGGCCAGAACAGGGCATGGAAATACAGGATGTCCTTGCCAATGAAGTGCACCAGTTCAGTTTTCGATTCGGCGCCCCACCAGGCGTCGAAGTCGAGGCCGTTGTCCTTGGCGTATTTGGCGAAGCTCGCCATGTAGCCCACCGGCGCATCCAGCCACACGTAGAAATACTTGCCTGGCGCATCGGGAATCTCGAAGCCGAAGTAGGGTGCGTCGCGGCTGATGTCCCAGTTGTTGAGACCCGAGGCGAACCATTCCTGCATCTTGTTGGCGGCTTCGCTCTGCAACGCGCCCGAGGTCGTCCACTCGCGCAGGAAAGCCTCGCACGCGCCGAGCTTGAAGAAGTAGTGCTCGGAATCCTTGTGCACCGGCGTTGCCCCCGACACCGCCGACACCGGGTTCTTCAGCTCGGTCGGGCTGTAGGTTGCGCCGCACACCTCGCAGTTGTCGCCGTACTGATCCAAAGCGCCGCACTTGGGGCATTCGCCCTTGATGAAGCGGTCCGGCAGGAACAGGTTCTTCACCGGGTCGTACAGCTGGGCGATCGTCTTCACCTCGATCAGCCCGGCTTCCTTCAGCCGCAGGTAGATCTTCGAGGCTAGTTCGCGGTTTTCAATGGAATGCGTCGAGTAGTAATGGTCGAAGCCGATGTGGAAGCCGGCGAAGTCGCGCGTGTGATCAATCCACACCCGGCCGATCAGCGCCTCCGGCGTGATGCCTTCCTTTTCCGCGCGCAGCATGATGGCGGTGCCGTGGGTGTCGTCGGCGCACATGTAGCGGCAGTCGTGGCCGCGCATCTTCTGGAAGCGCACCCAGATATCGGTCTGGATGTATTCGACCAGGTGGCCGAGGTGGATGCTGCCGTTGGCGTAGGGCAGGGCGGAGGTGACGAGGATCTGGCGGGACATGGAAACAGCCGGGGCATACCCAAGGGGCACAAGAGGCCGCCATTTTAACGGCTAGAAGCGCGATCCGGGCTGTTTCAGGAATTCCAGTTCCTCCGGCGTGGAAGGGCGTCCCAGGATTTCATTGCGATGCGGAAAGCGGCCGAAGCGCGCGACCACGTCGCGGTGCTTGCGCGCGTAATCGAGGAAGCCGTCGAACAGCGCACATTCGTCGGCGGCTGCTTCGAGCGTCAGTTGTTCGTACAGCGACACGGACCGCTCCTGCAGATCGAGCGACTCGGCATGCTCCAGCGGCAGGTAGAGAAACACGCGCTCGATCGGTGCCAGTTTTCTGTCCTCGCCGGATTCCAGTGCGGCGAGGCTCAAGGCCAGCGACTGCGGGTCGGTGGCGAAGGCCTGCGGCTGGTCGCGGTGGATGTGGTGCGGAAACTGGTCGAGCACTATCACCAGTGCCAGCCGTCCGCGCGGACCGTTTGCCCAGTGATCGAGTTGGCCTGCGGTGGCCGCCGCCAGCGTGGCGGAAAAATGATCGACGACCGCCTGGTCGTTGGCGGGCGACTTGCCGAACCACAGCTTGTTTTGCCGTCCGGCAATCTCGGTCGCGCTGCCTGGCGCGCCGAACCAGAAAGCAAGCACACGTTCGGGCTGGTCAGCCATCATGGGGTTCAGCGACTCAGAAAATATCGTCGGGCAGGTCGTTGTGCGAACCATCGCAGAACGGCTTGCCCTGGGTATGCTTGCAGTTGCACAGCCATACCGTGGTCTTGTCCTTGATGATGAACGACATCGGCTCCAGCCCGGTGCCTTCGTGCGAGCCGTCGCAGAAAGGCTGCGTCATCGAGCGGCCGCACGTACACCACCAGTATTCACCGGGTTCGAGTTCGAGTTCGGCCGGATTGCGGTCATACACAACGGGTTCGGGCATGGGGGACTCCTGCGCAAAAGGCGCCATTCTAGCCGCATCGAGCGCTTTGAAATCCTTACGGATTTTGTGTCAATGCGGCCGGTTCGGCCGCTGCTGCATCGAAACGCATGCAGGTTTACGGGGTTTGCGAGAGAAGGTCGTGGATCATGCGCCGGAATGTCTGCACCACGGCGCCCTGATCAAGATCCGGGTTGCGGATGGCGCGGATCTGCAGGCCCTCGAACATCGCCGCGAGCGCTTCCACCATGCCCGAGAGGGTGGCCTCGCTGTCCTGGTGGCCGGCGGCCTGGCGCTGGGTGCGGATGGTTGCGGCCAGGCTGTCGCGGCATTGCCGGTCGGCGGCGCGCACGATGTCGGCCACGCGCGGATTGCGCGCGGCCTCGGCGACGATTTCCAGCTGTAGCCCCGCCGCGCTCGGGTCGAGATTGCCTTCCACGCCCTCGATGGCCCGTTCGAGCATCGCGGATTTGACGTCGCTCGCCGCGCGCAATTCCGCGGTCAGTGTCAGCAGGCGATCCAGATCCTGGGCGACGATGTCGGCGATGATCGCTTCCTTGTTCTCGAAGTAGTGGTAGATATGGCCCGAGCTCATGTCGGCCGCCTTCGAAATCTGCGCGATGCTGGTGCCGTGGAAGCCGTGCTGGCGGAAGCAGTCCGCCGCGGCTGTACGAATCCGGGTGCGGCGCGCTTCGGCACGCGAGGCGTCGGATGGCGGGTGGGTGGCCGTTGGCATGCTCATCTCTCCGGTGGGTGGCGCAAAGATTAAGGCGAATACGAAAATCTTGCACCTTAGCGCATTCTAATATAGATTGAACGTTCATTCTATATTGAACGTTCGATCCATACGGGATTTGAATGGTTCCCTGTTTGTATTTCGAGGCAGCCCGCCAGAGTCAGGCGGGTGCCCGGCATTTTCCAAAGGCCATCCATGCACACTCGTCGCACCCTGTCGTCCATGCCGCTGGGCATCGCCCTGGCGGGCGCCATCCTCCTTGCTGCCTGCGGCGGGAAGGAACAACCGCCCGGGTCAGGTGCCGGCGCTCCGGGCGTGCCTGCTGTCACGGCGCTTACTGTTCAGACCGAAGCCGTCTCCGTGGCGACCGAGCTGCCCGGGCGCACCGCACCTTACCTGATCGCCGAATTGCGGCCGCAGGTGACCGGCATCGTCAAGCAGCGCTTGTTCATCGAGGGCAGCGAGGTCAAGGCCGGCCAGGTGCTGTACCAGATCGAGCCGGCCACGTATCAGGCTGCCCACGACAGCGCCGGTGCCAATCTTGCGCGCGCCGAGGCGAATCTTTACTCGGCGCGGCTGAAGGCCGAGCGCTACGCCGATCTGGTGAAGATCGAGGCGGTGAGCAAGCAGGCCAACGATGAAGCGGCCGCCGCGCAGAAGCAGGCGCAGGCCGACGTCGGGTCGGCGCAGGCCGCGCTCGACAAAGCGAAGATCGATCTCGATTTCACCCGCGTCACCTCGCCGATTGCGGGGCGCATCAGCCGCTCGGCAGTGACCCCGGGGGCGCTGGTCACCGCGAATCAGGCAGCAGCGCTCGCCACCGTGCAGAAGCTCGATCCGATCTATGTCGATCTGACGCAGTCCAGCGCCGATCTGCTGCGCATGCGGCGCGACCTCGAATCCGGCAGGTTGCAGCACGCTGGCGGCAGCGCCGTGCCAGTGCAACTTGTGCTGGAAGACGGCAGCCTCTATGGCGCCGAGGGCAGGCTGGCGTTCTCCGAAGTGACGGTCGATGAAGGCACTGGCAGCGTCACGCTGCGCGCGGTGTTCCCTAACCCAAAGGGCGAGCTGCTTCCCGGCATGTATGTGCGCGCGCGCCTGACGCAGGGCGTGCAGGACGATGCCATCCTGGTGCCGCACGCGGCGGTGAGCCGCGACCCGCACGGCAATGCGACCGTGATGGTGGTGAATGCCGAAAGCAAGGTCGAGCCGCGCATCGTCAAGGCGGTGCAATCGGTCGGCGACAAGTGGGTGGTCACCGAAGGCCTGGCCGCCGGCGATCGCGTCATCGTCGAAGGTCTGCAGAAGGCGAAGCCAGGCTCCCCGGTGCAGGTGCAGGAGGCCGCAACAGCGGCCGCGCCAGCAGCGCCGGCTGCTACCCCCGCTGCGGCGAAGTGAGGTAACAGACCATGGCCCACTTCTTCATCGACCGCCCCATCTTCGCCTGGGTCATCGCCATCGTCATCATGCTGGCCGGTGCGCTGTCGATCCAGCAGTTGCCGGTGTCGCAATATCCGCCCATCGCACCCCCTGCTGTCGTCATCAACGCCAGCTATCCCGGCGCGTCGGCGAAGGCGGTGGAAGACTCGGTGACGCAGATCATCGAGCAGAAGATGACCGGACTCGACGGTCTGCTCTACATGAGTTCGTCGAGCGATGCCTACGGCCGCGCGTCGGTGACGCTGACCTTCGATGCCGAAACCAACCCCGATATCGCCCAGGTGCAGGTGCAGAACAAGCTGCAGATCGCGCTGCCGCTGCTGCCGCAGCCGGTGCAGCAGCAGGGCGTGCAGGTGGCGAAATCGGCGCGCAACTTTCTCATGGTCGTCGGCTTCGTGTCCGAAGACGGCAGCCAGTCCGCCAACGACCTGTCGGATTTTGTTGTTTCCAGCGTGCAGGATCCGCTGTCGCGTGTTTCCGGCGTCGGCGAAGTGCAGGTGTTCGGCGCGCAGTATGCGATGCGGGTGTGGCTCGATCCGGCCAGACTGACCAACTTCAGGCTCACCCCGGCGGACATCAGGGCCGCGATCCAGGCGCAGAACACGCAGGTGTCCGCCGGCCAGCTCGGCGGCACGCCGGCCGTTCCAGGGCAGGGTTTCAGCGCGTCGATCACCGCGCAGAGTCGACTGAAGAGTGTCGAGGAATTCGAGGCCATCCTGCTGCGCAGCAGCGCACAGGGTGGCGAAGTGCGTCTGCGCGATGTCGCCCGCATCGAGATCGGCGCCGAGAATTACGGCACGGTCGCGCGCTTCAACGGACAGCCCGCCGCCGGTGTCGGCATCAAGCTCGCTGCCGGCGCCAACGCGCTGGAGACCGCCGATGCGGTGCGTGCCAAGCTCGACGAGATGCAGCGCTATTTCCCCGCCGGGGTGAAGGTGGTGGTGCCTTATGACACCACGCCGTTCGTCAGAATTTCGATCGAGTCGGTGGTCATAACGCTGATCGAAGCCGTCGCGCTGGTGTTCCTGGTGATGTTCCTGTTCCTGCAGAACCTGCGCGCCACCCTCATTCCCACTATCGCGATTCCCGTGGTGCTGCTCGGCACCTTCGGCGTGATGGCGGCGTTCGGCTTCTCGATCAACACCCTGACGATGTTCGGCATCGTGCTGGCGATCGGACTGCTGGTGGACGACGCCATCGTCGTGGTGGAAAACGTCGAGCGCGTGATGAGCGAGGAAGGCCTGTCGCCGAAGGAGGCGACCAAGAAATCGATGCGCCAGATCACCGGTGCGCTGGTCGGCATCGGCCTGGTGCTGTCGGCGGTGTTCGTGCCGATGGCCTTCTTCGGCGGCTCCACCGGCGTGATCTACCGCCAGTTCTCGATCACCATCGTCGCAGCGATGGCCTTGTCGGTGCTGGTGGCGATCGTGTTCACCCCGGCCCTGTGCGCCACCCTGCTGAAGCCGATCAGGCAAGGCCACGAACACGGCGAGGGCGGATGGTTCGCGGGCTTCTTTCACTGGTTCAACGGCATGTTCGCGCGCAACACCCGGCGCTACGAATCGGCGGTGGGCGGCATACTCAAGCGCAGTGCGCGATTCCTCGCCATCTATCTGGCGATCGTCGTGGTGCTCGGCCTGCTGTTTGTGCGCATGCCTACTTCCTTCCTGCCGGAGGAGGACCAGGGAATCATGTTCAACCAGATCATGCTGCCTGCCGGTGCCACCCAGGAACGCACGCTGGCTGTGTTGAAGAAGGTCGAACGCCACTATCTCGAGAACGAGAAGGACACCGTGCGCGCGGTGTTCACCGTGGCCGGCTTCAGTTTCGGCGGCAGCGGCCAGAACATGGGCATCGGCTTCGTCAATCTGAAGCACTGGGATGAACGCAAGGCGCCGGGCATGGACGTGAAATCGGTGGCGGGGCGCGCGATGGGTGCGTTCGCCCAGATCCGCGAAGCCATGGTATTCGCCTTCGTGCCGCCGGCGGTGATTGAGCTCGGCACCTCGAGCGGCTTCGACGTGCAGTTGCAGGATCGGTCCGGTCTCGGCCACGACGCCCTGGTCGCGGCACGCAACCAGTTCCTTGGCATGGCGGCGCAGGACAAGCGCCTGGTGGGTGTGCGGCCCAACGGCCAGGACGACACACCCGAGTACCAGCTCGACATCGACCACGCCAAGGCCAGCGCCCTCGGCGTGACCGTGGCCGACATCAACGACACCCTGTCCACTGCCTGGGGCGGCACCTATGTCAACGACTTCCTTGAACGCGGCCGCATCAAGAAGGTGTATCTGCAGGCTGACGCCAGCGCACGCATGACGCCGGAAGATTTCGGCAAATGGTATGTGCGGAACAAGGCGGGCGAGATGGTGCCGTTTTCCGCCTTCACCCAGGCGAAATGGACCTATGGTTCGCCGCGCCTCGAGCGCTACAACGGCCAGCCGTCGATCGAACTGCTTGGCCAGGCTGCGCCCGGTTTGTCGTCGGGGGAGGCGATGGCGGCGGTGGAAGAGATCATCGCCAAGCTGCCGCCCGGAATCGGCCACGAGTGGACCGGCACCTCCTACGAGGAACGGCGCAGCGGTTCGCAGGCGCCGGCGCTGTATGCACTGTCGCTGCTGGTGGTGTTCCTCTGCCTGGCGGCGCTGTACGAAAGCTGGTCGGTGCCGTTCGCGGTGATGCTGGTGGTGCCGCTCGGCGTGCTCGGCGCGCTGCTGGCGGCCACCGGGCGCGGGCTGTCGAATGACATCTACTTCCAGGTCGGCCTGCTCGCCATCATCGGCCTGTCGTCGAAGAACGCGATCCTGATCGTGGAATTCGCCAAGGCCGAAATGGAAGCCGGCAAGGACCTGGTCACCGCCACGCTGGAGGCAGTGCGCATGCGCCTGCGTCCGATCCTGATGACGTCGCTTGCCTTCGGACTCGGCGTGCTGCCGCTGGCAATTTCCAGTGGGGCCGGCTCCGGCAGCCAGATCGCGATCGGCACCGGCGTGCTGGGCGGCACCATCGCCGCCACCGTGCTCGGCATCTTCTTCATCCCGCTGTTCTACGTGGTGATCAAGCGCGTTTTCAAGGGCAAGCCGCAGGCGCAAGCCGCCGGCCCCGCAATCGCCCCGCAGGAGGTCAAGTGATGATCCCGTTACGCACCCTGACCGTCGTACTCGCCGCCACGCTGGCGAGCGCCTGCACCATGATCCCGGACTACCAGCGCCCCGCGGCGCCGGTTCCTGCAACCTTTCCGAATGCGCCCCAGACCGTTGCGGCGACATCGGCCGATGCCATCGCCTGGCGCGACTACTTCGCCGCCGCGCAGCTGCGCGAGGTGATCGCGCTGGCACTCGCCAACAACCGCGACCTGCGGGTCGCCGCGCTCAATATCGAGCAGGCGCGCGCACAGTACCGCATTCAGCGCGCGGACCTGTTCCCCACGATCGGCGCCACTGGCGGGCAGACCGCGCAGCGCCTGCCGCGCGATCTAAGCGGCAGCGGCCATGCCGATGTATTCCGCCAGTACAGCGCCACCGTGGGATTCTCTGCCTACGAACTGGATTTCTTCGGCCGCATCCGCAGCCTCAATGCAGAGGCGCTCGAAATCTACCTTGGCACCGAGGAAGCGCGCCGCAGCGCGCAGATCAGCCTGGTGGCCGAAGTCGCCGGCACCTGGCTGACAATCGCGTTCGACCGAGAACGGCTGGCGCTGGCGCAGAACACGTACGAAACCCGCTTGAAGTCGCACGACCTGATCCGCCGCAGCCTCGAGGCCGGGGCGGTCTCCGCGCTCGATCTGCACCAGTCGCAGCAACTGCTTCAGAGTGCCCGTGCCGACGTTGCCCGTTTCGGCGCCTTCCTCGCACAGGACGAGAACGCGCTCGCGCTGCTCGCCGGCACCCCGGTTCCAGCCGGCTTGCTGCCCGCCACGCTCGCCGACAACGTCAGTGCCGTGGCCGACTTGCCGGCCGGTGTGCCTTCCGAAGTGCTGACCCTCCGTCCCGATGTCCTGCAGGCCGAGCGCAGCCTGCGCGCAGCCAATGCGAGCATCGGCGCCGCGCGCGCGGCCTTCTTTCCGAGCATCAGCCTGACCGCCGCGGCCGGCACTGCCAGCAGCACGCTGGACGGACTTTTCGGAGGCGGCTCCGGCACCTGGAGCTTCATTCCGCTGATCCGCATCCCGATCTTCGAGGCCGGCCGCCTGCAGGCGAGTCTCGATGTGGCTGAAGTGCAGCGCGACATCAACGTGGCCTTTTATGAGAAGACCATCCAGACCGCGTTCCGCGAGGTGGCCGATGCGCTCGCCGAACGCGCTACGCTCGCCGAGCGGCTCGACGCCCGGCGCCAGCAGGTCGAGGCCACGCGGGCAGCTTTCCGCCTCGCGGAGGCGCGCTACAAGGGCGGGGTGGACAGCTTCCTTGGCCTGCTCGATGCACAGCGTTCGCTCTACCTTGCCGAACAGGAACTGATAGTCGTGCGGCTGGCCGACGCCGCCAATCGCGTGGCGTTGTACAAGGTGCTCGGCGGCGGCTGGCAGTGATGACGTCGCACCCAGCCGGGTGACGGCATCGAGTTCAGCATTGGAGAAAAAAAAGAAATGAAGGTTCTTGCAGGCCCCCGCTAAACCCTGCGTATCGGGCGTGCGTGCAAAGTCGGGAACATTGCGCCCAAAAAGGCTGCTTGATTGGAGCTTGAGGACGGGTAGATCAGGGAATCCGACGCTGCGCTAAGACTGAAATCGCAGAGAGGGGATGGCCTTGTGGGCGTGGGGGGGGTGATACAGAGGGCACTGCTGAGCAGCAGTGCCCGGCTCGGTCTTCCCGCGGAGGAAGACCGATACAGCTTACTTCTTCGCGCCGTTCACCAAGGCTTTCAGCGTTGCGCCGGCCTTGAAAGCGGGGACCTTGGCGGCCTTGATCTTCAGCTCTTCGCCGGTCTTGGGGTTGCGGCCCGTGCGTGCTGCGCGCTTGCGCACTTCGAACGTGCCGAAGCCGACCAGCGTCAGCGAGTCGCCTTTTTTCAGGGTGGTCGAAATGATGTCGATCAGCGCGCCGACGTTACGTTCGGCATCAGCCTTGGTGGAATCGGTTTTGGCGGCCAGTGCGTCGACGAGTTCTTTTCTGTTCATGTTTTAAAGCTCCTTGGTGAATGTGGGAAAGCCCGGATCGGATTATTGTTGAAGAAACCCCTTGCTGGCAATGCCCTGATCGCAGTGTCTTCAGGGCATAGAACCGATTTTGTCGATGCCAGTCCGTGAAACCTTACCCGAATCCTGCCCAGTGTGGATACGTATCGATTCATCTCTCGCGGTGGCGTGCTCGCGTAGCAATCTGGAACGCGTGTTGAATCAAGGGTTTATTGGTTGCGCGCCAAGCCCGCATCCTGGCGTCCAGAGGGCCGTTCGGCACCGTGTGCCGCGGTTTGGCGGGCCTTGGCCCTCCAAAAAGGGGCGTCCAGATTCCCTGTCAAAATGCGCGCGGGCATGTGTAGGCTGTCCGAATTTCCGCTCCGAAGAAGCCGGCGCCGCCCAAAAACCCGACTTCAGCATGCGTTAAACTTGACTCAATCAAGCGCCTAGCCCGGCATGACATCAGGTCACCCGTACATGCACTGACACACTGCCAGCGGATGGACCGTACACACCCATCCTGTTCCGCTCCCCGCATTGACTGACTGTCATCGATATCCTGAAAACCACACGAGCCCACCCAAAGCATGACCGCACCCACCGACAAGCCCTGTCCCTTCTGCCACCTCGACCCCAACCGCATCATGGCCGAGGATGAACTCACCATCGTCTACCGGGACGGCTTCCCCGTTTCGCTTGGTCACGTCGTCATCATCCCGCGCCGCCACTTCGCCACCTTGTTCGAAGCCACCGAAGCCGAGCAAGCGGCGCTGCTGAAGGCGCTGGCGCAGGCCAAGCACATCATCGATAAATATCATCAGCCGGACGGCTACAACATCGGCATCAACCACGGTCAGGCCGGTGGGCAGAGCGTGCCGCATCTGCATATTCATTTGATCCCGCGCTACCGGGGCGACAAGGAAGACCCGCGCGGCGGCGTGCGGTGGGTGCTGCCGGACAAGGCGAAGTACTGGGCGTGATCAAAGGCCCAAGCCTTCGCTGCACGTCAAAAAAACGCAGGCGCGCAGGATCAGTGGGGCGCCCGTTTTTCTTTGGGAGCTGAGAGGATGGGTGGCGCGGAACTGCAACCAGAACCCGGGCTTGCGGCTGCCATGTTGGCAGAACTAAAGACGAGGTTTGGATTGAGCAGAAAGGAATAATGGTCGGGGCGAGAGGATTCGAACCTCCGACTCCTGCGTCCCGAACGCAGTACTCTACCAGGCTGAGCTACGCCCCGAGGCAGATCGCGGGTTCAGTGATGTGCCGAACCCTGTTTGAAGAACTAACGGGAAACTACTGAAGTTTCGCGGTCAGAAACTTCGGTCAACCGCGAAAGCCGCTAATTGTAGCAAAGCTGATTTGGAATTTGAATCAGGCAAGCAAGAAATTGCTGCATTGGCGGTCTGGACTTCGCGCTGCGCGACTTCGCGGGTGTAGTTCAGGGCACGGGTGTCCTTGATTGCGGCGAGCACGCTCTGGAACTCGGTGAGCCCGCCGTGCTCGATCGCTTGGCGGATGCTGGCAGCCTGCTCGGCGGTGCCGTGCTTCATCGCGTACAGCAGGGGCAGGGTGGGCTTGCCTTCGGCGAGATCGTCGCCGATGTTCTTGCCGGTCTTGAGAAAGTCGCCGGAGTAGTCGAGCACATCGTCGATCAACTGGAATGCAGTGCCTAGGTGCATGCCGTAGTTCGCCAGTGCTGTTTTTTCTTCCTCGCTGCCGCCCCCAATGACGGCGCCAAGACGGCCCGCGGCTTCGAACAGCTTGGCTGTCTTGTAACGGATGACGCGCAGGTAGTTTTCTTCGTCGATGTCGGGATCGTGGCAGTTGAGCAACTGCAGCACCTCCCCTTCGGCGATGGTGTTGGTGGCGTCGGACAGGATACGCATGACTTCCATGTTATCGACCGCGACCATCATCTGGAAGGCGCGCGAGTATAGGAAGTCGCCGACCAGCACGCTGGCGGCGTTGCCGAACAGGGCGTTGGCGGTTTTGCGGCCGCGCCGCAGTTCGGATTCGTCGACCACGTCGTCGTGCAGCAGGGTGGCAGTGTGAATGAATTCGACCACTGCGGCGAGTTCGTGGTGCGCGCGTCCCTGATAGTCGAAGCAGCCGGCCGACAGCAGCACCAGGGCTGGGCGAAGCCGCTTGCCGCCACTGTTGATGATGTATTCGGAGACCTGGCGGATAAGCACCACGTCGGAATAAAGGCTTTGGCGGATGACATGATCGACGGCACGCATGTCGTCGGCCAGGTAGGATTGCAGGCTCTCCAGGGACACGATTCGGGCTGGTTATTGGTTAAGCCAGCAATGGTAGCAGCCCCGCTGGGGTTTTTCATCGCACGATGTATTCAAATAGCCTGCCAAAGGGTTTGACTTGTTTTGGCAAGACCGATAGAATCTCGCGCTTTCCTGGGTTCGTATTGGTTGGAGACCCCCCATGTACGCAGTCATCAAAACCGGCGGCAAGCAATATCGCGTGAGCGCCGGTGACAAACTTAAAATTGAAAAGCTCGAAGCCGAGATCGGCGCCGAGATCACCTTTGATCAGGTGCTGATGGTGGGCGATGGCGCCGACATCAAAATGGGCGCGCCCATGCTTCGCGGTGCCACGGTCACAGCCACTGTGCTGAACCAGGCGCGCGGCGACAAGATCAAGATTTTCAAAATGCGCCGCCGCAAGCACTATCGCAAGAGCCAAGGCCATCGCCAGTACTTCACCGAAGTGCAAATCGGCGGCATCACCGCATAAGGAGCACATAACATGGCACACAAGAAAGCAGGCGGCAGTTCGCGTAACGGTCGCGATTCAGAATCGAAACGCCTCGGCGTGAAATGCTACGGCGGCGAACTGGTTCTGGCAGGCAACATCATCGTGCGTCAGCGCGGTACCCAGTTCCACCCCGGCGACAACGTCGGCATCGGCAAGGACCATACCCTGTTCGCGAAGGCACACGGTACGGTCAAGTTCGAAATCAAGGGCGCTGCCCGTCGCCGTACGGTACGCATCGAGCCGGTTGCGGTTTAATTGACTCGACGGCCTGAGTTGATTTGAACTGAATCCGATTCGTTCGCCAAAAAGCCCTGTCCGCCGGATGGGGCTTTTTTGTTTGTGCGAAATTAATCATTAGGTCCACTCCAATATGAAATTCATCGACGAAGCCAAAATACAAGTCATCGCTGGCAACGGCGGAGATGGCAGCGCTTCGTTCCGCCGCGAGAAGAACATTCCCTTTGGCGGCCCCGACGGGGGCGACGGCGGTCGCGGCGGCAGCGTGATCGCGGTGGCCGACCGCAACATCAATACCCTGATCGAGTTTCGCTTCAAGCGCACTTTCAAGGCGCAGAACGGCGAAAACGGGCGCGGCGCGCAGTGCTACGGCAAGGGCGGTGAGGACCTCATCGTTCGCGTGCCGGTGGGCACCGTGTTCACCGACTGCAACAGCGGCGAAGTAGTCGCCGACCTGGCCGCGGACGGTCAGACGGTTTGCCTGGCCAAGGGTGGCCGAGGCGGGCTGGGCAACCTGCACTTCAAGTCGAGCACCAACCGCGCGCCCCGTCAGCACACGCTGGGCGAACCGGGCGAGGAGTGGGAACTGGAGATGGAACTGAAGGTGCTGGCCGACGTCGGCCTGCTGGGCATGCCGAATGCGGGCAAGTCGACCTTCATCCGTGCGGTGTCGGCGGCGCGCCCCAAGGTGGCCGACTATCCGTTCACCACGCTGGCCCCCAACCTGGGCGTGGTGCGGGTGGACAGCGAGCGCAGTTTTGTCATTGCCGACATTCCAGGACTGATCGAGGGCGCGGCCGAAGGCGCGGGGCTGGGCCATCAGTTCCTGCGCCATCTGCAGCGTACGCGCGTGCTGCTGCATCTGGTCGACATTTCGCCCCGCTGGGACGACGCTGGAGATCCGGTGCACGAGGCGCGCGCGATCGTCGAGGAACTGCGCAAGTACGACCAGAAACTCTATGAGAAGACGCGCTGGCTGGTACTGAACAAGATCGACATGGTGGACGAGGCCGAGCGCGAGGCCGTGGTGGCCAAGTTCGTGGCGGACTACGAATGGACGGGACCGGTGTTCGCGATTTCTGCGCTCGACGGCACCGGCTGCACGGCGCTGACCTATGCGGTCATGGATTATCTGGACACGCAGGCAGCCGTGATCCTGGAGGGCGATGAGCCCGCGGCGGATTTGCCTGCCACGGAGCCGCCCGCTGCCTAGGCCGCCTGCGATTCGGCTGCCGGCGCGTCGCCGCCGACCCGCTTCCAGTCGTTTTCATGCAACGCCACCTGATATTTCGCCCAGCGGGCGAATTCCGCCGGGCTGCAATGGCCCTTCTTGCGGCGGCAGGTGCCGGCAATCCCCTTGAAGTGAACCACCCGCTCGCCGGTCTCGGCGTCGGTGGCGATTTCGGCCAACTGGCGCACGCCCCAGGTGCGGCCATAGGCGCCGTTGCTGTAGAAAAATCCTGCCTTGAGTTCGTCCTGAATCATGTCGTGATGCGTCGGTAAATATCGGTGACCTTCACCGGTAATTGTCGCACGTCATCGAGAATGATGTAACGCGCGGCGCCGTACATGTGGGGCAGGTAGTCGCGCGCGTCGCGGTCGAGCGTGACGCAGAATGGGTGGATGCCGGTGCGCGCCGCCTCGAGCAGCGCCATGCGGGTGTCCTCGATGCCGTACTGGCCGCGGTAGACGTCGAAATAGTCGTCCGGGCGGCCATCCGACAGGCTCACCAGCACGCGGGTCTTGGCCTCCACCTGATTCAGCAGCTTGGTCATGTGGCGCAGGGCAAAGCCCATGCGGGTGTATTCCTGCGGGCGGATGCCGGAGATGCGCGCCTTCACCTCGTCGCCGTAGGCTTCGTCGAAGGTCTTGATGCGGAACAGTTCGCAGCGCTTGCGGGTGGTGCCGGAAAAGCCGTAGATCGCGTAGCGGTCGCCCAGCAGTTCAAGCGCTTCGCACAACAGGATCAGCGCCTCGCGCTCGGCTTCGTTGATCCAGCCCTTGGTCGAGCCGCTCATGTCGACGAGAAAAGCGACGGCAATGTTGCGCTCGGCACGATGCAGGCGCACAAACAGGCGGTCGCTCATTTCGCGGCCGTCCTTCGCATCGGCCAGCGCCTCGATCAAGGAATCGAGGTCGATTTCGTCGCCCTGGGTTTGGCGCTTGTCGAGGCGGTTCTCGTCGCGCAGCGCCTCGAACTTGCGGCGCAGGTGCTTCACCACGCCGGCATATTTGTCGAGCGTGTCGCGATAGAAGCTGTCGTGGACCGGGGCGACGGTTTTTTCCCGCATCACGCACCAGTTCTTGCGGTAATGCTGGCGGCCGTAGTCCCACTCGGGAAACAGCTCGGCGCCTTTCTCGTGATAGGTGCCGTGCCATACGGAATCGGGATCCTCGGGCTGGTCGAACACGCGATTCGCGTCGTATTCGCCGTCGCCCGCCGGGGTCAGATAGTCCGGGGGGATCTCGCCGAAATCGAGATAGACCGAGGTCAGCAGCTGCTTGACGCCTTCGGGCGGCGCGATCGGGGCGTCGTCGAGGGTAATGTCGAAGTCGAGCAGACCGTTTTCGTCGCGCGGCGTCACGTCCAGTTCAGGCGGCGCTTCGGGGGCTGAGTCGGGTTGGGCAGCGGCGTGCTCCTCCAGCAATTCGGCCAGCTTGATGCGCAGCCGCGCCTTTTCCTTGTCCAGCCGGGCGGCACGGGCGGCGGCGATCGCATCCGGGCGCAGGCAGCCCTGGTCGCTCCATTGCGGGCAGTCGATTTCGTCGTAGGCCGCGCCGAGCAGGGCCAGGCTGTCGTCCTGCGTGGCCTGGTCCGATGCCAGCGCCGCCTCGAACCGCTGCCAGGCTGGCGGCAGTGCGGGGTTGAGCTGCGCACGCAGGCGCTGCATCTGGCGGTGCAGGCCGGGCAATTCGCGCGCGATGCACGCAGTCAAGCGCAGCGTTTCCAGTGCGTGGAGGCGGGCAAGGGCGCGCTCGGGATCGGCGTAGCCGGAAGCAACGGCCGCATGGTTGATGCGCAGGCTGCCGAAGCGGGTCTGCGCCCACAAGAGCGAGACGGTGGCCTTGGCGAGTTGAAAGTTGTCGTCCAGGTTCGGCAGCGCGGCGATCATCGGCGGCAGCACGATGCGCTCGCCGTCGGTCCAGGCGGCGTCGCCTTCCTCGAGTTTCAGGCGGCGGCCGGAGAGGCCGCAGACGAAATTGCCCAGCACCGGCGCGATGTCCTCGAACAGCGCGCCGGCCGCGTCGTTCAGGTGCTGCGCGTCGTCGAAGCTGTCGACTTCCTCCATCACCCTGAGCGCGGTCTGCAGCCCGGTGCGGTCGAATACGTCGCAGGTGTGCACCGCCCACGCTTCCAGCAGTCGCCGTTCCATGCGCGGCAGCAGCGCCGGCGCGCGGCGGCCGAACTGCCAGGCGAGCGTGATGTGCGTGGAGGCGATGCGGCGGATCCAGCCGAGGATGAAGTCCTGCTCCTCGCGCGCCAGCGGCGCGAGTTCGGCGGCAAGCTGCTCGACCTTGAAATAGGTGAATTCGGTTTCCAGCCAGACATGGAGGCTGGTCTCCATCTCGGCAGCGGTCAGCGGTTTGGCCATCAGAAGATGGAGGAGGAGAGCTCCTGGATCGCCTTCAGCATGTCGGCGTCGTCGGTGACCGCCTGCGCGACCGCTGATTTGCATGCCGTCACCGGGCTCACGCCGTCGGCGATCAGCTTGCCGGCATGGACCAGAAGCCGTGTCGAGGCGCCTTCCTCCAGCCCGCTGCCCTTGAGGTTGCGCGTCATCTGCGCGAACCGCACCAGATTGTCGGCGATGGCGTCGCTGACGCCGGACTCGGTCGCGACGATGCGGCGCTCGAGTGCGGCCGACGGATAGTCGAATTCCAGCGCAACGAAGCGCTGCCGGGTCGATTGCTTCAGATCCTTCAACACGCTCTGGTAGCCGGGATTGTAGGAAATGGCGAGGCAGAATTCGGGCGGTGCTTCGACTTCCTGACCGAGCTTCTCCATCGGCAGGGTGCGACGGTCGTCGGCCAGCGGGTGGATCACCACCATGGTGTCCTTGCGCGCCTCGACGATTTCATCCAGATAGCAGATGCCGCCGCAGCGCACGGCCCGGGTGAGCGGACCGTCCACCCATACCGTTTCGCCGCCCTTGACCAGATAGCGGCCGACCAGGTCGGACGCGGTGAGATCGTCGTGGCACGACACCGTGATGAGCGGCCGCTTGAGACGCCACGCCATGTGCTCCATGAAGCGTGTCTTGCCGCAGCCGGTGGGGCCTTTCAGCAACACCGGAATCTGCTGGCGGTAAGCGGCCTCGAATAGCTGGATTTCGTCGCCGACGGCCTCGTAATACGGCTCTTTTTCGATCAGGTGGTGGGCAGGGTCGAGGGTGCGTGCGTTCATGGTCGGGAGGATTGTTTCAGAAGCAGCCGGATTGCTGCTTCTTGAGTTCGAGTTCCTTTATTTCCTCGCTCCAGGTGTTCATCTGTTCCTGCGTGGCGCCCACGCGGCGGGCTGCATCCATTTTGTCGAACACGCGCCCCAGTTGCTCCGTCAACGCGTCGCACTGGCTTGCTGAGCCCCGTGCAGCGGGCTTGATGGTGGTTGGCTGGGCTTCGATGTATTTGGAGCCGGGCTCAATCGAGATCACTGGCGCCTTGGGGGCAACCGGCGCGGCAGGCACGGCCGCAGCAGGTGAGGCAGGCACGACGGCAGCTGGTGAGGCAGCAGGTGCAGCAGGGGCGTTGGGAGCGTCTGGCGCAACCGGCGCAACTGGGGCTTGCCGCGGAGCAGGCTGCGGACGCACCGGGGTCGGCGCCGGATCGATTGCCACCTTGTGGACTTCTCGAGCGTTGCGACAGGGCAGGTTGGAATAGGTGACCTTGCCGTTAGCGTCGACGCACTTGTTGAGCGTGGCCTGCGCCGATACGCCTGCGGGGAGCAGGATCGTCAGCGCGAGCAGGGCAAATGCAAGCAGGCGCATGGCGGTTCAGTGCTCCCCTGAGTATTTGTCGTCTTCCAGTTCCATTTTTTTCTGGAACTCGGCTTCCTTGTCCTGCTCGGCCAGGGCACGGCGGCGCGCCAGGCGCTTTTCGTAGGCATCCGGCCGTTCATCGACGAATTTCTCGCCGAACAGGGTGTGGCGGAGGAAGTTCAGGCCGAAGTCGAGCAGAGCCTCGTCGTCGGCGATCAGCAGCGCCATGACGTCGACCGGGATGTCGTACGTGTCATTGAAGCTCGGGCTCATGACGAACGCACGGAAACGGTCGACGTCGTAGCTCGCCATGAAAAACAGCTGGTTGGAAATCGGGGTGGGCTTGCCGATGGCGGGGCCGGCCGATTTGCGCTTGACCACCAGCTGGCGCCAGGCATGGGCTTTCTCGTCGTATTCGGCCACGCCTTGCTCGGCACGGTACTCCTCGATGGTCTGCGTCTTGTCCTCGAAGTGACCGAGGCAATGCGGCTCTTTCACCATCGCATAGGCGCTGCGGTCGACGTATTCGTCGGAACGGCGCATGGTCAGGAGGGCCACAGGATAGTAACGGCACGCAGTCGGGCGGTCTTCGTAGACGCCGCAGCCTTCGGGGGTCATGAACTGGCAGGCGGTACCGCCGTCGACCGGCTTCAGCTTGACGCCTGGCATGCCGTCCTTGTCCATCTCGAACGGCACGGAATACTGATTGAGAAACTCGCCGGACGACATGTCCAGACGCTTTTTGAGGCGCAGGATGTCGTAGGGGGTCAGTGGAATGTCGATGTTGCTGCAGCACGCGTTCCAGCACTTGACGTTGCGATGGCAACGAAACTTCAGCGTCGCGTCCTCGGTCAGCATGATGGGTTTGACCGGGCTGCCCGCGAAGGGCGAGTCTTCGATCATGTCTTTGAATTCAGCTTCGTTCATGGTTCAACCTCGTGGGGCGTGGCCCCTCGCTTCAAAAATCGATAACACACAGTGGGGAGTGCGTAGGGTACGCGCTTTCAACTGGATGCTAAACCTTGCTGGCCTTGCAGTTTTGTCCTTTTAAAAAAACCGGGCGCCGTGAAGGCGCCCGGAGTTTACTGCATCACCGATGAATTAGTGGGCAGCGGGCTTGAACAGCTTGGACTTGTCGACCAGATCCACGTGGGCGCGCTTGAAGCAGTTCCACTGTTTGGAGTTCTTGTCGTAGACCGAGTTCACGAAGCAATGCCAGTTTTCCTCATCGACAAAGTTCTTGTCCATGCGGTAGTAGAAGCCGGGGTAACGGCTTTCCTGACGGAACTGGATGTGCTTCATGTGGGCTTCGGCCGTCAGGATGCGGTGGTAGTTTTCCCACGCGCGCAGCAGTTCGTGCAGGTCCTTCGCACGCATCTTCTC
>JAABQU010000177.1 GCA_011391285.1 Thiobacillus sp.
CCTCGAAAACGCGACCGACCAGACGGCTGTTGGCACGCTCGGTGACCTCGACGATCTTGCCTTCCGGACGACCCTTGCGATCGGTGCCGACGACGCGGGCGATGGCGTGGTCGCCATGCAGCACCTTGTCCATCTCCTTGGTCGACAGGAACAGGTCGGCACCGCCGTCGTCGGGCACGAGGAAGCCGAAGCCATCGGCGTGGCCCTCGACGCGGCCGCGGATCAGATCGGCCTTGTCCGGGATCAGCCAGTCGCCGCGACGGTTCTGCAGCAGTTGGCCGTCGCGCGCCATGGCACCGAGACGGCGGCTGAAATGGGCGAGTTCGAAGTCGGCGACATCGAGCAGTTCGCAGATCCGTTCGAACGGTATCGGCACGCCCTGCTCCGCCAGCATCTGCAGTACGTACTCGCGGCTCGGCAACGGGTGCTCATAGGTTGCAATTTCGCGCTCGAACATCGGATCGGCGCGGCGAATCTTGGAGAGCTTCTCAGGCTTCTTCGGCTTGTTTGACAATTCGGTGATTTCCTTTAGAATTCGCGCCTCGTTTCGCGCCTGCCCAGGTGGCGGAATTGGTAGACGCACTAGTTTCAGGTACTAGCGGGTAACACCGTGGAGGTTCGAGTCCTCTCCTGGGCACCAGCTTTGAATTACCGGCGCAATTGCGAAAGACATGGCCCTGAGCATTCAGGGCCTTTGTTTTTTCGGGGCGCCCTCCGGCCGCACCTCGCCCGGCATTCTACCCCGCCGCCAGCACCTGCCCCGCAGGTGCCGCCACGTTTTTCGCGCCCAGCGCCTGGCGCAGGGCGGCGACCTCGAGCGGCTTGTGCAGCACGCATTCCGCGCCTGCCGCCAGCATTTCCTGTTCGACGCGGCGATCAAGGTGGCCGGTGATGCCGATCACGCGTATCGCCGCGAGCTGCGGCGCGGCGCGAATGCGGCGACAGACGCTGGCGCCGTCGAGCCCGGGCATGCTCTGATCGAGCAGGACGATATCGGGCAGAAACTCCACGACCTTGACGCCGGCCTCGAAGCCATCGGCCGCCTCTTCGATTTCGGCGTCCGGCAGCAGTTCGCCCAGCAACTCCAGCATATAGCCGCGAAACTGCAGATCGTCATCGACCACCAGCAGCCGCAGCGAACGCCGGCCCGCAGGCAGATGGCCGCGCTGCTGACTTGCCAGGGCGAGCACGTCCTGGCGGGTGAAGCGGCGGTGACCGCCGGGCGTCGTCGTGGCGGCCAGCCAGCCACGATTGACCCACGAACGCACGGTGATGGGAGAGACCCCCATCATCTTCGCCACCTCGGCGGGGCTCAGCAGCTCACCGGCGGTGGCCGCGCCGGCGCTAGGCGACGGCGGTTGTTTGGGGTGCGAGGGCATGGTGGATGGCGTTAACCAGGTTATCGACCTCAATCGGCTTGGCCATGAACGCCCGGATGCCCGCGCGCTGGGCGATTTCCGGGGTGACATGGGCGCTATAGCCCGAGCAGAGAATGATCGGCAGTTGCGGCCGCAGCGTCAGCATCTGCCGCGACATGTCGAAACCGCGCAAGCCCGGCATGGTCTCGTCGGTGACGACAAGATCGATGCTGTCCGGATAGGCGGTGAAAGCCGCCAGCGCCTCCTGGCCGTTGTCGAAGGCGACCACCGATGCCCCCTTGAGGGTCAACAGCTCCTGCAGCATCGAGGCCACTGACTGCTCGTCGTCGACGACCATGATGCGGCAGCCCGACAGCGGCAGCTGGACGGTGGCGTTGACGGCATTGCGATCCCGTTGCTCGGCCGGCTGGTTCGCCAGCGGCAGCAGGATGCCGATGGTAGTGCCCACGCCCTCCCGGGTCTCGAGCACGATGTGGCCGCCAAGACCGTGCACCAGGCCATGGACCACCGACAGCCCCATGCCAGAGCCTTTGCCCACCTCCTTGGTGGTGAAGAAGGGGTCGAAGATTTTGCCCAGATGCCGGGCAGGGATGCCGTGGCCCGTGTCCGAGACCATGATCTCGACCATTTCTCCGACCGGTGGCTGCTTGCACGAGACGCAGCTTGCGCCGGCCGGGTGGCGGCGCAACGTGACCTGGATCGAGCCGTAATCGTGTATCGCGTCGCGGGCGTTGATGCAGAGATTCATCAGGATCTGGTGCAGCTGCACCGGATGGACGGCGGCCTGCAACGTCGGCTCCTCGGTCTGGTAGCCGAGCTCGATGGTGGTCGGGATCGACGAACGCACCAGCTGCACCACTTCCTTGATCACCGGTTGCAGCAGAACCGGCGGCGGTGCCTCCTGTGCGTCATCCGGCGTCAGACGGCTGAAGATCAGCATCTGCGCGATCAGGTCGCGCGCACGCCGGCTGCCGGCGAGGACTTCCTCGAGATAGCGCTCGAATTTCGGCGCCTTGGGCGTATCCGCGCCGACCAGCGCCTTGGTCAGTTCGGCGTAACCCATCACCGCCCCGAGAATGTTGTTGAAGTCGTGGGCGATGCCCGCCGTGAGATGGCCGATCGCCTCCATCTTCGACGACTGCAGCAACTGGCGATGCAACTCCGCTTCGCGCACTTCGGCCGCCTTGCGGTCGTTGATGATCTGCAGGGTGCCGATCATGCGCAATGGGCTGCCGTGACCGTCGCGCTCCACCACGCGGCCGGATTCGATCACCCAGTTCCAGCCACCGCTCGCGTCGCGCTTGCGATGCTCGCTGATGTAACGGTCGGTGATGCCGTCGAGGTGGCCGTTGATGCGATCGAGCACGCCCTCGAGGTCGTCGGGATGGATCATCGACGACCACGACGGCCGCTCGGCCGCGGTCGACGTCGGATAGCCCTGCAGGCGCCACCACTGGTCGCTGTAGAAGACGCGGCCATGGCCGATGTTCCACTCCCACAGGC
>JAABQU010000178.1 GCA_011391285.1 Thiobacillus sp.
GGACCACGACGCGGCGTATCGCGCACTTGACGAAGCGGCCCAGGTGCTCGCCAGAACACTCAAGGTTGGCGCGCTCGAATACCGCAATCAGGCCTCGCAGCATGCCCACTGGCCGACCAAGGATTTGTACGTCACCTTCAAGAAGGCCATCGAACCCGAAATCGAGGCCAACATGAACGCCATTCCGCGGAAGCAGCGCGCGATGGTGCGGAAGGGCATCAAGGCCGGCCTGGTCGGCGAGATCGACGCCGACACCACGCGCTTCTTTCAGGCGTACTCTGCAAGCGTACATCGCCTCGGCACGCCGGTTTTCTCGCGCCGGTTTTTCCGCCTGTTGAAGGACGAATTCGGCGACGACTGCGAAGTGCTCACGATCACGCTGGATGGAAAGGTGATCGCCAGTGTGATGTCGTTCTATTTCCGCGACGAAGTGCTGCCCTACTATGGGGGCGGGGTGGATGCCGCGCGCGCGGTGGCCGGTAACGACTTCATGTACTGGGACCTGATGCGGCGTGCCTGCGAGCGCGGGATGCGCGTGTTCGACTTCGGCCGCAGCAAGCGTGGCACCGGCTCGTTCGACTTCAAGAAGAACTGGGGCTTCGAGCCGACGCCGCTGTATTACGAATATTTTCTGGTGACCGACAGCGAGGTCCCGGAAATCAACCCGCTCAACCCCAAATACCGCCTCTTCATTCAGGCCTGGAAAAAAATGCCGCTGGCGCTTGCCAACGTGATCGGGCCGCATATCGTGAAGAACCTGGGGTAGGACGTGGAAGGCCTGCTGTTTCTTGCGCACCGCATTCCGTTTCCGCCAAACAAGGGCGACAAGATCCGCTCGTTTCACCTGCTGCGGCATCTGAGCGCACACTATCTGGTTCACCTCGGCGCATTCGTCGACGACCCCGACGACTGGCAATACCGTGACGCCCTGAAGCCTTATTGCGCATCGATCAAGCTGCTGCCGCTGCATTCGCGCCGTGCCAAACTGGCGAGCCTGACGGGTCTGCTGACGGGCGAGGCGCTGACGCTGCCGTATTACCGCAACCGCGAGCTCGCTGCCTGGGCGAAGCGACTGGCCGATGCGGGCACGGTGACGCGCGGCCTGGCGTACTCGTCGGCCATGGCGCAATTCATGCCGGCGGGCCTCACCCGCCGTGTGATTGACATGGTCGACGTCGATTCCGACAAATGGACGCAATACGCCGCGACGCAGCGCTGGCCGCTGTCGTGGGTGTATGCGCGCGAGGGCCGCAAACTGGCCGGGTGGGAGGCGCAGGTGGCGGGGGATTTCGACACCACCCTGCTGGTGTCGGCGGACGAAGCGGCGCTGTTGCAGCAGCACGCGCCGCACGCCCGCGACAAAATCAGTGCCTTCGAGAACGGCGTCGATGCCGACTATTTTTCGCCCGCGCGCGATTACCCGAATCCCTATCCGGTCGATGTGCAGGGCGTGGTGTTCACCGGCGCCATGGACTACTGGCCGAACATCGATGCCGTCAGCTGGTTTGCCGAACGTATTTTCCCGGCCGTGCGCGAGGCGGTGCCGGCCGCGCAGTTCACCATCGTCGGCAGCCGGCCCGGGGAGGCGGTGCGGGCCTTGGCACGCCAGCCCGGCGTGATCGTCACCGGTGGCGTGCCCGACGTGCGGCCCTATCTGGCGCATGCCGCCTGCGCCGTTGCCCCCCTGCGCATCGCGCGCGGGGTACAGAACAAGGTGCTCGAAGCGATGGCGATGGCGCGTCCCGTGATTGCCAGCGCCCAGGCTGCTGAAGGCATCCGTGCCGAAGCTGGCCGCGACTTTGTTCTGGCGCAGGACGAGGCCGATTTCGCGCACGCCGTGGCGACCCAATTGCAGACCGACACGTCCTATCGACATGCACGTGACTGCATCCTGACGAATTACGACTGGGCCCGCAATCTGAGCGTGGTCGATTCCCTGTTTGAGCCGGCGCCGGCCGTTCCCCCGGTTTTGGAGACTTGCCCCGCATGAGTACTTTGCCCGACGTCCTCCCCGCCAGCCCGCGCAGCGGCTGGCTGCTGCCGGGCACGCTGACCGTTGGCGTGCTGCTGATCCTGGCCGGCCTGTTCTGGCCGACCGTCCACTCGATGGTCGAAATATGGGATCGCTCGGAAACCTTTACCCATGGCTATCTGATTTTCCCCATCAGCGCCTGGCTCATCTGGCGCCAGCGCGATGAGCTGGCGCAGGTGCAATGGCACACTGACCTGCGCGGATTGATTCTGCTGGCAACAGCCGGTGCCGGCTGGTTGCTGGCCGATGCGGGCAGCGTCAATGTAGCGGCGCAATACGCGTTCATTTTCATGCTGATCGCCGCGGTGTGGACGTTGCTCGGCTGGACCTTCGTGCGGGCTGCATTTTTCCCTTTGATGTTCCTGCTGTTCGCCGTGCCCGTGGGCGAATTCCTGATCCCGCACCTGGTTCAATTTACTGCAGATTTCACCGTGGCCGCGCTGCAAATGACCGGTGTTCCCGTGTTCCGCGAGGGAAACAATTTCAGTCTTGCCAGCGGCGACTGGTCGGTGATCGAGGAGTGCTCCGGGATACGCTACCTCATCGCTTCGGTCACCCTCGGTGCGCTGTATGCCTACCTCACCTACCGTTCATGGAAACGGCGCCTGCTGTTTGTCATCGCCGCCATGATCGTGCCGATCTTCGCCAACGGCGGACGCGCCTACATGATCGTGATGATTGCCCATCTGTCGGACATGAAACTGGCGCTGGGTGTCGATCATTACATTTACGGCTGGGTGTTCTTCGGCCTGGTCATGCTGCTGCTGTTCTGGGTCGGCAGCTTCTGGCGCGAGGACGACCAACCGATGTCTGGCCAGCCC
>JAABQU010000179.1 GCA_011391285.1 Thiobacillus sp.
GCCGAACGCGGCCGAGCAGCATCTCAAGGTGCTGGCGAAGAAGGGCGTGCTCGATCTGGTGCCGGGGACGTCGCGCGGCATCCGGTTGAAGGGCGGCGGCGGGGTGCCGGTGGTGGGCCAGGTGGCTGCGGGCAGGCCGATCCTGGCGCTGGAGAACGTCGAGCGGCACTACCAGTTCGACGCCGCGATGTTCACGCCGCGCGCGGACTACCTGCTCAAGGTGCGCGGCCTGAGCATGAAGGACGCCGGCATCCTCGACGGCGACCTGCTCGCGGTGCACCGCAGCGCCGAGGCCAGGGCCGGGCAGATCGTGGTGGCGCGGATCGGTGACGAGGTCACCGTCAAGCGCTTCAGGAAGCGCGGCAATACCGTGCAGCTCTTGCCGGAAAACCCCGATTTCGAACCGATCGTCGTCGATCTGACGCGCCAGGAGCTGGTCATTGAAGGCATCGCGGTCGGTGTAATTCGCAACGGCAAGAGTCTATGAGGGCGGGCTGCTTCAGGAAGAGAAAAGCTTGTTAAGCAACGTTGGTATTCGGAGGCATCACGATGAGCACAGGTCTGGGTGAGGTTGTCTTGTATCGGGCGGCCGATGGTGGGCCGGCACTGGACGTTCGGCTGGAGCGGGATACGGTGTGGCTTTCACAAACCCAGCTGGTTGAGTTGTTCCAGCGTGATCAATCGGTCATTTCCAGGCATGTGCGCAATGTGTTCGCGGAAGGCGAACTACCAGAGGAAAGCAATATGCAAAAAATGCATATTGCTGGCTCTGACAAGCCAGTGACCTTCTACAACCTCGATGTCATCATTTCTGTCGGCTATCGCGTCAAATCGCAGCGCGGCACCCAGTTCCGCATCTGGGCCACCAACGTGCTGCGCCAGCACCTGGTGCAGGGCTACACCGTGCACGCGCAGCGCTTGAAGGAACTCAACCAGGCGGTGCGCCTGGTCGCCGACGTGGCTCATCGCCGCACGCTGAGCGGCGACGAGGCGACTGCGCTACTCGAGGTGGTGGCGGACTACGCCTACGCGCTGGAGGTGCTGGACGACTACGACCACCAGCGGGTGCGCCTGGGCGAGGTGTCGCCCGGGCCGGTGGCGGCGCTGGACAGGGACGAAGCGCGCCAGGTGATCACGCGCATGGGCGAGCGCTTTGGCGCTTCCGGGTTGTTCGGCCGGGAAAAAGATGACGGCCTGGATGGTTCGCTGTCGGCCGTGATGCAGACCTTCGACGGACAGGAGGTCTATCCCAGCCTGGAAGAAAAGGCCGCGCACCTGCTGTATTTCCTGGTGAAGAACCATCATTTCGTCGACGGTAACAAGCGCATCGCGGCGGCGCTGTTCCTGTGGTTCCTGCAGAAGAATCAGGCGCTCTACCGCGCCGACGGCGGCAAACGCATCGCTGACAACGCGCTGGTGGCGATGACGCTGCTGATCGCCGAGAGCCGGCCGGACGAGAAGGATGTGCTGGCGCGGGTGGTGGTGAACCTGATCAACCGGTGCAATCCGTGAGGCAACGGAGCTTCCGATGAACCCTTCCCTCGAATCGGTCCTGCAGCACCCTGGCATCTGGCGCGGCAACCAGCGCGCGCAGACGGCCGAGGACGCGCTGCCGACCGGCTTTGCCGCGCTGGACGCGCTGCTGCCGGGCGGCGGCTGGCCGCGCGGGGTGCTGACCGAGGTATTGCTCTCGCGGCAGGGGATCGGCGAGTTGCGGCTGCTGACGCCGACCTTGGCGCGCCTGTCGGAGGCGGACGGCTGGCTGGCCTGGGTGGCGCCGCCCTACGTGCCCTATGCCGCGGCGCTCGCCGCCGCCGGCATTGATCTCAAGCGCCTGGTGGTGGCAAAGCCGCCATCCGAAGCCGATGCCTGGTGGACGGCGGAGCAGGCCCTGCGCTCCGGCGCCTGCGGGGCGCTGCTGGCGTGGCTGCGTGCGGCGGACGAGCGCCGCATGCGCCGCCTGCAGCTGGCGGCCGAGACCGGCCACACCTGGGGCGTGCTGTTCCGCCACGCGCGCGCCGCGCAGGACCGTTCTCCCGCCGCGCTGCGCCTCCTGCTCGAGCCTGTAACGGATGGGCTCGCGGTGACCATCCTCAAGCGGCGCGGCGGACCGGTGAGCAAGCCGGTGTTCGTGGCGATGCCGCAGGTAGGCGTGGCCCGCCGGGCACGGCGCGCGGCGCCCGTGCTGTCGGTCGTGAATGTCTGATCCGCGTTTCAAGGCGAGACCCGAAATGCATCGTCGTGCGCACATCCCTTTCCATGGTGCAAGCCATCTTCTGAAGTAAGTCCTGCGAGTTTGTTGTCATGCTGTGGCTCGCCCTCCATTTCCATTCGCTGTCCCTGGAAGTCTTTTCCCGCGGCGCGGCCGTGCCCGAACCTCTGGCGGTCGTCGAGAAGCAGGGCGGCCGTACCCGGGTCGTCGCCTGCAACGACGTCGCCGAAGTCTGCGGCGTGCATCTCGGCATGGCGGCACCCGCAGCGCAGGCCTTGGCGGACGGCCTGATCGTGCGCAAGCGCGACCTGTCGGCCGAGCAGGAATCGCTCGCCGGCCTTGCCGTGTGGGCGGGGCGCTTCACGCCCTCGGTGAGCTTCGAGCCGCCCGACGGTCTGCTGCTCGAAATCAGCACCTGCCTGAGCCTGCATCGCGGCCTGGCCAGCCTCTTGAAGCAGGCGCGTAGTGGGATCGGCGAGATGGGCTATGCCGCCGCCATGGCCTGTGCGCCAACCTCGCACGGCGCCTGGCTGCTGGCGAAGGCGGGCATCGAAAAGGCCGTCCGCGCGCCCGCGCGGCTGGAGACGATCCTCGCCCCGCTGCCGCTCGCGTTGCTCGACCAGCCGCCGGCGG